>NZ_CP155619.1:4992397-5304422 GCF_039697315.1 Pseudomonas abietaniphila | reverse complement strand
ATCGGCCTGGAGGCGGCGTCTGCATTGCGTAAGCACGGCGTGAAAGTGACGGTCATCGCCCGCCACGAGGTGCCGTTCGTGAAACAGCTTGGCGAGCGAATCGGTAAGGCGATCCGTGCGTTGCATGAAAAGAACGGGGTGTTATTCCGCACCCATGTCGAGGTCAGCCGTTTCGAAGGTGACGTGGACAAAGGCAAAAAACGCCTGGACGTGGCAGTGTTGAGCAACGGAGAGCGGATGCCGGTCGATCTTGCCTTGATCGGCATCGGCGTAGCGCCGGCGACTCAGTTCATCGACGGCGTCGAGCTCGAAGAGGACGGATCTCTGTTGGTGGATGCCGGAATGCAGGCAGGCAAGGGTTTGTGGGCGGCCGGCGACATCGCGACCTTTCCGGTCAACGACGCCCCGCAGCGCATCGAACATTGGCGTCTGGCACAACAACAGGCGCGTGTCGCCGCGAGCAATATGCTCGGCGGCGACGTGCACTATTGCGATGTGCCCTACTTCTGGACGTATCACTTCGGCAAACGTCTGGACTGTCTGGGACATGCCCAAGACTGGGACGACATCGTCTATCTCGGCGAACCCGAAACGTTCTCTTTCCTGGCGCTGATCTGTAAACAGGGCGTGGTAGAGAGCGTCGTGGGGTGCGACCGCGAACGTGAAGTCGCGCTTTTGGCTGAGCGTATGAAACAACCCTTGTTCAGGGACGAAGCGCTGATGCTGATCAAACAGCTAAGCCAGTGAACGGCGCAGGCCACAGCCACTGGGGCCGCGCGCTTTCAGCTCAACTGTTAATAATGGAGAACACATGATGCCCAAAGAATCCAGCCGTGAAGACCTGGACCACCAGCCGGAAAATGCCGGGAAAGTGGGCGAGCAGCACAAGCAGGCCAACCAGCAGGGTGAACAGCCCCGCCACCCGGCCCAGCCAGATGGCAGCGAACAGGATCGGGATCAGAATCGCAACAAACCCTGATCCCGGCCATTAACCTCGACTGGTGGCCTGCTGCCGATCGCAGCGACGACCGCGGCGACGTGGCGCCTCGGATTCAACGGCCTTCTCGACCTTCATCCACCATGCCTCGCCGCGGCTGGGGTACTGGAGGTAGAACGGCTGGCCCATTTCCGGCGTGGTGATCGAGATGCTGCGATCCCAGGCCAGCGCCAGGATACGGTCGAATGGCTCGTGCCAGGCGTGCATCGCCAGGTCGAACGTTCCGTTGTGGATCGGCAGCAGCCATTTACCGCGAACGTCGATGTGCGCCTGCAAGGTTTCTTCCGGCTGCATATGCACATCCGGCCAGTCAACGTTGTAGGCGCCGGTTTCCATCAGCGTCAGGTCGAAGGGGCCGTATTGCTCGCCGATCAGTTTGAAACCGCTGTGATAACCGGTGTCCCCGCTGAAAAAAATCCGTTGGTCACCATCGATCATCACCCACGAACACCACAGCGTTTGATTACCGTCGCTGAAGCTGCGTCCTGAAAAGTGCTGCGCGGGCGTTGCGACAAAGCGAATGCCATGAATTTCGGTCGACTCCCACCAGTTCAACTGCTGAACCTTCTTCGCGTCCACACCCCACTTGATCAACGTATCGCCCACACCCAGAGGCGCGATGAAGTGCTCGGCTTTGTCCTTGAGCACCTGAATGGTCATGTGATCGAGGTGGTCGTAATGATTGTGCGACAGGATCACAGCCTTAAGGGGCGGCAGGTCTTCCAGGCTGATCGGCGGCTGGTGGAAACGCTGGGGGCCGGCCCATTGAATCGGCGACGCCCGTTCGGCGAAGACTGGATCAGTCAGGAAATACTGATTGCGCAGCTTCAGCAACACCGTTGAATGGCCCAGGCGATACACCGTGTTGTTCGGGGCCGCGAGCAATTGCTGACGCGACAGCGGTTGAACCGGAATCTCACCCACAGGACGGGTGTGGCGGGGCTTATTGACCATCGCGTTCCAGAAGATGCGCACTGTCTTGAGAAACCCGGAGCGCTTCATCGGCTTGTGATTGAGATAGCGGCCCTCTTGCCGGGACAGAACGGGCAACGAGGAAGCGTTATCGAGGTTTTTTTCGATCGAGGCCATGAGGTGCTGACTCCATGAAACGGGTGGAGGTTTCTGCAAGGGCGGACGCATTGCAGAATGTTGCATACGACGGAAAGAAGTAAGCGGCAAGTTGTAACAGTGTTTTACACTACACAGTGTAGTTTCAAGCTTGCACGATCGTCAAAGAGAAGTAAACTGCCCGGTGTAATTTTCTTCTCGGGATTTCCCCGGCCTGCGTATACCTTTAGAAGCGATGCCATGACTGCTCCCCTGCGACTGACCGACCGAAAACGTGAAGCCATTGTGATGGCGGCGATTGCCGAATTCCGCGACAACGGTTTCGAGGTCACCAGCATGGACCGCATCGCGGCACGGGCCGAAGTCTCCAAGCGCACGGTGTACAACCATTTCCCGAGCAAGGAAGAGCTATTTGCCGAGATGCTTCAGCGCCTGTGGGCCAGCGCCACCGCACAGCCCGAAGCGATCTACCGCCCCGCCCTGCCGTTGCGCGACCAGTTGCGCGACTTGCTCGACGCCAAGATGAAGACCCTCGGCGACAGCAATTTCATCGACCTGGCGCGCGTCGCCATCGGCGCGACCATTCACTCCCCGGAGCGCGCTCAGGCGTGGGTCAACCGTCTGAACGAGCGAGAGGAGACGTTCACGGTCTGGGTCCGCGGCGCCCAGCAGGACGGCCGCCTCAAGGCCGTCGAACCCGGTTTTGCCGCGTCACAGATTCACGCGCTGCTCAAGGCCTTCGCCTTCTGGCCGCAAGTCACCCTCAATAAACCGCTGCTGACACCCGAAGAGCAGGTGTCTGTGGTGGAATCGGCACTGGACCTGTTCTTGTGCTGGTACGAAATCCCCGCCGCGTGCTCGCAGGCTTAACGACGGCCCGCTGTCACCCGCTCGACAATCTGCCGACGTGCCACCAATCCCGGCGTTGCCCGCTCCGTGGCAATCGCCAGCACGCGGGCAGGCGCTGTATCCGGGCGACCGGCATCGAACGGTGGCGCGGGGGCGTATTCCAGCTGCAGTTGAATGGTCTGGGATGTGTCTGCGTCGAAGATTTCGCTGATCAACGTCAAGGCGAAATCAATGCCCGCGGTCACGCCGCCGCCGGTCATCAGGTTACCGTCGCGAACGACCCGTTCCTGGACCGGGATCGCCCCGAACTTTTCCAGCAAACCATGGGACGCCCAGTGAGTCGTTGCGCGCTTGCCTTCCAGCAACCCCGCAGCGCCAAGGACCAACGCGCCGGTACAGACCGACGTCACGTACTGGGCATTCGCGGCCTGCTGCCGGATGAAGGCCAGCGTTTCGGCGTCTTCCATCAGGGCGTCCACGCCGACGCCACCCGGCACACAGATCACGTCGAAGTCAGGGCTGTCGTCGAACGTGCAGGTCGGCGTCAATGTCAGGTTGCTGCTGGACTGCAGAGGGTCGAGGTTTTTCCAGACCAGATGCACCGTGACACCAGGCATGGTGGCGAAAACGTCGTAGGGACCGGTCAGGTCCAGTTGCTGAACCTTGGGAAATACCAGCAAACCGATATGCAGAGTCATGGGGTGCTCCTGAGTGAGGTCAATTGGACGAATCCACTGTAGCCAGATACGCTCTGGCGGATACGCCATAACACCCACAATTTCCGCCAACCCTTTCCGTCGAGGCGCGCCATGTCCGACCAGCCCAGACCCATCCACATTCTGGCGTTCCCCAACGTGCAATTGCTCGACGTCAGCGGCCCGTTGCAAGTCTTCGCGTCAGCGAACGTGCAGATGCTGGAGAACAATCTGCCAGCGCCTTACTCACCCATCGTTATCGCCAAACAGGAAGGCAGCGTGGTCTCGTCGGCGGGCCTGGGTCTGCACACCCATCCATTGCCGGATACAGCGTCGGATACGTTGATCATCGCCGGCGGCCGGGGCGTACACACCGCGTTGCTCGATCAAGGTTTGCTGCACTGGGTGCGTGCACAGGCCGCGAGCGCGAGACGGGTGGCATCGGTCTGCACGGGCGCGTTCATGCTGGCCGAAGCGGGTGTGCTCGACGGGCATCGGGTGGTGACCCACTGGGACAGCTGCGACGAACTGGCCCGGCGTTATCCAGCACTGCAGGTCGATCCGGAACCGATCTTCATCAACGAGGAAGCGCTGTGGACCTCGGCCGGTGTCACGGCCGGTATCGACCTGGCGCTGGCGATGGTCGAAGCCGACCTTGGCCGAAACATCGCCCTCGCCGTGGCGCGCGACCTGGTGGTGTTTCTCAAGCGGCCCGGTGGCCAGTCCCAGTTCAGCACCGCGCTGTCGATGCAACAGGCCACGCGTGGACAGGACAGCCGCTTTGGCGACCTTCACGCCTGGATTCTCGACAACCTTGCAAGCGACCTTTCCGTTGCGACCCTCGCCGCTCAGGTGGGTATGAGCGAGCGTAGCTTCGTCCGGCATTACCGCGCGCATACGGGAAACACGCCAGCACGCGCCATCGAACAGTTACGCGTTGAAGCCGCCCGGCGCTTGTTGGGCGACAGTGCGTTACCGATCAAACGGATCGCCGACCGGTGCGGCTTTGGCACGGAAGAGACGCTGCGCCGAAGCTTTCTGCGCGCGGTGTCGGTGACGCCACAGGCGTACCGCGAGCGGTTCAGCGCGGGATGACCCCTGCGCTAATCACGCAAGAAATTAATTTTCATAAATTGATATTTCTATACGTTTTCGTGTAATTTAATTTTCATCACGAAATCAGAGATAACAATAATGCCTGCCTGTGATCGTCGTTTTTCGACCCCCGCTTTGCCGTGCGCGCCTTCTGCAACACCCACTGCCGAGATTGTTTTCACCGCTTGCCTGCGCAGGGACTGACCTCCTTTCGCCAAGCCTGACCTCCCTCTTTCTCTGCAAGGAACCGTTGCATGCCACCGTCTACCGGTCTTTCTCTTCTGGTCTACGCCGCCATCGCGATCATCGCCCTGATCGTCCTGATTGCGCGTTTTCGCCTTAACCCGTTCGTCGTCATCACCCTCGTTTCAGTGGGCCTGGCCCTGGTGGCCGGAATGCCTGCCACCTCGGTGGTCAGTTCCTATGAAGGTGGCGTCGGCAAGACACTGGGGCACATCGCGCTGGTCGTGGCGTTGGGCACCATGCTCGGCAAAATGATGGCCGAGTCCGGCGGCGCCGAGCAGGTGGCGCGCACGCTGATCGACCGCTTCGGCGAGCGCAACGCCCACTGGGCGATGGTCTGCATCGCGTTCCTGGTGGGACTGCCGCTGTTTTTCGAAGTCGGCTTCGTTCTCCTCGTGCCCATCGCCTTTACGGTCGCGCGCCGGGTGGGTGTCTCGATCCTCATGGTCGGCCTGCCGATGGTCGCCGGTTTGTCGGTAGTGCACGCACTGGTTCCGCCGCACCCTGCGGCGATGCTGGCAGTGCAGGCCTATCAGGCTTCAGTCGGTCAGACGCTGTTCTACGCCATCCTCATCGGGATTCCGACCGCGATCATTGCCGGTCCGCTCTACGCGAAGTTCATCGTGCCGCACATTCAGCTGCCCGACGAAAACCCGCTGGCCAAGCAGTTTCTGGACCGCGAGCCGCGCAAGCAATTGCCGGGCTTCGCCATCACCATGACCACCATCCTGCTGCCGGTGTTGCTGATGCTGCTCGGTGGCTGGGCCAACTTGATCTCCACGCCTGGCAGCGCGTTCAACAGCTTCCTGTTGTTTATCGGCAATTCGGTGATCGCCCTGTTGCTGGCGACCTTGCTAAGCTTCTGGACCTTGGGCATCGCACAGGGCTTCAACCGTGACGCGATCCTCAAATTCACCCAGGAATGCCTCGCACCAACGGCGAGCATCACCTTGCTGGTCGGCGCGGGCGGTGGCTTGAACCGGATTCTGGTGGACAGTGGCGTGACCAACGAGATCGTCAGCCTGGCCCAGGACTTCCACCTGTCGCCGCTGCTGATGGGCTGGCTGTTCGCCGCATTGATGCGCGTGGCGACGGGTTCGGCGACCGTGGCCATGACCACCGCTTCAGGCATCGTTGCCCCTGTCGCGATGGGGCTGGGCTATCCGCATCCGGAACTGCTGGTGCTGGCCACCGGCGCGGGCTCGGTGATCTTTTCTCACGTCAACGACGGCGGCTTCTGGCTGATCAAGGAATACTTCAACATGACCGTGGCGCAAACCTTCAAGACCTGGACCGTGCTGGAAACGCTGATTTCCGTCATCGCGTTCATCTTCACCCTCGGCCTGGCCCAGGTGATCTGAGTGGACATCCTTTACCAGATCCGCGCTCGCCAGGATTCGTTCAGCGCGGGTGAAGGCCGCATCGCCCGACTGATTCTCAGCGACGTTGCGTTCTGCGCCAGCGCCAGCCTCGACGAGCTGGCCGCGCGCGCCGAGGTCAGCAGCGCCACGCTATCGCGGTTCGCCCGCTCGATTGGCTGCAAGGATCTGCGGGATTTGCGCCTGCAATTGGCGCAAGCCAGCGGCGTTGGCACACGTTTTCTCAATCCGGAACAAGCGCCCGAGCAATCGGCATTTTTCACCCAGATCGTCGGCGATATCGAGTCGACGCTGCGCCAGCATCTGGCCGGGTTCGACGACGCGCGCTTCAAGGCGGCCGTCGCCCTGCTGACCCCGGCACGCATGATTCACAGCTTTGGCATGGGCGGCTGTTCCAGTCTGTGCAGCGAAGAATTGCAGACCCGCCTGGTGCGCCTCGGCTACCCCATCGCTGCCAGCCGCGATCCGGTGATGATGCGCCTGATCGCCGCCACCCTCGGTCCGGATCACAGCCTGATTGTCTGTTCATTGAGCGGTCGCACGCCCGAGCTGCTCGATGCCGTGACCCTGGCGCGCAGTTACGGCGCGAAGACCGTGGCGATCACCCTGCCCGACTCTCCGCTGGCCGGCCTCGCCGACGTGGTGCTGCCGTTGCAGATCGCCGAAACCAATTTCATCTATAAACCCACGGCAGCGCGCTACGGCATGCTGCTGACCATCGACGTGCTCGCCACCGAGCTTGCGCTGATCGCCCCGGATGACAATCAGGAGCGGCTGCGGCGCATCAAGCTGGCCCTCGATGATTACCGCGGCGGCGACGACGGCCTGCCGCTTGGAGACTGAATCATGCTTTACGACCTGATCATTCGCGACGCGCTGGTGATCGACGGCAGCGACACCCCGGGCTACCGCGCCGACGTGGCCCTGCGCGACGGGCGCATTCAGCGCATCGGCGACCTGAACGGCGTCTCGGCCAAGGAAGACATCAACGCCGCCGGTCGGGTGTTGGCGCCAGGATTCATCGACGTACACACCCACGACGACACGGTGGTCATTCGTCACCCGGACATGCTGCCGAAGATCACTCAAGGTGTGACCACGGTGATCGTCGGCAACTGCGGGATCAGCGCCTCGCCGGTCACCCTGGCCGGTGATCCGCCTGACCCGATGAACCTTCTGGGTCCTGCCAAAGCCTTTGCCTATCCGCGTTTCATGGACTATCGCAACGCCGTGGACAAGGCGCGTCCGGCGGTCAACGTCGCGGCCCTGGTCGGCCACACGGCGTTACGCAGCAACCACCTGAACGACCTGTTCCGCACGGCCACGCCCGACGAGATCAGCGCCATGCGCAACCAGCTGCGCGAGAGCCTGCAAGACGGCGCACTGGGGCTTTCCACCGGACTTGCCTACGCCTCGGCCTACTCGGCCGACACGGACGAGGTCAAGCAACTGGCCGAGGAACTCACCGACTTCGGCGCGGTGTACACCACGCACCTGCGCAGTGAGTTTGAGCCGGTGCTGGAAGCGATGGACGAGGCGTTCGCGATCGGCCGTCATGCCCGGTCGCCGGTGGTGATCTCCCACCTTAAATGCGCCGGCGCCGGCAACTGGGGTCGCAGTCCGCAATTATTGGCATCTCTGGAAAAGGCGGCGCTGACGCATCCCGTTGGCTGCGACTGTTATCCCTATGCCGCCAGTTCCTCGACGCTGGATTTGAAGCAGGTCACCGACGCCCACCGCATCACCATCACCTGGTCGACGCCGCACCCGGATCAGGGCGGCCGTGATCTGACCGAGATCGCCGCCGACTGGAATCTGTCGCTGGAGGACGCCGCCCGCAGGCTGCAACCGGCCGGTGCGGTGTATTACGGCATGGACGAGCAGGACGTGCAGCGCATCATGAAACACCCGCTGTCGATGATCGGTTCGGACGGCCTGCCGGAAGACCCGTTCCCGCACCCACGCCTGTGGGGCGCCTTCCCACGCGTGCTGGGGCATTTCAGTCGCGACGTGGGACTGTTCCCGTTGCACACCGCCGTGCACAAGATGACGGGCCTGACCGCCACCCGCTTTGGCCTGCATGAGCGCGGGTTCGTGCGTGAGGGTTATTGGGCGGATCTGGTGCTGTTCAACGCCGAGACAGTTCGTGATGTCGCCGATTTCAAAGAACCGAAGCGCGCCGCCGAAGGCATCGATGGGGTGTGGGTCAATGGGCAGTTGAGTTATGCCGGCGGCAAACCGCAGGGTGAAAGACAAGGCAGGTTCCTGCCTCGTGAAGGTTCGTTGGTTTCAGGATTCAATTGATACGCAAGGTCAGGGAAATCACGCGAAACCTGCGCAGGTTTGCTCGCGAATGCGTTGGGTCAGCTGCATCATCGTGTGAATGACCCTCCGCGTTCGCGGCCCTCGTAACCTCGGACGTCTCCTACAGGGACCGAGTCTCTGCAAAAAGCCGTGTGAAATCACGCGAAACCTGTGGGTGTGAGCTCGGGCTGGGCGGCATTCCGACGAACGCGGTGATCTGCCAGGCGCCTACACAACGGCGCTGAGCTCAAGGCCTGTGCGACTTAACCCACCACCACCCCACGGCATTCACCAAAGCCGATACTCACCTCGCCATCCTTGCGGCAGCGCGCTTTGAGGATCACTTCGTCGCCGGCTTGCAGAAAGGTGCGCGTCTCGCCGCTTGCCAGTTCAATGGCCTGTTTTCCCCCCTCGGTCATCTCCAGCAAACTGCCAAATTGCCCGGCGTGCGGACCGGACAATGTGCCGGTGCCGAACAGGTCGCCCGGCTGCAATTTGCAGCCATTGACGCTGTGATGGGTGACCATCTGCGCCACGGTCCAGTACATGTTCAGCGTATTGCTCAGCGCCAGTCGTTGTGGGGCAAGACCTTGCTGTTTCATGTGCGCGGTGAGCAGCAACACTTCCAGCTCGATGTCCAGTGCACCCTGCCGTTGATCCTGTTCATCGAACAGGTAATCCAGCGGTTTTGGGTCACCTTCCGGCCGCGCGGGTTGTGCGCTGCGGAACGGTGCCAACGCCTCAGCGGTCACCACCCACGGTGAAATGCTGGTGGCGAAGCTCTTCGACAAAAAGGGCCCTAACGGCTGGTATTCCCAGGCTTGCAGATCGCGCGCCGACCAGTCGTTAAGCAGACAGAAGCCGGCAATGTGTTGACTGGCCTGCGCGATCGGAATCGGCTCGCCCGCTTCGTTGCCCTGCCCCATCCAGACGCCCACTTCCAGCTCGTAATCAAGCCGCTTGCTAGGACCGAACGCCGGCACTTCGGCGCCCGGTGCGAGTGTCTGACCCTGGGGACGTTTGACCGGTGTCCCCGACACGCACAGCGTCGATGCCCGGCCGTGGTAGGCAATGGGCACGTACTTGTAATTGGGCAGCAGCGGGTTATCAGGACGGAACAGCTTGCCGACGTTCATCGCGTGATGGATGCCGACGTAGAAATCGGTGTAATCGCCGACCTGCGCCGGGAGGTGCATCTGGCAGTCGCTCATCGGTTGCAACAGGTCGCCGAGTGCCTGCAGTTGCGCGCGCTGCGGGCTGTGTTCATCCAGCAACTGCAGCAAGCGGGTACGCAAAGCCTGGCGAGAAGCAGCGCCCAGCGCGAAAAACTCATTGAACTGACCACGACTGGCGCCCTCTGCGGCGACTTGCGCGGCGCCACTGAACAATCCTGACTCCAGTGCAATCTGCAGATCGAAAATGAAGTCACCGATGGCCACCCCGCCACGTTTGCCAAGGCCCGGACGGCTGAACACGCCAAATGGCAGGTTCTGCAGCGGGAAATCAGGGTGGTCGTTGGCGCTGGTCACCCAGCTGCGCGGGTGTCGGGAAGTGCTCATCGTTGGCTGTCCGTATCGAAGGGTTTGAACGTTCTGGCGATGCCGTTCCAGCAGGCATCGTAGTCGCTTTGCAATTGTGGGCATTCCAGCGCATGACGGCTGGGCCGCAGGACCTTTCCGGTCTCGAACATGAACGCCATGGTCTGTTCGATCTTGTGCGGTTTGAGGTCCACCGCCATGGCCTTCTCGGCCGTGGCGTTGTCCGGACCGTGGGCACTCATGCAGTTGTGCAACGAGGCACCGCCGGGCATGAAACCCTCGGCCTTGGCGTCGTAGGCGCCGTCGATGAGGCCCATGAACTCGTTCATCAGGTTGCGGTGGAACCACGGCGGACGGAAGGTGTTTTCCGCCACCATCCAGCGTGGCGGGAAGATCACGAAGTCGACGTTGGCTTGCCCGTGAACCGCGCCGGGCGAGGTCAGCACCGTGAAGATCGACGGGTCGGGATGGTCGTAACTGACCGTGCCCAGGGTGTTGAACAGGCGCAGGTCATATTTGTACGGCACGTTGTTGCCGTGCCAGGCCACGACGTCGAAAGGCGTGTGGTCGAGTTGCGTGCTCCACAGTTCGCCAAGGAACTTCTGCACCAGTTCGGTGGGTTGCTCGCTGTTCTCGAAGTGCGCAACCGGCGCCTGAAAGTCGCGGGGATTGGCCAGCCCGTTGCTGCCAATCGGCCCGAGGTCTGGCAGGCGCAAGGCAGAGCCGTGGTTCTCGCAGATGTAACCGCGCGCGTTGCCGTCGAGCAGCTGCACGCTGAACTTCAGGCCACGGGGCATCACCGCGATTTCCTGAGGCTCGATGTCCAGCAGGCCGAGCTCGGTGACAATGCGCAAGCGACCCTGCTGCGGAACGATCAACCATTCGCCATCGGCATTGAAGAACGCGCGCTGCATGGAGCGGTTGGCGGCGTAGACATACACGCTGACGCCGTCGGCCTGATCCGCCGCCGACGTGCTCGCCAGGGCGATCAGGCCGTCGACGAAATCGGTGGGTTCTGTGGGTACGTCAAACGCATTCCAGCGCAGGCGATTGGGGGTGATCGGACCTTGCTGCTGGCCGGTGATCTGCCGTGCCAGACGTTGGTACTGAGGGTGCGCGGCCGAGGGCTGGATGCGGTACAGCCAGGTACGCCGGGCTTCGGCGCGGGGGACGGTGAACGCAGTGCCCGAGAATTGTTCGGCGTAGAGACCGAGGGGATGGCGTTGCGGCGAGTTCTGTCCCACCGGCAAACCGCCCGGCACGGCCTCGCTGCTGAATTGATTGCCGAAGCCGGATTGATACCTCAAAGCCTCGGATGCAGGTGCTGTGAACATCTCGACCTCTTGTTTTTATTTTACGTAAACAGATTACGCATAACGTAATTTGAGTTTGCAGGTCGGTCAAGCTATAAAGCAGCCTTTCCAGACCGGCGCACGCCCCGCTCATGACCGAAGAATCCACAATCCCCGCAGGCTCGCGCCAACAGAAAGTGCAGTCCGCCGAAGTCGGGGTCGGCATTCTCAAAGCGCTGGCCGAACTCGCGCCCGCCACCTCGTTGTCGAAGCTCGCCGAATACGTCGGCATGCCCGCCAGCAAGGTGCATCGCTACTTGCAGGCGTTGGTGGACAGCGGCTTCGCCGAGCAGGACCCGGTGACCAACCACTACCGGCTGGGACGCTCCGCCTTGCAGGTCGGCCTTGCGGCGCTGAGTCAGCTGGATGTGCTGAAGACCTCGGCACCCGAACTGGTTGCGCTGCGCGACGAACTCAATGAAACCTGCTTCCTCGCGGTGTGGGGCAACAAAGGCCCCACCGTGGTGTATGTCGAGCAATCGCTGGGCGCAGTGACGCTGGTCACGCAGATCGGCTCGGTCTTGCCGCTGCTCAGTTCCTCGACAGGGCTGGTGTTCGACACCTTCCTCTCGCCCGCCGAGACAGCAGCGCTGAGACACTCGGAAGCGGCTTCCATGAATGCGAAACAGCTGAAGGAGATCGACCGCCACATTCAGGAAATCCGCAGCACCGGCGTGCATCAGATTCACGGCCTGCTGATGGCGGGCGTCAATGCCGTGTCATCACCGGTGTTCGCGATGGGCAACAAGCTGGTGGGCGTGGTGACCGTGGTGGGTTCGGCATCGGTGCTCACCAATGAACGCCAGGCGCTGGCGGCCCAGAAGCTGCTAAACACAGCCAAAGCGATCAGCGCACGGATGGGCGGAGAGATGCCGAAGGTCTGATCCCTGACACGGCTCGGACACCGATCAAACCTGTAGGAGCGAATTCATTCGCGATTGGCCGGTACGACCGACAAATCTCTTTCGCCTGAAACATTTTTTCGCGAATGAATTCGCTCCTACAGGTAGAACAGCGACAGACGACGGAAATCAATCCGCCGTCAACACCCCACGCCGCAACTGGTCGCGCTCGATCGATTCGAACAGCGCCTTGAAGTTGCCCTCGCCGAAGCCGTCGTCGCCCTTTCGCTGGATGAACTCGAAAAACACCGGTCCCATCAGGGTTTCCGAGAAGATCTGCAGCAGCAGGCGCTTGTTGCCGCCTTCTGAGGTGCCGTCCAGCAGAATACCGCGCGCCTTGAGTTCGCTTTCGGGCTCGCCGTGGTTCGGCAGTCGCCCTTCGAGCATTTCGTAATAGGTGTCCGGCGGGGCCGTCATGAAGCGCATGCCCAGTGCCTTGAGTCGGTCCCAGGTGTCGATCAGGTCTTCGGTAAAGAACGCGACGTGCTGAATGCCTTCGCCGTTGAACTGCATCAGGAACTCTTCGATCTGGCCGGCGCCTTTGGAAGACTCTTCGTTGAGCGGGATGCGGATCATGCCGTCCGGCGCGGTCATCGCCTTGGAAGTCAGGCCGGTGTATTCGCCCTTGATGTCGAAATAACGAATTTCGCGGAAGTTGAACAGCTTCTCGTAGAAGTTCGCCCAGTACGCCATGCGCCCGCGGTAGACGTTGTGGGTCAGGTGATCAATGAATTGAAGGCCCGCGCCTTCCGGGTGACGGTCCACGCCTTCGATGAATACAAAGTCGATGTCATAGATCGAAGTGCCTTCACCAAAGCGGTCGATCAGGTACAGCGGCGCCCCGCCGATGCCCTTGATCGCAGGCAAACGCAGCTCCATCGGCCCCGTCCCGATCTCGATGGGTTGAGCCCCCAGTTCCAGCGCGCGTTTGTAGGCCTGCTGCGAATCCTTGACCCGGAATGCCATGCCGCACACGGAAGGACCGTGCTCGGCCGCGAAGTAGGACGCTTCGCTGTGAGGCTCGTTATTGAGGATGATGTTGATGGCCCCCTGACGGTACAGCGCCACGTTCTTGGAACGGTGGTTGGCGACCTTGGTGAAGCCCATCATCTGGAACACCGGCTCCAGCGTGTTGGGGGTCGGCGAGGCGAATTCGATGAATTCGAAGCCCATCAGGCCCATCGGGTTTTCGTAGAGATCAGTCACGGTCTTGCTCCTGCTAAAAAGTGAGATGCACAGCGGCGAGGATCACTGTTCAGCGGGTGGCGCACAGGGAATGCCCCGTACGCTGCGGGCGAGGAAGTCGCCGAAGATCAATTGCAGACCGAGGATTTTCATGGGGGAAAGGTTACTCCGGCTTGTCGGATTGCGCATCAGGGTGCGCAGACTGAAAGGCCGGATGCTGCAACGCCAGCGCCTCGACCTGGCCAATGCGCGGGAACGCGGTCAGGTCGACAGTGAAGCGGCGTGCGGCGTAGAGCTGGGGCAAGAGATAAACATCGGCCAGGCCCACTTCGCCAAAACAGAAGCCTTCGTCGCCAATCAACGCTTCAACAGCGGCGAAGCCCTCAGTAATCCAGTGTCCGATCCACGCCGTCACGTTGCCTTCGTCATGCCCCAGACCGCGCAAGCGATTGAGCACCGCGACGTTGTGCAGCGGATGGATATCGCAGCCGATCAACGCGGCCACTGCTCGATGTCGGGCTCGCTGAATCAAATCCTTGGGCAGCAACGCCGGCAGGGGTGCGCGTTCGTCCAGGTATTCGATGATCGCCATCGACTGGGTGATCACCTCGCCCGTGTCGAGCCGAAGCGCGGGCACGCGACCTTGAGGATTGATTGCCAGGTAGTCGGGTTTGCGATGCTCGCCGCCGTCACGAATCAGATTTACGGGGATGGCATTGACCTCCAGCCCTTTCAACGCGAGGGCAATCCGCACCCGGTAGCTGGAGGTTGATCGGTAGTAGGTGTAAAGATCCACGGGCAGGCCTTCGCGTTGTTTTCTTGTTTTATTCGTAAACGGTTTACGCAATGCGTAAATTGCGGCAATACCCGGCAGCTGTCAAGGTCAGGTCCACCCCTCCAGCCGCAAGGTGGCGCGCACCAGTCGCTGCTCTTCGTTCTCGATCTCGCGCAGGCTCTCGCAGATGCTTTGAATGTGCGCCACGGCCGCCTTGCGCGCCTGTTCCGGCAGACGCCCGGTGACGGCGTTGTACAGCCGCGCATGATGGCGGTCGATCTGGCGTTTTTGCGCCTCGCGGTGGTACAGGTTGTTGACGGACGCAAACACCGTGTTGAGCAGCAGGTCGGTCAGCGAGCGCAAGGTCTGGACCAATACCGGGTTGTGCGAGGCCTCACAGATCGCCAAATGGAAAGCGTGATCGAGGCGTGCGTGTTCAGAGGCCGACAGTTCATGGTCGTGAGCCGCGACCAGCGCGTCGTAGGCCCGGGTGATCAGCACGAAATCAGCGTCGGTGCCACGCAAGGCCGCCAGGCGAGCGGACTCCCCTTCCAGCAGGCTGCGCACCTCGAACAGGTCGTACAGCGTGCGAGGCTGCGAGGCGAACAGGTGCATCAAGGGCGAGGCAGCGGTCAGCCCCAGCCCACCCATCTGGGCGACGAACGAGCCCTTGCCTTGCCGCGTCTCAATGATGCCTCTGGCACGTAACAGTTTGAGCCCCTCACGCAGCGCCGTGCGCGATACGCCGAGCTTCTCGGTCAGGCGTCGCTCGGAGGGCAATAACTGCCCGACCTTGAGCACACCGTCAACGATCAGCCGTTCGATACGCTCGCTGACCACATCGGCAACTTGAGGCGTGAGCTTGTTTGCAGGCGTTTCCATTGATCCAGCGTCCGCGATAGGGGTGAATCCTGTGCATGCCTGCAGGACCCGGCGTGCTGGCGAACGCAGAGGGTCAGCTAGCCTCTAGCTTTGTGCCTGACCGCATTCGGTAGCCAGCCGGCTCCTACAAAACAGCGTTATTTGATCCAGCATTGGAAAAGCAGTATCCATTTACGCCGGACCCACTGGTATGACCAGTGATAAATATCAAGATATCGTTGGAAAAACACGATACCAAGAGCTTGATAAGCATCGTTTTTTTTAACATCCATTGTGCAAATGACAAAAAAAACTGGTTCGACCAGTGCTTTAAGACATGGACAGTAAGGCCCCCGCACCCAATGATGCAAGTCAGCGGTAGAACGTTCCGTCAAAGAACGGGCCCTACATAAAACCGCTTTATATAAAAACAACAGGGTTGCGAACCCATCATGAATATTCTGTACGACGAACGCGTCGATGGCGCGTTGCCTGCCATCGACAAGGCTCAGCTGTTACAGGCCTTGCAAGCGCGACTGCCCGATCTGGACATCCTCCATCGCGAGGAAGAACTGCGTCCCTACGAATGCGACGGCCTCTCCGCCTATCGCACCACCCCGATGCTGGTGGTGCTGCCGGAACGGGTCGAACAGGTCCAGACCCTGCTCAAGGTCTGCCACGAGCGCGGTGTGCCGGTCGTGGCGCGCGGCGCGGGCACGGGCCTGTCCGGTGGCGCCCTGCCGCTGGAAAAAGGCGTGCTGCTGGTGATGGCGCGCTTCAACAAGATCCTGCACATCGATCCCGCCGGACGTTTCGCCCGTGTTCAACCCGGCGTGCGCAATCTGGCGATTTCCCAGGCTGCCGCGCCTTACGACCTTTATTACGCGCCGGACCCTTCGTCGCAGATCGCCTGCTCCATCGGCGGCAACGTCGCGGAAAACGCGGGTGGCGTGCACTGCCTCAAGTACGGCTTGACCGTGCATAACCTCCTCAAGGTCGACATCCTGACCGTTGAAGGCGAACGCATGGTGCTGGGCTCGGACGCGCTGGACTCGCCCGGCTTCGATCTGTTGGCGCTGTTCACCGGTTCCGAAGGCATGCTCGGCATCATCACCGAAGTCACTGTCAAGCTGCTGCCCAAACCCCAGGTCGCGCGGGTGCTGCTGGCGGCGTTCGACTCCGTGGAGAAAGCCGGACGTGCCGTGGGCGACATCATCGCTGAGGGGATCATTCCTGGCGGGCTGGAGATGATGGACAACCTGGCGATCCGGGCCGCCGAAGATTTTATCCACGCCGGTTACCCGGTCGACGCCGAAGCGATTCTGTTGTGCGAGCTGGATGGCGTCGAAGCCGACGTTCACGACGACTGCGACCGGGTTCGCGCCGTGCTTGAAAAAGCCGGCGCCACCGAAGTACGCCAAGCCAAAGATGAAGCCGAACGCGTGCGTTTCTGGGCCGGTCGCAAAAATGCGTTTCCTGCCGTGGGTCGGCTGTCGCCGGACTACTACTGCATGGACGGCACCATTCCGCGCCGGGAGTTGCCGGGCGTACTCAAAGGCATCTCGGCGTTGTCCGAAGAATACGGGCTGCGCGTGGCCAACGTGTTCCATGCCGGCGACGGCAACATGCACCCCTTGATTCTGTTCGATGCCAACCAACCGGGCGAGCTGGACAGGGCCGAAGCGCTGGGCGGCAAGATTCTCGAGCTGTGCGTGAAAGTCGGCGGCAGCATCACCGGCGAGCACGGCGTCGGCCGCGAGAAGATCAATCAGATGTGCGCGCAGTTCAACAGCGACGAACTGACGTTGTTCCATGCGGTGAAAGCAGCATTCGACCCCAGCGGCATGCTCAACCCCGGCAAGAACATCCCGACGCTGCATCGTTGCGCCGAATTCGGTGCGATGCACGTGCACATGGGCAAGCTGCCCTTCCCTGAACTGGAGCGTTTCTGATGGGTGCCGAACGTCAACCCCACTTCACCGCGCAGGACCGCGACGCCAGCAACATGCTGCAGGAGCAGGTCAACCAAGCTATCCAAAGCGGCATGCCGCTGCGCATTCAGGGCGCCAACAGCAAGGCCTTTCTCGGCCGGGAAGTCGCCGGGGAAGTGCTCGACACGCGGACGCATCGCGGCATCGTGACGTACGACCCCACCGAACTGGTGATCACCACGCGCGCCGGAACACCGCTGAGCGAATTGAACGCCGCCCTGGAAGCTGCCGGGCAGATGCTGCCGTGCGAGCCACCCACCTTTAGTGACGGTGGCGTGGGCGATGCGACGGTTGGCGGCATGATTGCAGCGGGCTTGTCCGGTCCGCGCCGGCCATGGTCAGGTTCGGTGCGCGATTTTGTCCTCGGTACACGCGTCATTACCGGCTTGGGCAAACACCTGAAGTTCGGCGGCGAAGTGATGAAAAACGTCGCCGGTTATGACCTGTCGCGGTTGATGGCAGGCAGTTTTGGCTGCCTGGGACTGATCACCGAAGTCTCGCTCAAAGTGCTGCCCAAGCCACGCCTGTGCACCAGCATCGCGTTGGAGATGGACAGCGCCCGCGCCCTCGCCCGGTTGGCCGAATGGGGCCAGCAGCCGTTGCCGATCAGTGCAGCCAGTCACGATGGCCGTGTGCTGAGGCTGCGTCTGGAAGGTGGCGAAGGCTCGGTGGCGGCGGCCCATGATCGTTTGGGCGGTGAATCCATCGACCCGGCGTACTGGCGAGCGCTGAATGAGCATCGGCTGGATTTCTTTACCGATGGCCGGCCGCTGTGGCGACTGTCACTGCCGACCAATACCGCTGTGCTCGACCTGCCGGGCGATCAGTTGATCGACTGGGGCGGCGCGCAACGCTGGCTCAAATCCGAGGCCAGTGGCAACGAGATTCGCGCCATCGTTGGCGCCGTCGGCGGACATGCGCTCTCTTACAGCCACGGCCTGGACGACAGCCCGTTCCAGCCCTTGGCCGAGCCGCTCCTGCGCTATCACCGCCAGCTCAAGGCGCAACTTGATCCGCACGGAATCTTCAATCCGGGCCGAATGTACGCAGAGATCTGAACCATGCAGACCACCCTGAGCGAACAGGCGAAAAGCCTGCCCCGCGGCGAAGAAGCCGAAAGCATTTTGCGCAGTTGCGTGCATTGCGGATTCTGCAACGCCACCTGCCCGACCTACCAGCTGCTTGGTGATGAGCTGGACGGCCCGCGCGGGCGGATTTACCTGATCAAGCAAGTCCTGGAAGGCAAAGAAGTCACCGAAAAAACCCAGTTGCACCTGGACCGTTGCCTGTCCTGCCGCAACTGCGAAACCACCTGCCCTTCCGGCGTGAATTATCACAACCTGCTGGACATCGGCAGGGCTGTGGTCGACGCCGCCGTGCCGCGACCGTTAAGCCAGCGCATGTTGCGCGAGAGCCTGCGCGCCGTGGTGCCGAATGCCGGCCTGTTCAAGACGCTCACGCAGATGGGGAATTCGTTTCGTCCGCTGCTGCCGGGCTCACTCAAGGACAAGTTGCCCGGCAACATTCGTCCGGCCAAAGCCCGCCCCACACAACACCATGCCCGGCAGGTGCTGATTCTTGAGGGCTGCGTGCAACCGGGCCTGTCACCCAACACCAACGCCGCCACCGCTCGCGTGCTGGATCGCCTGGGGATCAGCGTCAAATCGATTGCGCAGGCCGGTTGCTGCGGCGCGGTGGATTACCACCTGAACGCACAGGAACAAGGCCTGGACCGCGCCCGGCGCAACATCGATGCCTGGTGGCCGAGCGTGCAGGCCGGTGCTGAAGCCATCGTGCAAACGGCCAGCGGTTGTGGTGCGTTCGTCAAGGACTACGGCCATATGCTGCGCGACGATGCGGCGTACGCCGACAAGGCAGCCACAGTCAGCGCACTGACCAAAGACCTGGTGGAAGTCCTGCGCGCCGAACCTCTGGAAAAACTCGGGGCCTGCACCAGCGCAAAACTGGCGTTTCATTGCCCTTGCACCCTGCAGCACGCGCAGAAACTTGGCGGCGCGGTGGAAGCGGTGTTGACCCGCCTGGGGTTCAACCTGACCGCGGTTCCTGACAATCACCTATGCTGTGGCTCGGCGGGTACTTACTCGATCACCCAGCCGGTGCTGTCGAAGCAACTGCGCGACAACAAAATGAATGCGCTGGAAAGCGGTCAACCGGACGTCATCGCCACCGCCAACATCGGTTGTCAGACGCACCTGGCCAGCGCTGGGCGCACACCGGTCAAGCACTGGATCGAACTCATCGAGGACGCGCTGCATCCAAGCTGATCGCAGCCGTCTTCTCCCTTTCGCCCCCCTCTTCTTCAGGAGAACTTCATGAAAACCAAATCCGTTCTGACCCAGACCGAAGTCACCCAGATCCTCGCTGCCGCGCGCGCCGACGCTCAGGCCAACGGTTGGGCCGTGTCCATTGCCGTGACCGACGACGGCGGTCATCTGCTGGGCTTTGAGCGCCTGGACGGCTGCGCCCCGATTGGTGGCTATATCGCCATCGAAAAAGCCCGCACCTCGGCGCTGGGTCGTCGCGAGTCCAAGGGCTACGAAGAGATGGTCAATGGCGGTCGCACCGCGTTCGTGACCGCGCCACTGCTGACCTCGCTGGAAGGCGGCGTGCCGGTGATCGTGGGCGGCGAAACCATCGGTGCGGTGGGTGTGTCCGGCGTTAAAGCCGACCAGGATGCACAAGTCGCCAAGGCCGGTGTCGCGGCGGTGAATGCGGGATAACCAAACGCACGCGGCAGAAGATGCACAGACATTTTTTATGATGGAGAACCCGAGATGACCGAATTCGTCAACAGCCACAACCTCAAGGTAGCGGCCAATCTGAAACGCTTTGTCGACGAGGACGTGCTTCCCGGAACGGGGTTGGACCCGGACGTCTTCTGGGCCGACTTCGACTCGCTGGTCCACGACCTGGCGCCCATCAACCGTGAGCTGCTGGCCGAGCGCGACCGGATTCAGGTGCAGATGGACAAATGGCACAAGTCCAATCCGGGCCCTGTCACCGACATGCCTGCCTACATCGCCTTCCTCGATTCCATCGGTTACCTGCAACCGGTGCCGGCGGAGGTTCAGGCAACCACCAGTAAAGTCGACATCGAAGTCAGCGAACAGGCCGGTCCGCAGCTCGTCGTGCCCGCCGCCAACGCGCGTTACGCGCTCAACGCCGCCAATGCCCGCTGGGGCTCGCTGTATGACGCGCTGTACGGCACCGATGCGATTTCCAACGACAACGGCGCAGAGATCAAGGCCGGTTACAACCCGCTGCGTGGTAAAAAAGTCATCGACTTCGCCCGTGCTCTGCTCGACGACGCCGTGCCGTTGGCGTCCGGCTCTCATGTCGATGCCAAGGCCTACGCCGTGGACAGCGGCGAATTGCGGGTGACCTTGGCCGACGGCAGCCAGTCGCGCCTCGCACAACCGGAAAAATACGTCGGCTACCAGGGTGAACCCCAGCAACCCACCGCGATATTGGTGAAGAACCACGGCTTGCACATCGAAATCCAGATCGACCCGACCAGCCCGATCGGCAGCAGCGATCCAGCGGGCATCAAAGACCTGCTGATGGAAGCGGCTCTGTCGACCATCATCGACTGCGAAGACTCCGTGGCGGCCGTTGACGCCGACGACAAGCTGGTGATCTACCGCAACTGGCTGGGCCTGATGAAGGGCGACCTGACCGAAGCGCTGATCAAGGGCGGCAAGACCATAACCCGCCGACTCAACCCCGACCGCGAATACACCGCCGCCGACGGCAGCCACATCACCCTGCACGGTCGTTCACTGCTGTTCATCCGCAACGTCGGCCATCTGATGACCAACCCGGCGATCCTCTACGACGGCAACAAGGAAATCCCGGAAGGTATTCTCGACGGCGTGATCACCAGCCTGATCGCACTGCATGACCTGCACAATCGCGGCAACTCGCGCGCCGGCAGTGTCTACATCGTCAAACCGAAGATGCACGGCCCGGCCGAAGTGGCCTTCGCCGACCAGCTGTTCAGTCGCATCGAAGACGCCCTGAAGATCCCGCGCAACACCCTGAAAATGGGGATCATGGACGAAGAGCGGCGCACCAGCGTCAACCTCAAGGCCTGCATCAACGCAGCGTCCGCACGGGTGGCGTTCATCAACACCGGCTTCCTCGACCGCACCGGCGACGAGATGCACACCTCGATGGAAGCAGGCCCGATGCTGCGCAAGGGCGACATGAAAGCCACGCCGTGGATCAAGGCCTACGAGCGCAGCAACGTGCTGGTCGGTCTGGCGTGTGGCCTGCGCGGCCGCGCACAGATCGGCAAGGGCATGTGGGCCATGCCGGACCAGATGGCCGACATGCTGGAGCAGAAGATCGGCCATCCGAAATCCGGTGCCTCCACGGCCTGGGTGCCTTCACCGACGGCCGCCACCCTGCACGCCCTGCACTATCACAAGGTCGATGTGAAAGCGGTGCAACTGGAGCTGGAACAGGTCGATCTGGACAGGGTCAGCGAATCCATTCTGCTCGACCTGTTGAGCATCCCGGTGGTGGCCGAAGCGAAGTGGACCGAGGACCAGATTCGCGAAGAGGTCGAGAACAATGCGCAAGGGCTTCTGGGCTATGTCGTGCGTTGGGTCGAGCAAGGCGTCGGCTGTTCGAAAGTGCCGGACATCCATAACGTCGGCTTGATGGAGGACCGCGCCACGTTGCGCATTTCCAGTCAGCACATTGCCAACTGGCTGCGTCACAAGGTGATCGACGATCACTACGCAATGGAAACCCTCAAGCGCATGGCGAAGGTCGTGGACAAACAGAACGCAGGCGATTCGGCCTACAAGCCGATGGCGGAAAACTTCGACAAATCGGTTGCGTTCCAGGCGGCGTGCGCGCTGGTGTTCAAAGGCCGTGAACAGCCGAGCGGGTACACCGAACCGCTGCTGCACGAGTTCCGGTTGGCGTACAAGCAAGAAGACAAATAAAGCCGTCCCAGCAAGACTGCAGCACCTGTGGGAGCTGCAGGAGGTTACGACGGTGGCGAAAGCGGTTTACCTGACGCACTGCATTCGCCACTGTAGTTACCTCCTGCAGCTCCCACAACGAGATGTGTCAGCCAGAAATCCCGGTCCGCACACCCTCGTGATCAGGTGCTTTCCCGCACCACCAGTTCAAACCCCAGATCGACCTGCGCCTGCTGGACATTGCCGTCCAGCAAGCCGAGCAGCAATTGCGCGGCGCGCTGGCCGACTTCTTCACGGGGGGTACGAATGGAGGTCAGACGCGGCACCATATGGGCCGAGCCTGGCAGGTCGTTGAAGCCGATCAGCGACACTTGCTCGGGGATCTTGATTCCGCGACGCAATGCCTCCAGCGCGGCTCCTTGCGCCAGGTCGTCGTTACAGAAAAAGACCCCGTCCACGTCCGGATGCTCTGCCAGCAGACGCGCGAACAATTCGCCGCCCAGCCCGATCGAGGACGGCAGCGGCGAAGCCATCTGCAGGGTCTCGTCATACAGCCCCTGCGCTTCCAGTGCGCCGCGAAATCCCGTGCCGCGCTGAATCACTCGTGGGTCGAGTTGCGCCGACACGTACGCCAGACGCCGACGCCCACGGCTCAACAAATGCCGCGCCGCTTCGGCGCCCGCCTGCTGCTGGGAAAACCCCACACAAGGCTCCGCGCGTGCAGGGTCGAGCTCCATCATGTGCACGCACGGCACGCCGCTGGCCGCCAGCAGCTGTTGCGCAGCCTGACTGCGATCGAAGCCGGTCAGCAAAATGCCGCGCGGTCGGTTCGCCAGATGGCTGCGCAAAAGGTTCTCTTCTTCTATAGGCGAGTAGTGATAGTTACCGATCACCACTTCCAACCCGCGCGGGCGCAAGACGGATTGAATGGCTTCCAGTGTCTCGATGAACAACTGATTGGACAGGGACGGCACCAGCACCACGACCGACTGACTTTGCGAGGAAGCCAGTGCGCGGGCAGCAGGGTTGGCGACATAGCCTAGACTTTGCGCAGCGGCACGGACTTTTTCCACCAGTTCCGGCGCCACCGTGGCCACGCCGCGCAACGCTCTGGAAGCGGTAATCGGGGAAACGGCGGCCAGTTTCGCGACTTCATTAAGCGTGGGACGACCGGTGGAGCGGGAACCAATGCGTGTCATGCGTTGCCAACTGATTGGAAGGAAAAGCTGAAGGGGTTGCGATTGTCTCGGATGGGCTCTAAGGTAGCGCTATCTCACGGAGGCCCGCAACTTTCTTCGATCGTACTCACGAACGGAACCGTTGCATCTCATGGATCAGCGAGATACCCATAACAATGACTACACCCGGAAACAGTCTTGCCGGTCTTGCACACCATCCGGCAAAGACAGCGCTGTCTTCGGGACGAGGTTTTTATGACTACTGCTCCACATGCAATATCCGCCGTTGTGGTAATGGGTGTTTCCGGCTGCGGCAAAAGCGCCGTCGGCGCTGAAATTGCCAAGAACTGCGGCGGTCGCCTTATCGAAGGCGATGCGTTCCATCCTCAAGCAAACATCGACAAGATGAGCGCTGGCCATCCTCTTAATGACGAAGACCGCGCAGGCTGGTTGACCCGCCTGGGCGAAGAAGTGGCCAACGCGCTTAAAAATGGCGAAAAGCCGGTTCTGACCTGCTCCTCGCTCAAGCTCATTTATCGTGACCGTCTGCGTGCAGCCGTGCCTGGGCTTGGCTTCGTGTTTCTGGAGTTGACCAAGGAACTGGCGACCGAGCGATGCTCCCACCGCCCGGGGCATTTCATGCCGGCCAGTCTGGTGGACAGCCAGTTCGCGACCCTTGAGCCGCCCTACGGTGAAGACCGTACGCTGGTCGTGGATGCGACCAAAACCATCGAGACCATCGGTGCCGAAGCGGCGTCCTGGTGGACCGCCTCGCAAACCCAATCTGCCAACGCTCTCACCGGCTCCTGATCCTCGATCCGGCGTGAGCGACAAAGATAGCGCTGTCTTTTTGTGTGCACACGGCAGTGAACAACAGCGCTGAGCAGTAGCTCCAAAAAAACAAAATACAACGGAGAGACACCCCATGTTCGGTATGACTCAAGACACGTATCTACTCGTCGATGCGTTGGTGACCATCATTGGCCTCGTGCTATTGATCACCAAGTTCAAAGTCCACCCTTTTATTGCACTGACCATCGCAGCAGGTTTTCTCGGGCTGACCTCCGGGATGCCAGTAGACAAAGTCATGAAATCGTTCCAGGACGGTTTTGGCGGCGTTCTGGGTTTCGTCGGTATCATCCTTGGCCTCGGCACCATGCTTGGCAAACTGATGGCCGACTCCGGCGGTGCCGACCAGATCGCCCAGACGTTGATTCGTCGCTTCGGCAAGGATCGTGTTCACTGGGCCATGATGTTCTCGGCCTTTCTGGTCGGTATCCCGCTGTTCTTCGAAATCGGCTTCGTGCTGCTGATCCCGCTGGTGTTCATCGTTGCCCGTCGCAGCGGCGTCTCCATCGTCAAGATCGGTATCCCGCTGCTCGCCGGCCTGTCCGCAGTACACGGCCTGGTGCCACCGCACCCGGGCCCGCTGCTGGCCATCGGCATTTTCAACGCTGACATCGGCAAGACCATTTTTTACGGCCTGATCGTCGCCTTCCCGACGGCAATCATCGCAGGCCCGATCTTTGGTAAATGGATCGCCAAACGCATTCCTGGCAACCCGTCCAAAGAGTTGATGGACCAGATTGCCAAGGAATCGACCAACGAGAACCTGCCGAGCTTTGGCATCACGCTGGTCACGATTCTGCTGCCGGTGTTCCTGATGCTGCTGAAGACCTTCGCCGACGTCGCGCTGCCGGCAGGCCATATCTTCCGCATCTGGATGGACTTCATCGGTCACCCGATCGCCGCCCTGCTCTTCGCGTTGCTGCTGGCGTTCTACACCTTTGGTTCGGCACGCGGCTTCAGCCGTGACCAGATCATCAAGCTGCTGGACCAGAGCCTGGCGCCAGTCGCCGCGATCGTGCTGATCGTGGGCGCGGGCGGTGGTTTCAAACAAATGCTGGTGGACAGCGGCGTCGGTAACCTGATCGGTCACATGGCCGTGCAGGCGCAGATTTCGCCAATCCTGCTGGCGTGGCTGGTCGCTGCGGTGATCCGTGTCGCCACCGGCTCTGCAACCGTCGCCACCATCACCGGCGCGGGTATCGTGGCGCCTGTCGTTGCCATGGTGCCGGGCGTTAACCGCGAACTGCTGGTGCTGGCCACCGGCGCGGGCTCGCTGATCCTGTCCCACGTCAACGATGCCGGTTTCTGGCTGGTGAAGCAGTACTTCAACATGACCGTGGTTGAAACACTGAAGACCTGGACCGTGATGGAAACCATCCTCTCCGTGGTCGGTATCATCTTGATCATGCTGCTGTCGCTGGTGGTCTGATTCCCTGACCGCTGCACCCATGCCCACCCTCGCGGTGGGCATGTTGTTTCTGCCCCCCGCCAGTGTCTGCCCGCACCCACGCCACACGAACTCAGGCAGCCTGTCGCTGATTTGCTTAACTCATCTCACTTTGCCGCCACGCAATTAGGAACTCTCCTACACTGCTCTAGGAGATCACGTACAAGCAGGCTAATGAAAATTTCATCGCCGTCTGGCACGAGTTCTTTGCAATAAATGCGAAAGGAGTGTGCAATAGGCGCCGCCCCGGATCTGGCTATCAGGGTTATAGCCAATCCTTTAGGGGATTTACTGCCAAAAACAGGCAAAATTCGCATGCCGTCTGGCCTCAGGAGCACCCATACCAATGACAAGAATCGGGTCCTGGGGAATTAAAACCGTACCCATGGCGTCATACTGACGGACGCATTTGGATGCACTCGGCATTACCACCACCCAAAAGGCTAACGCCAGCCTCCTGGTAGAGGCGCTTCAAGAGGCCATCAAGGAAAAGATTATGTTGATACTCACCCGCAAAGTCGGCGAAAGCATAAACATCGGTGACGAAATCACTGTCACCATTCTGGGCGTACAAGGCCTTCAAGTAAGGCTCGGCATCAACGCACCGAAGAATGTTTCAGTACACCGTGAAGAAATCTACAAACGCATTCAGGCTGAAATTGCCCCCAACCAAGAGCCCCAATGATCCACCCGGTGCAGCTGACTTGCCCACCCGCGCGCAACGTTAGTCACCCGGGTTCACTGTTTTTAGTCACGCGTCTGCTGCTGCCCGGCGGCAGACCCATTAAACGGCGTATGCCCGACGCCGTTTATGTCGGAAATATGTTTGGATCCATAACAGCCGCACTTCCCCTGGGCGTTGGCTAACTAACCCATCCGCTCGCTAGTTAACTGACGGGTTCAACGCAAACTGCTCTGGCACGCACTTTTCCGACTGATCCGCGGCATCATTGCCCGGTTCTTTCACCTGAGCGCTCAATAAAAAACGGCCGGTTTCCCCAATGAAAACCAGCCGCTTGTGATTCAGGAATCAGGACGACTCAGTCCGGATGCGGCAAGTGCTGAACAATGCTGTCCTTTGCCAGCAAGCGTTTTTCCTTAAGCTTCTTGAGTTGATCGTCCGAGATATCGCCAGCCGATCCGGCCTCCGCCTTGACGATGTCGGCGTCGATCATGTCGTAATGTTCGACCAGTTGATTGAGCTTGGCATCCTTGCTGCGAAGCTTGCCCAACTCGTCTTTGCTGACACTTAAATCCGCGTACAAATCGTGCTTGACCGGCATGGTGCGCCTCTCCTCTGATGACAGATGTTGAATGATTGAGGGTAGCTCACCCCAAAGGTTCGGCATTTTTGCAATGCAATCGACCGATGCGTGCTCGCCGCTAACCGACATGGGCATACCTGTTCAACGCCAAAGCCAGCGTGCGCGCGGCGGTGCCGGAAGCGTTTGATCGCTCAAACCAACAGGTAATGCGCGTGACCGCTCAGTCCGCTTCCCTTGCCCGCCGCGCTTCATAGGATTTGAGGTTGACGTAAACAGCCTCCAGCATCGACAGCTGCCCTTTCGCGGACTGATCGGTGCTGGAACGGCGGGCGACCATATCGCCGATCACGTGCTCGACCTCGATCGGCGCGCCCCGCTCGATATCCCGCAGCATGGACGCCGTCATCTTCGAGCCTTGAGTGGTCAGCATGGTTTGAAAGCGCTGCCTGACGTCGCGGCGAATGGCATACCCGGCATCCTCCGCAACCTGGGCGCATTCCGCCAGCAACTTGAGAATCATCACCTCTCCTCCACTGGCGATCACATCACCGATACTGGCGCGCATCGAGCCGGTGATCCCTGCGCCCGTGGCGATGAAACACCATTTTTCCCACATTTCCTGAACGATCTGCTGACTCAGGTTGGCATCGAAGCCTGCATCTGCCAGCGCCTCGGCGACCTTGAGAATGCGCGGCGTCAACGCACCGCTGCGTTCGCCAAAGGACAACTGGTTAGTGTCGTTCAGATGCAAGATGGCGCCGGAAGCATCACGATCAAGGGAAATCAGGCACTGCCCGCCCAGGACGTTCTCAGGCTCAAAGCGCTCGGCCAGTCGGTCCAGATGCGCCATCCCGTTAAGCAGCGGCAAAATCACCGTCTGCGGACCGACCGCTGCCGAAAAGGACTCCATGGCCGCGTCGAGGTCGTAAGCCTTGCAACTGAGCAGGATCAGATCGAAGGTCTGATCCAGCATCGGCGTCATCACATGCGGGGGCGACGGATACTGAATATTGCCCAGCGGGCTGCGCACGATCAGGCCGCTGCGGTCCAGCTCCTCGGCGCGCCCAGGGCGAACCAGAAACGTGACGTCGCGCCCGGCTTCCAGTAGCCGGCCGCCGAAATAGCCACCTATCGCCCCTGCACCCACGATCAAGATACGCATGTGTTTCGATTCCTTTTGGAGTCAGCCTGAGAGGGTTCGGACAACCCAGAATAGATGAATGCGCCCACTCTATCCAACCGTGGAATGATGGCCAACATATTGTTTTTCAATGCATCGAGACGCCGGGCGCAGACGCGCCGGCAAAAAAAATCCCGGAGCGCGCAGGCGGTCCGGGATAGGTGTTGCAAGGAGAGTCAGGATTGCGCGTTGGCCAGTACAGGCCAGAGGAACGGTTGGCGCTGTTCTTCGCGGTTGACGACCAGCCGACGGCTGAGGCTGACGGGCTGGATCACCGGCTGTTGCAGACGCGCAAGCACCGCATCGATGACGGCGCCACTGGCGTCATTGTGGAACTGCCACACGCCGTAGATACGACCGTCAAACGATGCCTCGCTGCCCAGTCGTGGATCGACGCCGAGTCCGGCGCCCAGACCGAACAGGTGCAGCCCGTAGAGGCGCTGACCGTTACTGTCGAGCGGGCAGCCGGAAGGATCGGAATCCAGACCGCCCTTGACCTCCATCAGGCTGACGGCGGCCCCACCCGCATAGGTCAGCGTCGGCAACAGGGGCTGATACCCGGTGCATTGCACCACGACCTCGGATTCAGCCAAGGCCTGCCGCGCACTTTCGAATTGCCCTTCCGGGCCGTTCTGGGTCTGCAGCAGATGCACACGCACCCCGGTCTTGCCAATATGGCCGCGCGACAGTGCCTCACGCCCTACATCCAGCGCACGGTAACGCAACCCGCCCGAGCGGTTGACGCGCCCCGAGACCGGGCACACGTCTTTCAGCGGATCGAATGCATACCCGGCTTCGGTTGCCGCCTCAGCGGTTTCGTAGAACAAGCGGATGGGCGAACGGTGCACGAGGGTCACTTCACGCAGGCCCGCAAATTCCAGCGCATCGGCGAGATTCTCCAACACCGAGAACGCGCTGTGAGAGCCCCCGACCACACTCACCCGGCCGTTACGCGCCAGGGTTGGCGCGAAGAAATCGCGCAATTGCACGCCGTTCATGCGCAGCAACTCATCGGCACTTTGCACTGTGGCAGAGGGGGGTACCGCCAACCCTTGATCGGCCAGACTGTTCAGCAAATGCCGTGGGTCCTGGCGGCCGCCCAGATTGAGGACGACAGCCCGGCAGCGGATACGGCGACTACGCCCTTCCGATTCAACCCACACCTGATATTCGTCGTCTTCATGCACAACCTCGGTAATCGTCGTGCTGGTCCACAGTTTCACACCGTAGTGTTCGACAATGAAGTTCAGCACCAGCGTGGACGCCTCGGCCAGCAACTCCGCAACATCCGAAAGCTGCGGCGCACTTTGCGCCTGACGGCGGATGCGCCAGTAGGCAGGTGAGTGCTCAAGGGGTTCGAACACGTCTCGCAACGCGGGGTCGCGCAGACAATCGAGGAAGACATCGCCCACCGAGTTGGCGGTAATCCTGTAATCACCCAACCGACCCGTGCCGGGGTTGGGGCTCGCATCGACAATAATCAAGCCTTCCTTGGCCAATTCAGGCATGGCGCCGCTTTTCAACGCATTGAAAAGCAACCCCATCCCGGCGGGTCCGGCTCCCCCTACTACGCAACCACAAACGGTTTCCAGATGATCTCCATACATAATCGTAACTCCGAACTTAGTCGATGCATTGAGCGCGCCCATACAGGCGTGGACCCTGAAATAACAGGCACAACCAACCGCCCGTTCTGACCTGACTTCTTTTTATATCGAACTGGATACATACAACGTGGAACGGGCAAAATGTGGGCATGACTACCGTGACAACTGACAGCAATGTCAGTCGCGATTCAAACGAGAGGATCACCTGTATTTCTTGTTCTTCAGGCGCATTGAACACGCGGTACAGTGCCAGCGTCCGGCCTGGACATGACGAACAGCAAACGAGAGGAAATAGAATAACTGGGCAGGCTTTCTAGAACACTGACGGACGCTACCGCCCTCTCGCCAAGCGCTCTGGATCGAGAGTTTCATGCACGCCGTGAAAGCAGCCGAGAATCTATTACAAACTATTACAAGAGAAAAACCGTAAGGTGATAGTTTCAAAAATCCCGTCAAGTGTCAAATTTTCGAGAATTTATCAAAATATCCATTTTGCATTCGCAAGCCATTGATTCTTAGGTTATTTATTTTTTGACGCCGGTATTTTGTGACAAGCGCGATGCTCAATGCATTTTTAACATTAAAATAATCGGTATTTAGAACAAACCAAGTAAGACACGGTATTTCCCCGCCCGCCTACGCGACACACTTGCCGGAATTTTGTCGCGCCATAAAGTGCTATTTACAGCAGATTACGGATGGCGCTCTTTATTTATGCTTTTTTATCAAAATGCGCTTTTTATGGCGCCGGATTTCATCCCTGCGGCAGGCACCGAGGCGCCAAGGCTTTGATGCCTGCCGATGAGTGGTCGCACCAGCGGGAAAAAAAGCAGAACTATTCCGGACCAATTCGTCTCCATTATCAGGCTCTTGCCCGCTTTTGAACTGACATAGAGGTCGCTGACATGAATGCTGAGAAAAACCGTCGGTCCAGCATTGCCGAGATCGATTATTCCCGGGACACCCTTTTCGGGCCGATCCCGATGCAGGCCACCTGCCGAGTGAGGCTGGCGACGGTCGAGCAAGACGGGCATACCTTGAGGGAGTTGACCATTATCGGCGACGTACCGGATTACCTGCCCAAGTCCGCCATCATTCGCATCGCACTGGATGGCAGGATAGAAGCAGGACCGATTCGCGAGCAGTACGCCACCGACGAAGAGGGCGAGGAACGCTTTAAAGTGCTGTTCGAAAATGAGCACCGCCGTCGGGTGCATTGATCGTGCGAGGCGAAGGCTCTTTCAGTTTTGACTGGCAGGTTGCAGGCCATGCTGAACGTTGGCGTGCAAATCGGTTTCATGAAGCATGAGCGCCTGACCGAGCGGCACATCGCGACCCTGCACTTCGACTTCCTTAACCGAATAGTGAGCAGGGTCTGACCCCGCTTCCTCTCCGTACCGTAGCCCATCGAGCTTGGGCGCCGCATCAAGAACCGGGTCTTTGGGCAGCAGGCGCTGGCGCTCCAGTGCGGTCATCGGTGGCTGGAAATTGGCGGTTCTCGCCTCGAGCCGTTGCAACATCACGACAACGACGGCGACACAGACCACCACGACACCCAGAAGTGAGCCGACACCCCACAGTACTCGGCGCCGGCGGATCATTCCTCTCGAATTGTCACGGTCTGGCAGACCCAGGTCATTGGGCTGGTGATGCGCCATGCATTCCCCTCGAGATTTAAAGTCGGCGCTCATCCGCCGTAGCCGGCCTTAAGATAAAAGGTAAATGCCCGGTTTGCCAGAGTCATTTGAGCCATCGTCCGTGCGCTTGTCCGAGGGTGACCGTCTTAACGCGCCATGCTGCGATACAGTGCGTTTGTTCGCTGTCATCTCTTTCATATATCAGGAAGGGATAAAGACTAATAAAACTTTTCCGAACATCCACGCATTCGGCAACTGCGCTTTTAAACTTCCATGCTTTTGAAGGTGCCTGCCGGACAGGCTAATAAAGAGGGGATACAACAACGCCCATGATAACCACTGCACCATGGGCGTACGGGAGTGACGCGATAAAACAACGATTAACTCGCCAACGCATGCCTGTGGATGTGTCGGCTGTTGTTGAGCTCTGCGTGCAGCTCGGAAATCAGCTCGCACAACGCCCGGCTGGTGTCCAGTCGGTCCAGCGCAATGCCGCTGACCAGCAGCTCTACGTGCTCGGTTGTGGGGTCGATGACCTCAACCGTCATGGTGTCGTCCAGAACGGTACAATTGCACCGCATGGGCAGAAACGCACTTTCAATTATGCTGCGCAATTCAAGGTTGGAGAGTGTGCATGCAATCATTAGCGATATCCTCCCGAGGCGGTCCCTGTCACCACATGTACAGTCGCTCGCCTGACACATTTTATTAATGGCTTCCTTGTGTTTAAACGTGGATCTTTATTCAACGCCTCGACTAAATGAAGGGTGAATACCCAATTTATACGCCTCGCCCTAACTTGAAGCAAATAAGCGACTCCGCGTGCTTCAAATCAGGGAATACGCAAGTGATCTCTTAGAAAAAACGTTTCATCAGGAATAACGTGCGGATAAAAGGAGGAATTTTTTCTGATGAGAGGGCCTGGCGCTGTCGGATGTGAAAAGCGGAAGCGAGTTTTTGGGGCGTCCACTCGTCGGCCACTGTAACGTTAACCGACGAATGACGTGTCTGGCTTACTCCCGAGGGAGGCGCAAATGGATGAGCGCAACGCGAGCGCCCTTCTTGTCCTGACGCTCCTCTATCGCGAAGGGTTTGAAGCCCAGCTTGGGGTAAAACAGCAGGCCGGGCACGTTGTGGTTAAAGCAGGAAGCCGTCAGCTCTTTCGCCTCATGCTTGCCGAACGCGAGCTCCATCATGCAGCCGATCATATAGCGACCGACCCCCTTGGCGCGGGCGTGTGGCGCAATAATGACATTGCCCATTGAACAGCGTCCGCGAAAGTCGTAGCGCGAAAAGTTGGCAAAACCCACCACCTCGCCATCCAGCTCGATCACCGTGTTATCGGAACGCTGTTCGATTGAATCGCGCAGCTGCGCGGGCGTGAGCGGGAAAACCGCCTTGGGGAACATGTAGAACAACTCATCGACACTCTGGGGCATGTCGCATATAGCCGGGATGTCTTTTTCTTCCAGGGGACGATGTAGAAACATGACGATTAACCTCTCGAAGAAACGGGCGCTGAGCGGAAACTATAGGTCAAACACTGGCCCGAGGACATGATCTGATCCGCTCTGGAGCACATATATATGTCAGAGCGGCTATCACACGCTGTCAGTGCTGATCCCATAGGACAATTTTTTTAAAAAATAGTCCCAAGGTGTTTCAATCTCGTTCCACCGAGCGCTAAAAACCCGTCGCAAGCCCCTGAAGAGATTGAACTTATACGAACCGGGCATAACGCATGCGCCTGCTGGGCCATTCATGCAATTTGCATGAACCAGACGTTACATTACAAAAATAACGTATTGATATTTAACAGATTTTTCAATATATCGATCTGGCACAGGCACTGCACCTATCCCTGCGAAGTCACACCCTTATTCGCATGGAGCAGCACAACAATGAATGTCTCGCCTGATTCTTATCCTGCCGCTGTAGAAGAACCCTCCTCTGTCTCGGGCGTGTCCTGGGGCGCTATCTTCGCCGGTGCCGCGGGCGCCGCAGCTTTATCCTTGATACTCGTCCTGCTGGGCTCGGGTCTTGGTTTCTCGGCGATGTCGCCTTGGGCCAACGAAGGCGCCAGCGCTAAAACCATTGGTATTTCCACAGTGGTCTGGCTTGCGTTGACGCAAATCATTGCCTCTGGCCTGGGCGGCTACCTGGCCGGTCGCTTGCGGGTGAAATGGTCGAACATGCATGGCGATGAAGTGTATTTCCGTGACACCGCTCACGGCTTCCTGTCGTGGGCTATTGCGACCCTGGTCGCCGCCGTGCTGATCGTCGGGTCCGTCAGCGGGCTGGTAGGCAGTGGCGTCAAGGCGGGTGCCAGTGCGGTGGCAGGCGTAGCCGGCACGGCCGCTGTCGCTGCAGGCAGCGCTGCCAGCAACACCAGTGGCGATCAATATGGTTATTTCGTCGACACCCTGTTCCGTGACGACCGTCCGGCTGCTGTCAGCGACGACGCAGCACGCGGCGTGGTGGTGCGGATCTTCACCAGGACACTGGCCAACGATGGTCAATTGGCGCCGGAAGACCGCAACTACCTGGCTCAACTGGTCGCTCAGCGCACCAACCTCAGCCAGGCCGACGCACAGGCCCGTGTCGATCAAGTGTACGGCCAGGCTAAGCAAGCGGTCGCCGATGCGAAGTTGAAAGCTCAACAGGCCGCTGAAACTGCTGCGAAAGTGGCTGCGATGAGCGCGCTCTGGACCTTCGTTGCCCTGCTCTGCGGCGCCTTCGTTGCCAGCCTTGCAGCCATCTGGGGTGGCCGTCGTCGCGATGCCGTGACGTACGTCGAAACCCGTGCCTACGCCACTACTTCCAACATTCGCTGAGTATCAAGGAGAAACGCTATGCGCTCATTACTGCTGTGGTTCCTGGGTGTGCCAATTCCCGTGATCATCCTGATCGCACTGTTCATGCATTGACCGAGTCGTAGACGATCCGCGTGGCGCCCTGAGTATCTGGCAGGCACACGCGGATTTTTTATTGTCCGGGATCTGGCGCGTGACCGGTCAGTTCGCGGTCATCTCCTCCTTCATGTACGTCACCAGCGTGCGCTGCACGTCCGTCAGCAAACGGTTCCCCGCAATCAACGCCAACTCACTTGCAGGCACCGACGCGAACCCCTCCTCCGCGCTCAACAGACGATGGTCCGCCCGCATCGCCGACGCGGGCAGCAGACTGATCCCCAATCCTGCCGACACCGCCGCCTGAATGCCCACCAGGCTCTGACTGGCAAACGCCACGCGCCATCGCCGGCCAGACGACTCCAAGGCATGCACGATGCGGTTGCGATAGATGCAGCCCTGCGGATAAACCACCAGTGGCACCGGGTCTTCGATGATCCGCACCTCCCGACCGGCGACCCAGTTCACTTGCTCAGGCCAGCTCGCCAGTGCTGGTTCGTCTCGCTGCGCCTGACGAGAAGGAAGGTCCCGCTTCACCAGCGCCAGATCGATCTCCTTGGCCTCAAGCCGTGCATGCAGGTCGACACTCAGGCCATTGACGGTGTCCAGACGAATGCGCGGGTATTGCCGCGCGAACCCCGAGAGCAAGGTCATCAGTCGCTGCACATCGAAATCCTCGGGCACGCCGAGTTTGACCACGCCCGTGTCGTCGCTGCGACGCAGCACACTGTGCGCTTCCAGAGACAACGCCACCAGACGACGGGCATAGCCCAACAGGCGCTCGCCATCTTCGGTCAGCTCAATGTGTTTGCTCGCGCGTTGACGCAACAACAGCGGCCGTCCCAGCTGTTCCTCGAGCTTGCGTATCTGCTGGCTGACCGTGGATTGCGTGCGATTGACCCGTTCCCCTGCCTTGGTGAAACCGCCAGCATCGACCACGGAGACGAAGGTGTGGAGCAGTTCGAGATCAAACATGGCTGGGCCTTTCATTCGAGTATCGAATTATTTTTTCAATTTAATTTAATTTTACGATCCACTCTACAGGTTTCTAAAGTTGGGCACACACCTGAACACGGAGCTGACCATGAACCTTCCCCCTACCCGGCCGCGCTGGCTGACCTTCGATTGCTACGGCACCTTGATTCAATGGGACGAAGGCCTGCTCGATTGCGTCCGTGACCTGTTGCAGCGCAAAGGCAGGACGGACCTGGACGTTGACCGTTTCATCACCGTCTATGACCGCCACGAACATCGACTGGAGCAAACACCTCCCCACCGCTCGTTCGCCGAGATTTCCAGACTGTCGATGTCCCTGACACTGGAGGAACTGGGCATGCCGTTCGAGCCCAAAGATGGCGAACGCCTGATCCGGCGCATCAGCCAGATGCCGCCCTTTCCCGAGGTCGTCGCTACGCTCCAATGGCTGAAAACGCAGGGCTTCATGCTGTGCATCGTCTCCAACACCGACGACGACATCATCGCGGGCAACGTCGCTCAACTGGGCGGTTGCATTGACCGGGTGATCACGGCTCAACAGGCGCAGGCGTACAAGCCGAACCATCAGCTGTTCCAGCATGCTCACGCGCAATTGAGTGTTGGCATCGATGACGTGCTGCACATTTGTGCCAGCCCGCATCTGGACCTCGAAGCCGCCAAGGGCATGGGGTTCCGGTGTGTCTGGATCGACCGGGGAACCCAACGCAAGCCGCTCCCGGACTACACTCCTGACGCGACACTGCCGGACTTGGCGAAAGTGCCGCATTACCTTCGCAGCCGAGGCTGGGTGAACGAGTAAGGAGAGACTTATGGCGCACGATCTGCGTTTTTCCGGTGATCATCTGCATGATCGTCACGACAGGCGTTATCCCCATCTGACTGCCCCACAGGTCCAGGCCGCCCGCATCGATCTGGCGGCCAGCTTTCGCATGGCGGCGCGACTGGGTTTGAGCGAGGGCATCTGCAATCACTTTTCAGCGCTGGTACCGGGTTATCCGGAGCTGTTTCTGGTGAATCCCTATGGCCTGGCCTTCGCAGAGATCACGGCGTCGAGCCTGCTGGTCTGTGACTTCGACGGCAACGTGATCATGGGGGATGGCAAGCCTGAGGCGACGGCCTTTTATATCCATGCGCGGCTGCACCTGCACAAGCCACAGGCAGCGGCGGCGTTCCATACCCACATGCCCCATGCGACGGCGCTGGCGATGCTGGAAGGTGAGCCCTTGGCCTGGGCGGGTCAGACCGCGCTGAAGTTTTATGGGCGTGTGGCGGTGGATGAGGATTACAACGGCCTGGCGCTGGACAATCACGAAGGCGACCGGATCGCGGCGTCGATGGGTCAGGCAGACATTGTGTTTTTGAAGAATCACGGGGTGATGGTGACGGCTCCGAGCATCGCGCAGGCCTGGGACGATCTGTATTACCTGGAGCGGGCGGCTGAGGTGCAGCTCAAGGCAATGAGTTCCGGGCGTCCGTTGAAGGTGATCGATCAGGAGGTGCTGCTGCGTACGGCGCGGCAGATGAGTGAGGAGGATGCTGAGAGTGCGCGGTTGCATCTGGAGAGTGTGAAGCGGGTATTGGCGAGGACTGAGCCGGATTTTGCTGATTGAGTCTGGGGGTTTGGCGCTGAGTTTTTGTGTCTATCCATGGTGTGTGGGGGTGCTGGTATTTCTGGTTCTGCCTAACGGCAGAAGCGTTCCGCCTTCGTGAACTGTCCCCTCGGTTGGACTGGGTGTCCAACTTTCGGGGGTCAGTTCATCGGCGGGTCACTTGAAAAGACACCAAGTAACCAAGTGTCTGCTCCCGGTTGGGCCCGACTTCGTCGGGTTCCCGCACTCCGACGACGCTCCGTGGGCACGCCGCCATCCGCCATCCATGGCGGGGGGCGGCTCTCGCGGCCTCCATGCCGCTCGGCCCACTCCGCGTAGTCTACGTTTGGCCTGCACCCAAGTCGCGTTTTGTGTTGTCTGGACTGTTGCGTACAAGAGCGACGCGGGCTGGAGCTAACGCTCCTCGCTTTTTTGATGCGTGCATCATTCGTCCGCTTTCCACCCTTATTCTGCGCTGCACTCTTAACTGTAGGAGCGCGCTTGCCCGCGATCTGCCGGGAACCGGCAGCAAAACCTGTGCACGCGGGGTGTCAGGCATCATCGAGTCGCCTGATTTTACTACCGCTGCGCGGTAGATCGCGGGCAAGGTGGAACGCCACTCGGTAATTGTAGGAGCGTGGCTTGTCCCGCGATCTGCCGGGAACCGGCAGCAAGACCTGTGCACGCGTCGTGTCAGGCATTACTGAGTCACCTGGTTTTGCTACCGCTACGCGGTAGATCGCGGGACAAGGTGGAACGCCACCCCGGTCGCTCCTACAGGATTCGCGTGATCCGATGTTTTTGCTTTTGATCTTCATACCGAGAAATTCCAGACACCACAAAACGCGACTTGGGTGCAGGCTGAACGCAGGCGGCGCGGAGTGGGCCGAGCGGCATGGATGCCGCGAGAGCCGCCCCCCATGAATGGCGGCGGGCGGCGGGCCCACGGAGCGTCGCCGGAGTGAAGGTACCTCGACGCAGTCGAGGCCAAACCAGGAGCAAGGCGCTTTTGGTTGTTTTGGCGCCTTTTCAAAAGTGACTCGCCGAGGGGCGAAAAGGTGAATCCGTGTCGCCCGGAACAACGGATATACACACAAAAACCAGCACCACCAGACATCCAGAACGCCTCGAATCCTGAACACCTCAAATCGAACCCATGAAAAAAGCCCCCGAAGACTCAACGTCAACGAGGGCCAAGGCACTGCGCTCACAGTTCTATTTCAAGGCTCGAACAGCCCTCAAGGCATCCCCAGCCAGTTCGGCAGCGCCAGCGAAATAAACGGCACGTATGTCACCAGCAACAGGAACACCAGCAGGATCGACAACCATGGCAACGCCGCGCGAATGGTCTGTCCGAGCGTCAGACCGGTCACCGCCGAGGTCACGAACAGGTTCAGACCCACCGGTGGATGCACCAGCCCGATCTCCATGTTCACCACCATCACGATACCGAGGTGAATGGGGTCGATTCCCAGTTTCATGGCGATCGGGAAGAAGATCGGTGCAAGGATCAGGATAATTGCCGAAGGCTCCATGAAACTGCCCGCCACCAGCAACACGATGTTAACCATGATCAAAAAGCCGATGGGCGTCAGGCCTTCGGAAATAACCCAAGCGGTAATCTGCTGCGGAATCTGTTCAGTCGTCAGCACATGCGCAAAGAGCATCGCGTTGGCAATGATGAACATCAGCATGATGGTCAACCGCCCGGACTCCAGCAGGACCTTCGGGCAATCTTTCAAACGCATGTCTTTGTAGACGAACAGCGCGATGAACGCTGAATACACCGCCGCGACAGCCGCTGCCTCGGTGGGAGTGAACATGCCGCTGTAGATGCCACCCAGGATGATCACCAGCAACAGCAGACCCCAGAACGCCCGCTGCGCGGTATGCAGCCATTGACGGAACGACACCCGAGGCTGGGCGGGCAGCTTTTTGACCCGGGCGACGATGTAGATCACCACCATCAACGCCACGCCGAGCAAGATCCCCGGCACCACACCGGCGATGAAGAGCTTGCCAACCGAGGTCTCCGTCGCTGCCGCATACACCACCATGACAATGGAGGGAGGGATCAGAATGCCCAGCGTACCGGCGTTGCAGATGATCCCGGCGCCGAATTCCTTCGGGTAACCGGACCGCACCATGCCCGCCACGGCAATCGAACCCACCGCCGCCACCGTCGCCGGAGATGACCCGGACAACGCCGCGAACAGCATGCATGCCAGCACCGCCGCGATCGCCAGACCGCCGCGAATGTGGCCGACGCAGGCATTGGCGAAGTCGATCAGCCGTTGCGCCACGCCGCCGGTGGTCATGAACGCACCGGACAGCAGAAAGAACGGAATCGCCAGAAAGGTGTAGCTGTCGGACGTCTCGAACAGCTTGATCGCCAGCGAACTCAGGGAGTCCGGGCTGAACAGCAGAATTGAGGTGGCACCGGCCAGCCCGAGCGAAATCGCGATAGGCACGCCAAGGAACATGAACACGAACAGCAGCAGGAACAAACAGATAACCGTCATCAGTGTTGCTCCTCACCAGGGTTGGCCAGCTTGCTCGCTTCTGCCGCTTCGTCAGCCAGGCCCAGACCGGTCTGCCGGTGGGTCCAGATGCGGTAGAGGATTTCCAGGTAACGGGCAATCACCAGCGTGAAGCCGATCGGAACGATCAGCGTGATGTAGGAGACTTTGATGCCAAAACGGTCCAGGTCTTCAGCCCCGATACCCGCCACCCACAAAGCGGACACCCACTTGTAACTCGCGACCAGAAACAGTCCGGCATAGGCCAGGCAGCAAGCACAGGCCAGCATCGCCAGAATGCGTTGCACCGGCTTGCTGGTTTTCTTGACCAGCACGTCGACCCCCAGGTGCCCGGCGGTGCGCACGCCGTAGGAAATCCCGAAAAAGATCAGCCATCCGAAGAGGGCCTTGGTCAGCGCCACGCTCCAGGTCATGCTCTGCGCGTAGCCCATCAAGTGGTCGCCAATCCCTGCGAAAAAGTCGCTGCTGACCGCCCACTGATCGCTGAGGGTATAAAACAGCGTGTAGATGTTGTTCAGCGCCACGTAGACGAATGTCACCAGCGTCATGGCAGCCAGCAGGAAGGCGATGAAGCCCTCCTCCAGATGCTCCCAGAGTCGCGTCAGCGATTGCATAAGAATTCTCCGAACGTAGAGGGTGACCACCCCTTGCCCGGGTGGTCACGCAGACATCACTGCCTGTGTCGATCAGACGGCCTTGAGAATCAAGGTGCCTTGTTCGAGTCGTCCGCGGCCTTGATCAGGTCCGCGCCGATTTCGTCGGAGAACTTGTCCCAGACCGGTTTCATGACTTCGCGCCATTTGGCACGTTGCTCAGGGGTGAGCGTGTCAATTTCGCTGGTTTTGGAATCGATGATTTTCTGTTTGGCGGTCTGGTTCAGGGCTTCAGCCTGTTTGTTCACTTCGACCGTCACCTGGTCCATGATTTTCTGCAGTTCGTCACGCACATCGGCGGGCAGACCGTTCCAGAACTTGGAGTTGGTGATCACCATGTAGTCGATCAGGCCATGGTTGGTTTCGGTGAAGAACGGCTGTACTTCGTTGACCTTCTGGCTTTCGTAGTTTGACCAGGTGTTCTCGGTGCCATTGACGGTGCCGGTCTGCAGACCCTGATACACCTCGGCGAAGCTCATCTTGCGCGGGTTGGCATGCAGGGCGACGAACTGGGCTTCCAGGACACTGGAGGCCTGTACGCGAAATTTCAGGCCGCGGGCGTCTTTAGGCTCGATCATTTTCTTGTTCGCGGACAGTTGCTTCAGGCCGTTGTGCCAGTAGGCCAGGCCATGAATGCCCTTGTCGTCCATGGAGGTCAGCAGCGCCTTGCCCTGAGGACCCTGCTGGAAGCGGTCGACAGCGGCGAGATCATTGAACAGGAACGGGAGGTCGAAGATCTGCACCTTCTTGGTGTATTGCTCGAACTTGGCCAGCGACGGCGCAAGCATCTGCACATCCCCCAGCAACAGCGCTTCCATTTCCTTGCCGTCACCGAACAGCGAGGAGTTCGGGTAGACCTCGACCTTGACCTTGTCTTTCAAGGCCGGATCGGCGGCAACCATCTTTTGGAACATCAAGGCGCCCTGACCTTTCGGGGTGTTTTCGGCCACCACGTGGGCAAACTTGATGACGATTGGGTCAGCGCACGCCATGCCGGCCATGGACACTGCAGCGGCGCAGAAAAGCGCCTTGGTCAGCTTCAACATCGATATCACCTTTTTATTGTTGTAGGAGCTTATTTTTGTAGGAGCAGTCGGTGGTGCTTGAGCGTTGTGCTATCTAACGATGCCGAACACAAGGTGTTTAGAGAATCAGCTTTTTTGTAAGCCAGCGTTCGTCAGAGCTGAACGCCAGTCTTTCTCCATGAAATCCCCCACCCGCGATCCAGACACCGACCTCGAGAAAGTTAGCACGCTAATTAAGAAGTGCCACCAGTCCACGCACCTTGGGGCTATCACAGCCTCCGCCTCTGGGAGCGAATTCATTTGCGAAAAATCTGCCAGGCGATGGAGATCCATCGCGCTTACTGGCCAATCGCGAATGAATTCACTCCCACAGGGAATGTGACGGGATCAGAGGTTTTTACTGATTCGCCAACGCCAGCAGGCGCTGCGCACGCAACAAAACCGGCGCATCGACCATTTGTCCGTCGAGTTGAAACGCCCCGGCCCCTTTCGCAGCCAGACTCGCGTCCACCACCCGCTGTGCCCAGCCCAGATCGTCTGCACTGGGCGCGAGCGCGGCATGGATGACCGGCACCTGTTTGGGATGAATGCACAGCGCACCGCCATAGCCCATGTCATAGGCATGTCGAATCGCGCGGTGCAGGCCGTCGGGGTCGCCGATGGCGGGATGCACGCCGTCCAGTGGCGGCAACAGCCCCGCGCCTCGGGAATGCAACTGCACCGACATCCGCGCCTGATCGAGAAACATCTGCGCAGCGGGCGTGCCGCTGTTGAGGTTCAGGTCAAGCGCCAGGTCCAGTCCGCCGAACGACAGGCGCTCCACGCCCGGTGCATGCGCGATGGCTTCCAGCGCCAGTAAGCCTTTGGCGCTTTCGATGATCGGCCAGACCGGTTTACCGGTTTGCCAGACGGCAGCCACGTGCGCGGCACTTTCGACTTTGGGCAGCAACATGCCGGTGACCCCGGCGTGCTGCTTGCAGAACGCCAGATCCGCAGCGTGCTCGGCGTGATCGGGAGCGTTGACACGCACCCAGAGCGACACCTGCGGATTAGCCTGGAGAAACGCCGCCAGATGATCCCGGGCCTGACGTTTGAGCGGTTCTTCGACGGCATCTTCGAAGTCGACGATCACCGCATCGGCGCCAGCCGCCAGGGCTTTGGCGAAGCGTTCGGGTCGACTGCCAGGCACGAACAGTGCGGAGCGGACGGTGGATGGGGGCATGGTGAAGCGCTCCTGAAAATGAAATTCAACTAGCAATGACCTGCGAATGGAAATTCTGTGAGAGCGAGCTTGCTCGCAAAGAGGCCCGTACATCCGACACTGATTGCGTCAACTGCCCCAGTGCTTTCGTCGGAATGCCGCCCAGAACAAGCTCGCTCTTACAGGTCCGGCGGTTGGCCGGAGTTTGAGGTCATTCAAACCACCCCGGCCGCCAGCATCCGCGCCTGCTCCTCGGCACTGAACCCCAGCTCGCCAAGGATGCTGCCCGTGTGCTGCCCCAATCCCGGCACGCCATCCATGCGCGGGGTGAACGCTGTGTTGCGTCCAGGAGGCAACAACGAAGGCAACGGACCAGACGGGCTGTCCACTTCGCGCCAGCTGTCGCGGGCCTTGAGCTGAGGGTGATTCCAGACGCCTTGCATGTCATTGACGCGCGCATTGGCGATCTGCGCGTCTTCAAGCCGCGCGACCACTTCGTCGACGCTCAACGAGGCAAAGCCATCGACAATGATCTGCCGCAGCACCTCACGGTTTTCCGAGCGTTTGAAATTGGCCGAGAAACGCGCGTCGGTGGCCAATGCCTTGTCCAGCAGCACCTTTTCGCAGAACAGCGCCCACTCGCGCTCGTTCTGCAGCCCCAGCATGATCGTGCCACCACCCCCCGTCGGGAACGGCCCGTAAGGGTAGATGGTCGAGTGTGAAGCGCCCGCCCGTGGAGGCTGAGGCGCGCCGTTGTAGGCGTAGTACATCGGATAGCCCATCCACTCCACCAGGCTTTCCAGCATGCTGACGTCGATGCGGCTGCCCTCCCCGGTCTTGTCGCGCAGCAACAACGCCGACAGGATCCCGGTGTACGCGTACATGCCGGCGGCGATGTCAGCGATAGAGCATCCAGCCTTGGCCATTTCGTTTTCGCCTGGGCCGCCGGTCACCGAGAGAAAGCCGCCTTCGCTCTGAATCAGCAAGTCGTAGGCTTTCTTCTTTTCATAAGGGCCGCCTTCGCCGTAGCCGGAAATATCGCAAACGATCAGCCGTGGAAAACGCGCATGCAGCGCCTCGAACGACAGGCCCATGCGCGCCGCCGCACCCGGCGCCAGGTTCTGTACCAGCACGTCGGCGTTACCGAGCAAGGACTCGAGAATGTCGCCCGCTTGGTCCTGCTTGAGGTCCAGGGTCAGGCTTTCCTTGGAGCGGTTGGTCCAGACGAAATGCGAGGCCAGGCCATCGACACGCTGGTCATAGCCACGGGCGAAATCGCCGACGCCCGGGCGCTCGACCTTTATCACGCGTGCGCCCAGATCGGCCAGTTGCCGCGTGCAGAACGGCGCCGCGATCGCGTGCTCCAGACTGACCACGGTGATGCCGTCCAGTGGACGGGGGTTTTGTTGAGTCATGTGTGGAAACCTCTCATACGCTTCGTTGTAGGAGCGTGGCTTGTCCCGCGATCTGCCGGGAACCGGCAGTAAAACCAGACACCTCGGTATGCCAGACACTCCGGGACTCTGAATTTGCTGCCACTACGCGGCAGATCGCGGGACAAGCCACGCTCCTACAAAGGTTGGCGTTCGCTTTAAACCAAATCAGCCAAATCCCGCGCATCGCGCAGGTGCCAGACGCGCTCGATCAAGGCCTTGCCCTGCTCCGGCGTACGGGCTCCGGAAAACGCCAGCAGACGCTGAACCTTGTCCTCCAGCTCCGGACGCGACAGGGTGTTGCCCGGATCGCCTTTCGGATCGTCAATCGCCGCGCTGAAGGTCTGCCCGGACGTCGTGGTCACGACCACGCGGCCCAGCCAGCGGGCCGGATAGGCGCCATCGACTTCAGGGTCGAGTTCCATCGTCACTTTTTCACGGAAGGCCGCCACGTCAGCATCGGTCAGCGCCAGATCACGGAATTCGATCAGCTGCGCACTGCCATGCACGGCGATCAGGCCCAGCACGGCGCCCATCGAGAACTTGGCCTGATGCACGGTCTGCGGCACATCGACCCGCCCCAGCACATCGATCGCTCCTTGGTGAACACGCGTGACCACCTTGGCGATCTGGTCATGGCGCAGGTGCTCGCGCTGCATCAGGTGCAACAGCGCATCAGCCGCCGGATGCGTGTGACGGCACGAGGCGTGGAACTTGAACGAGGTTTCCACCAGCGCCCAACGCGAGCCAAGCCGGTCGGACAATTTGCCCGGGTCGCTGTCGGTCGACATGCCGGCCGCCATGCCCTGATCCCCTTCGAGGATGTTGCGCGCGCCGGTCAGACCGTCCTGGGTCATGTACGCGGCGAGCAAGCCGTCCGCCGCCGCTTTGGCGGTGTGCAGCTGTTTCGAATCAGCGGCGTCGCGCAGGAATTCCCATAAACCGGCCGCCTGCGTCCCGGCGCTGCCCAGCAGGTTGATGAACTGCTCTTTGTCGAAATCCAGCAACTTGCCCACTGCAACCGCGGCGGCAAGGGTGCCGACCGTGGCCGTGGTGTGGAAGATGCGGTAGTGCGAGCGGCCCATGAACTCGCCGATGCGAATCCCGGCTTCGTAACCGGCCACCGAAGCCAGTAACAGGTCTTGACCGGACTTGTTCAGGTCCTGCGCGGCGGCCAGCGCCGCAGAGAACACCACGGTCGCCGGGTGCAGCACCGAACTGTTGTGCAGGTCATCCTGCTCGACCAGATGCGAAGACGCGCCGTTGACCAGCGCCGCGAAGTACGCCGAGGTGCCACGTCCGTTGACCAGAATCTTCGACTTGCCGTCTGCCGGCCCCATGCGCTCGGCATATCGTTCGAAGATTGGAATCGGCCGCGCGCCCTGACTGGCGAGGCCGGAGCCGATCCAGTCCAGAAACAGGTCTTCGGTCCGGTCCAGCACGTGGCCTGGAATCTGTTCGTAGGTCAGCTCGGCGAGAAAGGCCGCCAACGCCTGGGTATGACTCATCTGGGTGTCCTCAGAAGCTGCGTGGCAGTTCGAGCAAGTGCTCGGCGACGTAGGAAAGAATCAGGTTGGTGGAGATCGGCGCGACCTGGTACAGACGGGTCTCGCGGAATTTGCGCTCCACGTCGTATTCGCAGGCAAAGCCGAAACCGCCGTGGGTCTGCAGGCAGGCGTTGGCCGCTTCCCATGAAGCTTTGGCCGCGAGGTACTTGGCCATGTTGGCGCTGGCACCGGCGTTCTTGCCGCTGTCGTATTCCTCGCAGGCACGCCAGCGCATCAGGTCGGCGGCTTCGATCTCGATGTGCGCTTCGGCAATCGGGAACTGCACGCCCTGGTTCTGGCCGATCGGGCGGCCAAACACCACGCGGTCGCGGGCATAGGCCGCGGACTTTTCGATGAACCAGCGACCGTCGCCAATGCACTCGGCGGCGATCAGGGTGCGCTCGGCGTTCAGGCCATCGAGGATGTACTTGAAGCCCTTGCCCTCTTCGCCAATCAGACTGTCGGCTGGAAGCTCGAGGTTGTCGAAGAACAATTCGTTGGTTTCGTGGTTGACCATGTTGGCGATCGGCTGAACGGTCAGGCCTTTGCCAATGGCTTCCCGCAGGTCGACCAGGAAGATCGACATGCCTTCGGATTTCTTTTTCACCTCGGCCAGCGGGGTGGTGCGCGCCAGCAGGATCATCAGGTCGGAATGTTGAACGCGCGAGATCCAGACCTTCTGGCCGTTGATCACGTATTTGTCGCCCTGCTTCACCGCCGTGGTCTTGATCTTGGTGGTGTCGGTGCCGGTGGTGGGCTCGGTGACACCCATCGATTGCAGCCGCAGTTCGCCACTGGCGAGCTTGGGCAAGTAAAAGCGCTTCTGCTCCTCACTGCCATGCCGCAACAGGGTGAACATGTTGTACATCTGGCCGTGCACGGTGCCGGAGTTGCCGCCGCAGGCGTTCACCTCTTCGAGAATGACCGAGGCTTCCGCCAGGCCCAGGCCCGAACCGCCGTATTCTTCCGGGATCATCGCCGACAGCCAGCCCGCGTCGGTCAGCGCCTTGACGAAGGCTTCGGGGAAACCCTTTTCTTCGTCGATCTTGCGCCAGTATTCAGCCGGGAACTCGGCACACAGGGCGCGCACGCCTTCACGGATGACATTCAGGTCTTCGTTTTCGTATGGATTCATCATGCTTGCTCGCGTCTGCCAGCCGCCCGTGAACAGCCGGGCCTGGCGATCTGTAAGAAGAAGGGTTCAGTCGAAGCTGACTTCAGCGCTCTGCGCGACACCGGCTTCATTGCCCGCCCACAACTGCGCTTTGCCCGGCTCGACGATGCGACCGCCGACGCTAAACGCATCCGGGACGTTCAGCGGCCGGACGCCGCGATAAGCGAAATGACGCACGCGCTTGCCCGGGTTGCCACGGATAAAGGCACGCAGGTTGAACGTGGCGATCATCGGTCCATGAACCACCAGGCCTGGATAGCCTTCGGTCTCGGTCACGTAGGGGTAGTCGTAGTGAATGCGATGACCGTTGAAGGTCACGGCCGAGTAGCGGAACAACAAAGTTGGGGTTGGCTCGATAGTCTCGCTCCAGTCACCCTGGGCCGGCGGCTCGCCGCTGTTGAGCTTGGGCGGATTGGGTTCGCGGTACACGATGTCCTGTTCTTCGCGCACGCACAGTTCGCCCTGCTGTGAATAGTCGTGACGCACCGTCACGAACAGCAGCGAACCCGTGCGACCGTGCTTTTCTTCAATGTGCAGAATGGTCGACAGACGATGAGCATCCGCGCCGACTTTCAGCGGCCGGACGAATTCGACGCGGCCACCGGCCCACATGCGGTTACGGTTGTCGGCGGGAGGCAAAAAGCCGCCGCGCGCCGGATGGCCGTCACCGCCCAGTTGCGCTTCGAACACCGGCTCCTGAAAAAAACACCACTGCCACAGCGGCGGCAGTGCGTCGCCATAGGCAGGCGTGGGCTCGCCAAACGTAGCGGCAATCCGTTTGATCAGGTTATGGCTCAAATGATCCTGCGCTTCCTCGGTCCGTCCGATCCAGGCACTGAAATCCACAGGCGACTCTGAAGCACTCATGGCAAGGAACCCTCTGCGTTTGTTGTTATTCGCAGATCATGGGAGCTGTCCGGCATTCTGTGAATTTGCATTTGCATATACCGGCGTTCATGTATGCTGAACGCCATTGCAATGTCCGGACACAAACCATGCACTTCGACCTGGCTGACTTGCGCCTCTTCATTCACATCGGTGAATCACCCAGCCTGACCCAGGGCGCCCGCCGTGCCTTTCTCTCGCCCGCTGCCGCCAGTGCGCGCATCAAGGCGCTTGAGGGTCAGCTGGATACGCGCCTGCTCTATCGCGACAGCCGGGGTGTCGAACTGACCCCGGCCGGGCAACGTTTGCTCAAGCACGCGCGGCTGATCATGAGTCAGGTGGATTACCTGAAGAGCGAGTTCACCCATTACGGGACCGACTCGGCCGGCCACATCCGCATCTTTGCCAACACCACCGCCGTCACCGAGTTTTTGCCAGAAGTGCTGGCCGGGTTTCTTGCCAAACGGCCAGGGGTGACGGTGGATCTGCAGGAGCGGTTATCGCGGGACATCGTGCGCGGTGTGCTCGACGGCAGCACCGACATGGGCATCATTGCCGGCCCCGTCGAAGCTGCAGGCCTGCAGGTCATCCACTTCAGCACCGACCGCCTGGTGCTGACGGTGCCCGAGGGACACGAACTGGCGAAGCAGAAGACCGTCACGCTCAAACAGACCCTGGCGTTTCAGCACATCGGTTTGCACGAGGGCAGCACGTTGTTGAGTTTTCTGCGCGATCACGTCGAGCGACTGGGGCAAAATCTTTCGTTGCGGATCCAGGTGTCGAGCTTCGAAGCGATCTGCCGGATGGTCGAAGCGGGCGTGGGGATCGGCATCATTCCCGAGTCGGCGGCACTTCGGCACAGCAAGACCATGAAGCTGGTGACCATTGAGCTGGACGAGCCATGGGCCGTGCGCGAGCGCAGCATTCTGGTCCGGGAACTGGACGCCCTGCCGGGGGTGGTCAGGGCGTTGATTGCGGTGTTGATGCCGAGTTAGCAACCCTTGGAAACACTGAAGGCTCCGGACGGATTTCACTTCTGCGGCGTCTGAAACTCAGTCTTCGTCCGGATGCGCTGGTTCAGACGCCTCAACACTCAGATCCATACATCGTTCTGTGCCGTGCGCTCGTTGGTGTCGTCACCGGTATTGATCACGCCGGTCGGCTCGATCAGCATCAGCTTCACTTCCTTTTCGGCATAGGGTTTGTGCTCCACGCCCTTTGGCACGACGTATAACTCGCCCGCGTTGAGCTCGACAAAGCCATCACGAAAATCGATGCGTAGGCAGCCTTCGAGCACGATGAAGGTTTCGTCGGTGTCGGCGTGGCTATGCCACAGGAAATCCCCTTCCAGACGCGCCAGTTTGAACTGGTAGTCGTTCATTTGAGCAACGACCTTGGGCTGCCATTGCTCAGTGAACAGGCTGTATTTCTGGGCGAAGTTGACGGGGTGATGGGCGTTCGAAGCAATAGACATGAGAGGGCTCCGGGAGGTCTGGTGGAGCCGTCAATCTAAGGGGCACCCGCCTGGAACGTCTTGTACATTATTGCACGGGCGAGGCCATTACCTGTGACGTACGTTCACAGCAGGTGTGCTCGCGAGGGGCTTTTTCCTCTTTCACGAAGGGCATAGGCTGCTCTCAACCCTGGACATTTGAGCATCCCGGGATTCAGATCACCTACCGTGAGCAGACGCCAATGAGCACACCCGCCAAGCCAGACGAACTCGCCATCCCCTATCAATTGCCACAAGTGCCGTTCATGACGCCGGACATGGTGCACGCTGGCGTACTCACCACCTGGCTCGACGACGATAACCTCTGGGTGCCGGTGACCAGTTCCGTTTCGTTCAAGCCGTTGCTGCTTAGCACCACCGGGGGCTATTACATCAACCTGCTGCGTGTCCGCCAGAGTGGCGTGCTGTCCCGTCATCGTCACAGCGGCGGTGTCCACGCGATCGTGTTGAAGGGTCGCTGGTATTACCTGGAACACGACTGGGTCGCCGAAGAAGGCTCCTTTGCCTACGAGCCGCCAGGTGAAACCCACACCTTGTTCGTGCCGGAAGACGTCGAGGAAATGATCACCTGGTTTCACGTCCAGGGCGGCTACACCTATGTCGATCCGCAGGGTGTCGCGGTCGGTTACGAAGACGTGTTCACCAAGCTTGAAGCCGCACGTAAACATTACAAATCCCTGGGCCTGCCGGACGACTACATCGAGCAGTTCATCCGCTGAGTCCCGCCGCAAGACACAACAGGCGCGCCGTGGGCGCGTTTGTTGTTCAAGGGTCGAAATACTGGCAGGCTGCGTAGCAAATCGTAAGCGGTCGCGAGAGAGCAGATGGATAACTACTCACAGATGCTGGCGTTCATGTGGGCGACCGAACACGGCAGCTTCTCCGCCGCAGGGCGCGCGCACGGGCTGACCCCGTCAGCGGTGAGCAAGCTGATCACTCGCCTGGAAAACCGCTTGCAGGCCCGGCTTTTCCAGCGTGGCACACGCAGCCTCACCCTGACCGAAGAAGGCTCGGCGTACCTGCTCAGCGCGCGCGAAGTCATCAATGCCATGGCAGAAGCGGACTCGTTGGCCGAAGCCTTTCCGAACCGGGTCAGCGGATCGCTGCGCATTCACACCATGACCACGTTCGCCAAACACCAGATTCTGCCCTGGCTGCCGGAATTCCTGTCCAACTACCCCGGGCTCACCGTCGACATTCAGGTGGGTGCGCAGTACGTGGACACTTTCGATCAAGGGCTGGACATCGCGATTCACAGCGGCGTGTTGCCTGATTCGTCCCGAGTGGCGAAAAAGATAGGCGAAAGCGCGTGGATGACCTGCGCGTCGCCCGCTTACCTGGCCCGACGAGGCACACCGTCGCGGCCGCAGGACTTGCTCGATCATGACTGCTTCAACTTCGGCTTCGCCAGCGCCTGGAACAACTGGCGGTTCTCGACACCGGAGGGCGTGGTGACGATCCCCATCGCGCCCAAGGCGGCGTTCGCTCAAGGGGACCTGCTACGCGAGATGGCGCTGGGCGGCGCAGGAATCGTGCGCCTGGCGCAGTTTCACATCGGCGAAGACCTCCGCGCCGGGCGACTCGTCCCGCTGCTGACCGACTTCGACTTGCCGGAAAAAGAGCCGCTGTATCTGATCTATTCGAACAGAAAGCACCTGAGCCCGAGAATCCGCGTGTTTCGCGACTTCCTGGAGAACAGGCTGCGGGAGTCGCCTTGGGATTAAGGATTCACAGCCACGCGCCTGAGCGCAGGCGCAGACCTCAGAACGTCGGCGGCGAAACTGCGCTGACCACCACGCACACTTCATCGAAGGGGTTTCGCATCCGGTGCGGCAGGCGGCTGTCGAAGTAGTACGCGTCCCCGACCGACAGGACGCGCACCTCATCGCCGACGGTCATTTCCAGCCGGCCTTCGATGATGATGCCGCCCTCCTCGGCTTCGTGGGAGTAAAGCTCTTCGCCTTCCTGGCCAGTGTCGGCGCCGGGTTCGTAGCGTTCGTGAAGGATCATCATCGAACTGTTGGCCAGGTTGGCGCCGACCTGCCGGTACGACAGCATTTTGCCGTCGGCCAGTTCGACCAGTTCGCTGGCCTTGTAAAACACCGCGCGATCAACCACCGCGGAGTCTGAAAAAAACACGCTCAGGGTCACGTTGAGGGGCTTGAGCAAGCGCTTGAGGATACTGACCGAGGGGCTGGATTTGTCCCGCTCGATGATCGACAGCGTGGCGTGAGGCACGCCTGCCAGTTCGGCGAGGCCGCGTATGGACAAGCCCCGGCTTTGTCGAAGGGCCTTGAGCCGCGCACCGACGGAGGCGGTTTCTTCGCCCGCGATCTCGTCTTCAGGCGGCTCTTCCGGCGCGTGGGGGTTGCGGCTGATCGCCGGCGTATCGGTCACGGTGTATTCCTCGAATGTACGCGACACATCACGGCGACGCCGTGCTGTGGTTTGCGCGCGCGCAATGCCAAGGGAATCGCGGCGCACCATGTTGGGTATTTCGCACCAACACGCTTCACCTGACAAGCGCAAAAGTAACAGGCGCAAATTGTGCTCGGTCTGGCATGACGCTGGCGGCGAGCCTGCAGGCGGCAGCGGGTACGGAAATTCCCGTGGCCGAATATCAAATTTCGGGCATGAAAAATCAATCGCTTACCGGTCATCCGGGCAATTTCAATTTTCGGAGGCGCAGGAAAATAAAACTTGCGTCGCGGATTTCACAGTGGTAAAAATTTTTACCACCACAACACACACCATCTGCGTCGAGGTTCCAAATGCACAAGAAGCACAAGCCGTGCCACGCGTTAGCCGCTCTCGCGTTTGCCGTCGCCGGGCTGGCAGCCGCACAGACTGCAAGCGCCCGTGACCTGACCATCGTTTCCTGGGGAGGAAACTTTCAGGACGCCCAACGGGAAATTTTCTTCACGCCGTTTGGTCAGCAAACCGGCAAGAAGGTCCTGGACCAAAGCTGGGACGGTGGCGTGGGTGTCCTCGACGCCAAGGTGAAAGTCGGCAACCCGAACTGGGACGTCGTAGAGGTGGAAGCCGAAGACCTGGCGCTGGGTTGTGACTCGGGGCTCTACGAAAAAATCGACTGGGCGAAAGTCGGCAACAAGGCTGACTTCATCCCCGAAGCCGTGAACGACTGCGGGGTCGGCGCGATCGTCTGGAACACCGGTGTGGCGTGGGACGGCGACAAACTGAAAACCGCACCTACCTCGTGGGCCGACTTCTTCAACACGCAGAAATTTCCCGGCAAACGCGGCCTGCGCAAAGGCCCCAAATATTCGCTGGAATTCGCCCTCATCGCCGACGGCGTGAAGCCGACCGACGTGTACAAAGTGCTGCGCACACCCGAAGGCGTGGACCGCGCGTTCAACAAGCTGAACAGCATCAAATCCAGCATCGTCTGGTGGGAAGCCGGCGCTCAGCCGCTGCAGATGCTGTCCGCGGGTGACGTGGTCATGAGCTCGGCCTACAACGGCCGCATCACCGGTTTCAACCGTAACGAAGGCAAGCACTTCAAGTTCCTGTGGAACGGCAGCGTGTCGGCGATCGACTCCTGGACCGTGCTCAAGGGCAGCGAAAACAAAGCCGCGGCCATGGATTTCATCGCGTTCGCCAGCAAGCCGGAAAACCTTTCCAAGCTGCCGAAATTCATCGCCTACGGCCTGCCCAACACGAAAGCCAACGACCTGGTGCCGGCAGACCTGAAGGCCGACCTGCCGACCACACCGGACAACCTCGCCGCCGCGCTGCCGCTGGACGTCGAGTTCTGGGTCGACAACACCGAGTCGCTGACCGAGCGTTTCAACGCCTGGATCGCGCAGAAGTAAGACTCACCTTCCCTGCCGCCCGCTTCAGGGCGGCGGTTTCACCCATGAACGATCCCCGCCTCGCGCTGTTCGCGAGGTGCGGTCACTGTTTGCTTCTTCATTTTGCGTGAGCAGGCAGATGAGTAGCGAAAAACGGATTCTGCCTACTCCCTGATGAGGGCTGCGACATGAAACACCTGGTCAGCTTCAAGAACATACAAAAAACCTACGACGGCTTTCGTCCTGTCGTCAAAGACCTGAACCTGGACATCAAGGAAGGCGAATTCGTCACCCTGCTCGGCCCGTCCGGCTCGGGCAAAACCACCAGCCTGATGATGCTGGCCGGTTTTGAAACACCGACCCACGGCGAGATTTTTCTGAAAGACAAACCGCTGCATAACCTGCCGCCGCACAAGCGCGACATCGGCATGGTGTTTCAGAACTACGCGCTGTTCCCGCACATGACCATTGAGGAAAACCTTGCGTTTCCACTGTCCGTGCGCAAGATGAACCGCATCGAGCGTGCCGAGAAAGTCCGGCGCGCGCTGGACATGGTGCGGCTCAACGATTTCGCAAAACGCTACCCGGCGCAGATGTCCGGCGGCCAGCAACAGCGGGTGGCCCTGGCACGCGCGCTGGTGTTCGAGCCCAAGCTGGTGCTGATGGACGAGCCCCTCGGCGCACTCGACAAGCAACTGCGCGAACACATGCAGCTGGAAATCAAACACCTGCACAAGCAACTCGGGCTCACCGTGGTCTACGTGACCCATGATCAGAGCGAAGCCCTGACGATGTCGGATCGCGTCGCTGTATTCAACGACGGCGTGATCCAGCAGATCGACAGCCCGGCCGCCATTTACGAGACCCCGACCAAAAGCTTCGTGGCGCAATTCATCGGCGAGAACAACACGTTGCTGGGCACCGTGCTTTCCAGAGACGCGACCCACTCCACCGTTCGCCTCAAGGACGGCAGCATCGTGCAGGCGATCACGGTGACCGACGCGCAACCGGGCGAGTCCGTCGCGCTGTGCATCCGCCCTGAGCGCGTCATCGTCAGCGCCGCCGGAACAACGCCTTTGACCGCGCGTATCCGCGAATACATCTACCTCGGTGACCACGTGCGAATGATCACCGAAATCGCCGGCCAGCCTGACTTCATGATCAAACTGCCGACCGCGCAAATGGACAGCAGCTGGACCGTCGGCAGCTCCATTTCCCTCTCGTGGGCGCCCGATCATATTCGCGCCCTCGACGTCATTCAGCACTGAGGCGCCGACCATGAGCCAGACCGCCACACTGCTTCAGGGCGACGAAGAAACCTTCGACCTGAGGACCAAGCTCCGCAAGTCCCAGCGCGCCTACAAACTGAAGTCCCTTGCGCTGATCGCCCCGTTGTTCCTGTTTGTGCTGGTGTGCTTTGCATTCCCCATCGGCACGATGCTCAGCCGCAGCGTCGACAACCCTGAAGTCAACACGGCGATGCCGGCGACGACGGCGGCGTTGAGCACCTGGCAAGGTAACGCACTGCCTGATGAACGCACCTACGTTGCCTTGATCAAGGACTTGGCCGATGCCAAGGAAAACGGCCAGATTCTCGCGCTGAGCAAACGCCTGAGTTACGAACTTGCGGACTACCGCACGGTCATCACCAAGACCTTGCGCAAGTTGCCGGACGACAGCGCAGCATCGAAACGCGACGCGCTGATCGAGGTCGACAAAGCCTGGGGCGATGTCACCTACTGGAAAGCGCTCAAGCAGGCTTCGTCGAAACTGACGCCGTATTACCTGCTGGCCTCGCTGGATCATCGCTTTGACTCCGTGACGGGCAGCATCGTCAAGGCTGAGCCCAATCAGTCGATCTACGTCGATATCTTTGCCCGCACGTTCTACATTGGCGCCATCGTCACGGTGCTCTGCCTGTTGCTCGGGTTTCCCGTGGCGTACTGGCTGGCGATCTTGCCGGAAGGCAAAAGCAACCTGCTGATGATTTGCGTCCTGCTGCCGTTCTGGACCTCGCTCATCGTGCGCACGGCAGCCTGGATCGTGTTGTTGCAATCGGACGGCCTGATCAATCGGACCTTGATGTTCCTCGGCATCGTCGACGCGCCGATTCAACTGGTGTTCAACCGAACCGGCGTGATCATCGCCATGACCCATGTGCTGTTGCCGTTCATGATTCTGCCGCTGTACAGCGTCATGAAAAGCATTCCCTCGAACTACGTGCGTGCCGCCATTTCGCTGGGTGCTCATCCGTTCGTGGCGTTCTGGCGCGTCTATGTCCCGCAAACCTTCGCAGGGCTGGCGGCGGGCGGTTTGCTCACGTTCATCCTTGCCATCGGTTACTACGTGACACCCGCGCTGGTGGGCGGCGCTGCCGATCAGATGGTCAGCTACTTTGTCGCGTTCTACACCAACAAGACCGTGAACTGGGGCATGGCGTCGGCCCTCGGCAGTTTGCTGCTGATCGCGACCCTGTTGCTTTACGTGGTGTACGGCAAGCTCACCAACCCGACTCAGGCGAGGTAACCGACATGTTGCAGCCTTACGCGTCTCCCGCTGAAAAACTCGCCCGGTTCGCACTGGTGTCGGCGTCCATCCTGATCCTGTTGTTCCTGATCGTGCCGATCCTGGTGATCATTCCGCTGTCGTTCAATTCGTCGTCGTTCCTGACGTACCCCATGGACGGTTTTTCCTTCCGTTGGTACGAGGAGTTGATGTCTTCTCAGGACTGGCAGCAGGCGTTCAAGAACAGCTTCATCATCGCGCCCGGCGCCACGTTGCTGGCGATGGTCTTCGGCACCATGGCGTCGGTGGGTCTGTGTCGCGGTAACTTCCGCTTCAAAGGCGTGGTCATGGCGTTCCTGATTTCGCCGATGATCGTGCCGCTGATCATCGTTGCGGTCGGCCTGTACTTCTTCTTCGCCAAGCTGCAATTGCTCAACAGCTACATCGGTCTGGTGCTGGCCCACGCCATGCTCGGTGTGCCCTTCGTCGTCATCACGGTCAACGCGACGCTGCAAGGGTTCAACACCAACCTGAGCCGCGCCGCCGCAAGCCTCGGCGCCCCGCCCTTGACCGTGTTCTTCAGGGTCGTTTTGCCGCTGATTGCGCCGGGTGTGATCTCCGGCGGCCTGTTTGCGTTCGCGACCTCCTTCGATGAAGTGGTGGTCACGCTGTTTCTCGCCAGCCCGTCGCAACGCACCCTGCCGCTGCAGATGTTCGCCGGGATCCGGGAGAACATCAGCCCGAACATCGCCGCCGTCGCCACCATCATGGTCGTTCTGTCGGTGTTGATGTTGTTGACGCTGGAGGTCCTGAGGCGGCGCAACGAAAAACTGAAGGTAAAACAAGAATAAGCAGGCGGCGCCGCGCTGTCGGCCGCATTGAACACAACCACGTGACGCCTCCCGAACAGCCTTCGGGACGGCAAACTACTGTCCAGATTCAGAGGTTCAGAATGGCTAACTTAGTTGGCGATGTATCCAGCGCCGCCCGCATCCTCCCGGAATTGAACGGCGAGAAACTGTTCATTCATCACGGCAAGGGCGCGTATCTCTGGGACGACAAGGGCCGCCAGTACATCGACACCGCGCTGGGCTTCGGCGCGGTCTTGCTCGGGCACGCCAATGACTCGGTCAACGCCGCCGTGACCCAGGCCCTGGCAGACAGTGCCGCGCCTTCCTGGGCCCATGTCCGCGAACACGGCGCGGCCACGGCCCTGGCGCAGCACACCGGTGCGCTGAGCAAAGTGATGTTCACCAACTCCGGCAGCGAGGCGGTCCACCTGGCCTGCCGCGCGGCGCGGGCGTACACCGGTCGCAGGAAGATTGCCAAGATGGCGGCCGGTTTTGACGGCTGGTTCGATGACGTCAGCTTCGGCAACGTGACCTCCAATGAAGCGAGTTTCAGCGATGGCGCCCGCCCTACGACCGAGCGAACCACGCTGCTGCGCTTCAACGACTTCGAGGATGTGGAGCGATTGTTCGCCGAAGACCAAGACATCGCGGCCGTCATTCTGGAACCGATGCTCGCCAACGCCGGCTGCATCATGCCGCTGCCTGGCTATTTGAAACATGTGCAGGACATCGCTCACCAGCACGGCGCACTGGTGATCTGCGACGAGGTGCTGATGGGCTTTCGCTTGTTCCCAGGCCTCGCCGGTTTGCGCGAAGGGCTGGACCCTGATCTGGCCAGCGTCGGCAAAGCCATCGGCAATGGTGTTCCGGTGTCGGCGGTCGTCGGCAAACCCGAGATTCTGGCGGGTTTCGAGGAAGGTCGCGTGGCGCGCGGCGGTACGTTCAGCGGCAACCCGATGGCCTGCGCTGCCGTGACCAGCACCCTGGCGCAGCTGGATGAAAGCGACTTTGAAATGCTGATCAAACGCGGCGACGCGCTGCGTCAGGCAATTGAAGCCGCCTTCAAATCCCAAGGCATCACGGTGGTCACCAGCGGCTATGGAAACGTCTTCGGGATCTGGCTTTCGGCGGATGCGCCGGTGACCTATGAGCAAGCGGCGCACAAGGCCAACCCCGCCTTCACCAACGCGCTACACCTGGCGTTGCGCGAAGCCGGCCTGCTGATGATGCCGTCGCCTTACGGCCGGATTTACATCTCGTTCGAGCACACCGACGAGGTGATTGAAGCGATGAAAACAGCGTTCGAAACCGCTGCCGCGAAATTGAAGCCGGCATTCGCCGACGCTTGAAGGGTGGCCCTGACAGCCGGCTTGGTGCGGGCCGCGTTCGGACGAAGGCAGTGGGTCAGCGACATCTTTGCTGAATGACACACCGCGTTCGCTGCCGTCGTAACCTCGGACGTCTCCCACAGGGTAATGTGTCGTCCCGCAGATATTGTGGCAGGCATCGCATTTGTGGGAGCCGGCTTGCTGGCGAATGCGGTGGGTCAGCGACATCCTTGCTGAATGACACACCGCATTCGCTGCCCTCGTAACCTCGGACGTCTCCCACAGGGTAATGTGTCGTCCCGCAGATATTGTGGCAGGCATCGCATCTGTGGGAGCCGGCTTGCTGACGAATGCGGTGGGTCAGCGACATGCATGCTGAATGACACACCGCGTTCGCTGCCGTCGTAACCTCGGACGTCTCCCACAGGGTAATGTGTCGTCCCGCAGATATTGTGGCAGGCATCGCATCTGTGGGAGCCGGCTTGCTGGCGAATGCGGTGGGTCAGCGACATCCTTGCTGAATGACAGACCGCATTCGCTGCCCTCGTAACCTCGGACGTCTCCTACAGGTGGTGCGGGGTTCCGGGATCTGCGGCACGCATCGATTTGTAGGAGCCGGCTTGCTGGCGAATGCGGTGGGTCAGCGACATTCATGCTGCATGACACACCGCGTTCGCTGCCGTCGTAACCTCCGACGTCTCCTACAGGTATTGCGGGATTACCCGAATTCGCGGCGGACTTTAACCTGTGGGAGCGAGCTTGCTCGCGAAGGCGGTGGGTCAGCGACATCCTTGCTGAATGACAGACCGCATTCGCTGCCCTCGTAACCTCGGACGTCTCCCACAGGGTAATGTGTCGTCCCGCAGATATTGTGGCGGGCATCGCATCTGTGGGAGCGAGCTTGCTCGCGAAGGCGGTGGGTCAGTGACATCGCCGGTGACTGACCCACTGCCCCGCCCTCAGGCCTGAGCTCGCATTCGAGTGCCCAGCATCTTCAGCCACCGGCCTGGCGGGTAACCATAGGTCTTAACAAAATGCCGCGTCATGTGGCTTTGATCGGAAAATCCGGCCATCACAGACGCGTCACTCAGGGACACACCCAGCGAAATCGAATGCCGCACCAGATCCAGTCTTCGCAGGGTCAGGTAGCGGTGCGGGCTGGTGCCGAACAGCACACGAAAATCCCGCGACAGGCGCCAGCGGTCGGTGTCGCTGGCCTGCTCCAGTTGGTCGAGGCTAACGCCCTGCTCCAGGCTCGCCATCAGCAACTCCCGCGCACGCTCGGCAGCCGCATAGTCGACCGATTGTCTTCCCTTGCGCACGCCCGCCGCGTCCTGCAGCGCCATGGCGATGTCGAACACCGCGTCGTCCAGCTCGAGCGGATCGAGCGTGGTCTGCAGATCCTGCAACAACGCCTGCGTCGCCTTGAACAACCGCGGATCGCTGGACACACCGCCCTTGATGAACGGTAGCGGTTTGCCGCCCAGCACATGCTGAATCATCGCCGGTTCCAGGTAGAACATCCGGTAGCGAAAGCCTTCTTCGGTGCCCGCGTGGCCGTCGTGCGGCTCGTCGGGATGCAACACCATGGTCTGGCCCGGCAGGTTATTCACCCGCTCCTTGCCGTACTGAAAGCTTTGCACGCCAGACAGGGTGTGTCCGATGGCGTAGGTGTCGTGCCGATGCATCTCGAAACCATGGCCGTGGAAATACGCCTCGATCCGCTCCATCTGCGGCAACGGTTTGGCACGCATTACCCAGTCCCGCTCGGAATGAGCGAGGTGGGCTTCTCCGTTTGAGTACTTATCCATTGTGGCGGCTCACGATCGAAAGGATGCAACGCGACACAGATACCATTTGGCAACCTCATTGGGAATGTTCAGGTGCATGGACGGTCGGAAAGCCTGCGTGCGGTTGTTCTGGCGCCTTTCAGACGACTGACGCGTGACCCACCGGTTCTGGTTTACCGGGCTGGCCATTAATGTGACACCATCGAGAACCGTTCTCAAATAAAAACAGGCGCGTGGCATCGACCGATTTGGCACACGCAGCCCTTGATACCCTCTTCTTACGCGGACTGCCTCACCATGAATTTTCTGCGCCGTAGCGTGCTTGATCGACAGCTCAAACACTCCCTGTCCCGGAATAAATGCCGACTGGACAGTGGCATCCGGGGCCTTCGCAGGGACATGGAACTGACCTTGGAATACGGCGTGAAACTGCACCAGATCAAGATCAACTCCAGCAAACTGAGCATCGGCGCCTACACCGATATCGTCAGTGGTTCCGAGCTGCAAAATGTCTCCAGTATCGGCCGCTACTGCTCCATCGCGCGCAACGTGACCATCGGTCAAAACCGGAAATCGCATCCACTGAGCTGGCTCAGCTCCCACAGTGGTCTGGTCGGCCTGCGTCAGCGCCAAAGCCCCGCCACTTCGATTCATGAGGAGGTCAAGCAGACCGTCGTCGGGCATGACGTGTGGATCGGCATGGACGTGTTGATCCTGGAAGGCATCACCATTGGCACCGGCGCGGTGATCGGCGCTCAGTCGCTGATCACCAAGGATGTCCCGCCGTACGCCATCGTGACGGGGTCGCCAGGTAAGGTGCAGCGCTATCGCTTCGAGCCGCACATCATCGACGGCTTGCTCGCCAGCCAGTGGTGGAACCTGACCCCGCATCAACTCGCCGAACTGCCGATTGAAGACCCCGAAGCGCTTCTGGAGGCGTTGAAAGGGTTTGTCGTGCCGGACAGTCACCCGGGCAAGGTCGTGGTGCGCAACCAGCCGTTTGCGGTGGACTACCACGCAGCGCAGTGACTAGCCCGACTGTTTCCCGCTGGCCGCTGCGTCGTTGGTGGCGTGCACGGCAGGCATCCTGGCATTGAGCAGCGCCTGAATCGCCTGGTTATAGGCCTGTCGTCCCAGGTTCATACTGTTGTTGTGGTTGCCACCGGGCACCATCAGCAGATCCTTGGGCTCTTGCGCCGCCTGAAACAGCTCTTGGCTGAATCGCGGCGAGACGAACTGATCGGCGGTGCCATGAACGATCAACACAGGCATATGCACGTCGGCGATTTTGTCGATGGAGTCGAATTTCTGCGACACCAGCCAACGCACCGGCAGCGATGTCCGCGTGCTCGCAACGGACGCCGCCACATCGGCAAGGTTGGTGAAGGTCGATTCGATGATCAAACCGCGCGCCTGAATCGGCTCCGCGCCCGTTTGCGCATTGCGACCCAGCTCGGCGGCCAAGTCCACGGCCACCGCCCCTCCGAGCGAATGCCCGTAGATCAGGCGCTTCTGTGGATCGGGCTGCAGTTGTTTCAACCGCTCCCAGGCGATGCGCGCATCCTCGTACACCGAGGCCTCAGACGGGAGTTGCCCTTTGCTCTCGCCAAAGCCGCGATAATCGATGGCCAGCACGGAAAAGCCCAGCGCATGCAGTTGTTCGATGCGAAAGAACTGACCGGTGAGGTTCCAGCGCGACCCGTGCAGGTACAGCACGGCGGGCGCGTCTTTTTTCTCCGCCAGCCACCACCAGGCGTGGATGTTCTGTGAGACACCAAACGATGGCGCCTTGAGTTCCAGAACCTGAACGTCCTCCGGGATGCCGTGATACCAACTGGCGACGCCCGGCTCAATCATGAACACCAGCTCCCGCTCCTTGTGCTGCAACGCCGCGCACCCGACCGGCAGGCCGACGACGATCAACAGCATGCACAGCCAGAAAAACCAGCGCGCCTTGAAGTGGGCCAGGGAGAGTTGCGGCATAAACGATAGGTTCCGGAGATCAGGTGAGCGCTCCGGCAGTTTGCCATTCATTGCGGCGCGAGGTCACTGCCGTTTGCCGGTTGGCCAGGGAACCGGCACTATTTGCCAGAACACCGTAACCATTGTGGGAGCCAGCTTGCTGGCGAATACGGTGTGTCAGTCGGCCTGAGTATTACTGACCCAGCGCTTTCGCCAGCAAGCCGGCCCCCAAAGGTTCAAGCGAGTTCGGACAGTCAGTAACCCGAACCCGACGCCTCAGCGCCGCTGATGATGGCGATACCGGAGCTGGTGCCCAGACGGGTAGCACCCGCTTCGATCATGGCAATCGCCGTCTTGTAGTCGCGCACGCCGCCCGACGCCTTGACGCCGACATCGGCACCCACGACCTTGCGCATCAGGGCAACGTCTTCGAGGGTCGCGCCGCTGCGGCTGAAACCGGTGGAGGTTTTGACGAACGCGACGTCCAGCTCGCGGCAGATTTCGCAGGCTTTGGTTTTCTGTGCGTCGTCGAGCAGACAGGTTTCCAGAATCACTTTCAGGGGGACCGCGCCGCACGCTTGCTTCACAGCGGCAATGTCGTCACTCACCTGATCCAGAAGGCCATCTTTCAAGGCGCCCACGTTCAGCACCATGTCGATTTCGCCCGCTCCAGCCGCAATCGCCTGCTGCGCTTCGAACGCCTTGGTGTCGCTCAGGCCGGCGCCCAGCGGGAAGCCGACCACGGCGCAGACCTTGACCCGCCCTTCGGTGAGCAACGAGGCGGCGTAAGGCACCTGGCCTGAGTTCACGCACACCGAATAGAATCCATGCTCCTGCGCTTCACGGCACAATGTGGCGATCTGCTCGCGGGTCGCATCGGCGGCCAGCAAGGTGTGGTCGATATACTGCGCGAGTGCTGCGGGTTCGATCTTCATTTCGGTCCTTCTTCCTGTCGGGGAGCGGGTAAGAGAAGCAGTTACCAGCGACACGCTTTAAGCTGCAAGCCTGTGCGCTTCATTTTGTGTTGTATATATAACAGTAAATGTTATTTTTTTACCATATTCAATCGACAGCCGGAATGCCTGTGGACAGTAAAAAATCCGACCGCATCAAACTGATTCAACAAGCCCTGCAGGATCAGAAAGCCATTCACCTGCGTGAAATGGCCGACCTGCTGGACGTCTCGGAGATGACCTTGCGTCGCGACCTGGGCCGTCATCCCGACAAATTCCACCTACTCGGCGGGCACATCACGCTGGCCTTCGATCCGTCCGATGCCAGCGATTACAAGGTCACCGAGCAAGGCACTCGCCACGTCGAAGAAAAGCGCCGCATCGGCAAGCTGGCGGCTGCGTTCATCAAGCCCGGTGACACGGTGTTCTTCGACTGCGGCACGACGATACCTTTCGTCATCGATTTCATTCCCGACGAGCTGGATTTCACCGCCGTGTGCAATTCGCTCAACGTGTTGCTCAAATTGCAGCAGAAACCCAACTGCACCATCGTGCTGTGCGGCGGCACGTTTCATCGCAAGAACCAGGTCTTCGAACACCACAGCGAAGCGAGCATCCTGGACGGCATTCGCCTGACCTGGGCCTTTGTCTCCGCTGCAGGTGTCAGCGACGAATTCGGCGTGACCTGCTTCAACTTCAATGAGGTCGAGGTCAAGCAGAAGGTCCTGCGCCAGGCGCGTCACTGCATGCTGCTGGCCGACCACACCAAGTTCGACGCCGTGCGCACCGCGCACTTCGCCGCGCTGGAGAACTTCCATGTGGTGGTCACCGACAAGAAACTGCCCAAGCCCTACCGCGACCTGATTCAGGGATATGGGGCGCAGTTGGTGATGTGATGGAGCTCGGATCTCCATCGGCTGATACGCCCTCTTCGTGAGCAAGCTCACCCCCACAGGATCGTGTACGGCCGGAAACGTGTGCCGAACGCGAACACCTGTGGGAGCGAATTCATTCGCGATGGGATCTCAGCGTCTCAAATCACTATGGATCTGCTGCACTTCCGCAGCCGCCAGATACCCGGTCGTCACACTGAACGACGCACTCTCCCCTGCCCCCAGCATCCGCACATTGCCCTTGGCCTTTTCGGCCAGATACCCCTCGGGCTCACAAGTGGCTGGCAAGACGAACGCCGCCACCTGTTGATCGACGTTGTGCAGAATCCAGCGTGCCGCATGGTCGAACTGCGCCGGCGCGTAACGGGTATAAAACGCAGGCCCGTGGGGATGCTTGAGCAGAAAATGGGCATTGCCCCTGGCATCCGCCTGAACGCCGTCGAAGAAACAGACGATCTCCGGGTCATACAGCTCGGGCGTGTTCAAGGTCTGCAGGCGCGATGGATCTTCCGTCAGCTCGGCCATGTACGCCGACCACGCGGGGGTCGGTTTCACATGCGCGGGGACGCTGCTGCGAACCCGCGTACGCTCGACGCTCAGCGGCTCGACGAACTGTCCGTCCGCGACGTAGGCGTAGTTCATGTGTGCCATGTACATCAGTTCCATCGGCTTGCCGGCCAGGTTGCGCACGTCCATGCCAATGTCGAACAGCGCCGAGGCGGCGCGCAACGTCACGCTGGGTCTGGCGCGATAGTGATCGCCAAACCCCATCACATACTCGTACTCGCCGCCGACGCGCAGAAACGCGCCGGCGGCATCCTGCCCTACTTCCAGCCAGGCACTGTCCATCGCCGCGCACGGCATTTCGCCGTGCAGTGGATGATCGTCCTGCGGGGTCGGGCAGCCGTTGCGCAGAAGACCGCTGTGGAACATGAAGCAGCCATAGGTGCCGATCACGGTCGCACTAGGGCGCGGTTGCTCGAACATGTTGCGCATGGTCAGGTCGCAACCGTCGAATACGGCCGACCAGACCATCTGCCCCTGATACGGCAATACCACGACGCGCCCCCGATTGTTCTCCAACGCCAGCGCCTTCACGCCGCTCGGGTAGGTCCACGCCAGCACGCGGAAGTCCGCCGATTCGAGCAGGGTTTTCTCGTCGCCACCGAACAGCTCGGGGTAAAGCGGGATCGTGGTGCGTGTGTCGAGGCCGTTCATGATGCGGTCACCGCACCCACAGGCGCTGTTTCGCTGCGGGGATCACGCATGCACTTGATCGCGTAGGCGACGATGACCACGAAGCACAACAGCGGGACGGTGTAGGCGATCTGCATGTTGCCATGGGTGGCATCGGACAGCAGGCCCTGGAAGATCGGCATGACGCCGCCACCGACGATGCTCATGACCAGCAGCGAACCGCCCACGCCGGTGTCTTCGCCCAGGCCATCGATGGTCAGGCCATAAATCGTCGGCCAGCAAGGACCGAGGAAGATGCTCACGCCCACCGCGGCGTAAACCGCGCTGATGTTCGGCACCAGAATCGTGTAGGCCAGCAGTGCGATGGTCAGCACGCCATAGATCGCCAAGACCTTGGCCGGGTGCATCTTGCGCATCAGCAGGTTGGCAATCATCTTGCCGACGAAGTAAGCAGCGAAGGTGGTCAGCAGGAACCACGAGGCGCTGCGCTCGTTCATGCCCCCCATCTGCATGGCCAGGCGAATGGTGAAGCTCCACACGCCGACTTGCGCCCCGACGTACAGAAATTGCGCGAGCACACCAAAGGTGAAGCGCGGGTTGCGCCACAGGCGCGAGAGGCTCTGGCCGATGCTGCTGGATTTGACGCTGGCCTTGACGATGCCCTTGCACGCCGGGAATTTGGTGAAGGCGATCAGCACGAACATCAGAATCAGGACCGCGATCATCCATTTGTACGGCAGCAGGGTCGACTGGATCATTTCCAGTTGCTGGATCGCTGCGTCGGATGCGCTCATCTGCGTCAGCTGCTCGCGGGTGGCGTCGGTGTCTTTGAACATCACGAAGCTGCCGACGTATACGCCCGCCATCGCTCCGAACGGGTGGAAGGTTTGCGAGATGTTCAGGCGGCGAGTGCCGGTTTCACGCGGACCCATCAGCGTCGAGTAGGTGTTGCACGCGGTTTCGAGAAACGACAGGCCGGCCGCGATGACGAATAGCGCCATCAGGAACATGCCGTACTTGGCCATCGACGCTGCCGGGAAGAACAGCGAGCAACCCACCATGTACAACAACAGGCCGATCAGAATGGTGGTCTTGTAGCTGAAACGCCGGACGACCATGGCCGCTGGAATCGCCACGAAGAAGTACCCCAGATAAAACGCCGACTGCACGAACGCTGTCTGGAAGTCGCTGAGCAGGAAGGCCTTCTTGAAGTGCGCGATCAGCACATCGTTCATGCTCGCCGCCGCCGCCCACAACGCGAAACAGCAGCACAGCAGCAGAAAGGCGAACCAGGGCGTGCGGTTCAGGTAGAACCCGTCCGGTGATTGTTGGAGCGCGGGTTTTGTCATTGTTGTTCTCCGTGAAGTGCAGGGACTGCTACGCCACGCCGATGCGGTCATCGGACATGGCGCCGCGGCGCGTGGATGACTTACAGCGTGTCGAGGAATTGCCGGAACGTGGCAGCGTCCGGATAGGAACTCTGGGTACCCAGGCCGGTGACCGAACAGGCGGAGTAGGCAACCGCCTGGGTCATGGCATTGCGCATGTCGCCTTCCTCGCTCCAGTGGCGAGCGAAGCAACCGATGAAGGCATCGCCTGCGCCGGTGGTGTCGCGGGCGTTGACCTTGATGCCCTCGACGCGGAATTCGCCCTCCTCGCCCACGTACAGCGCGCCCTTTTCGCCAAGGGTCACGATGACGTGACGAATGCCGTCCTGCACCAGTTGCAAGGCGGCAGCGCGGGCAGCCTCCAGGGAGTCAACGACTTGCCCTGTGATCAGCGCCAGTTCGGTCTCGTTGGGAATGAAAAAGTCCAGTTGCGAGAGATGATCGCGGCTCAGGCCTTTGACGGCGGGCGCGGGGTTAAGCAGCACCGGGATACCGTTGGCCTTGGCAAATTCGATGGCGTAGTAAACCGTTTCCAGCTCGATTTCCAGCTGCAGCACCATCAGCTTGCAGTCGCGCAATGCGGCGTGCGCTGCGTCGATGTCGGCGGGTTTCAGGTGCGCGTTGGCGCCTTTGACGATGAGGATGCTGTTGTGCGAATCGCTCTGCACGAAGATCGGTGCGACGCCGCTGGACACGCCAGGCACGCGTTGCACGAATTGAGTGTCGATGCCGAAGCGCTTGAAGTTGGCCAGGGTGTTGTCGGCGAACATGTCGTCGCCGACCTTGCTCAGCATCAGCACGTCGGCGCCGAGCTTGGCAGCCGCGACGGCCTGGTTGGCACCCTTGCCACCGCAACCCATGGCGAAATTCGGCGCTTCAAGGGTTTCACCCTGTGCCGGCATCCGGTCGATGTAGGTGATCAAATCCACCATGTTGCTGCCGATGACCGCGATCTTGTTCATGTGTGTGATTACCTTGTTCACGCGATGAGGCTCTGAAAAGCGAACCAAAGCGCGTTATTATTTTTGTTATTTAAATAACATTTATTGTGACTATTCAACCTATTTTTTACGGCCGGCCATGCTCCGCATACGAAAACGGGCCAGACATCGCAGCCTGACCCGTTAAAACGGTGGATTTAGAGGGGTTGGCGCCGTTGGTCTATACAGACCACCGCCAGTCGCAATCGTTTGCGATTGCCTTTTTTGTCAACTTGGGGGCGCAATTAGCCGCACGCGCCTGCGGCTAAACACGTTCAATGCGCGCCCCACGCTCATCTGACTGAACGCGATTCACTGAAGGAGCGCGCTTGGTCTGGGCCGCAGTCGGACGATCTGCCGGGAACCGGCAGCAAAACAGGCGCATGCGGTGTGTAGGTATATCGGGCAGGACCAAACGCCCTGCGCACTACATCAGGAAATACAGCAGCAGAATATTCGCCACCAGCATCGCCAATGCCGTCGGGATCTGCGCCTTGATCACTGCGTACTTGTCCGGCAACTCCAGCAATGCCGCCGGCACGATGTTGTAGTTCGCCGCCATGGGTGTCATCAGCGTGCCGCAGTAGCCGGAGAACATGCCGATGGCGGCCATCACCGCAGGATTGGCGCCGTACATGCCCACCAGCACCGGCACACCGATGCCGCCGGTCATGACCGGAAAGGCCGCAAAACCGTTGCCCATCACAATGGTGAACAGCGCCATGCCCAACACATACACCATCACCGCCACGAGACGAAAATCCAGATTGATGTACGCCGTTGCCAGATGCGCGACCGCCTTGCCCACGCCCGCATCGTTGAACACCAGGCCCAGCATCGCCAGCATCTGCGGCAACACCAGCGCCCAGCCCAAGGCTTCGGTCAAACGACGGGATTCGCGCATGGCTTGCACGGGCGTGTCGCGGGTCAGCCAGCAGGCCAAAGCCAGCGCCACCAGACTGCCGATCCCCAGCGAGACGAACGTGCTGTTGGCCGGATCCAGCAGGAACACGTCGCCAAACTTGATGTTCTTCAGCAACACCGCACCGATGACCGTGACCACTGGAATCGCCAGCGCTGGAATGAACAGCTTGTTCTTCAGCCGCCCTGCACTCTCGCGACGCGCTTTGTCTGGCAGGGTGTCGTGCTGGCCAAAACCGACCCCGCCGAACCCGGCGATCAGCGCCATGACGATGACCCCGACGCCAACCCATACAGGCGGCAGGCGATCACCCACCAGAAAGGCTATGGCAAACAGCCCCCAGAATGCCCCGGTGCTCCAGCGCTTGGGATTGCTGCGGTCAGTCAGCGTCATGAACGCAGTAATGGCCAGAATCACACCTGCCAGCCAATAGAGGTATTGAATGGAAATGATCATGGCGCGATCTCCGTGATGACCGTTGAAGGCTGTGGCAACGCTTTAAGTTCACGATTGAGTCGCTGATCAAATCGATGCAGACGGATCCCATGAATCACGAACGCACAGATCGCCGTCGGAATGCCCCAGAACGCGATGTGCATCGGGTCGACATCGATGCCTGAGCCCAGCAAAAAGGTGTGCATCAAGGCAATGGCGCCAAACGCGACGAAGATGTCCTCACCGAAGAACAGCCCGACGTTGTCGGTCGCGGCGCATAACGACAGCAGCTTGATGCGCAGCGCTTCAGGCAATTTGCCGAAGCGGGATTCGGCGGCGCCTTCCGCCATCGGGGCAAGCAACGGGCGAACCATTTGCGGATGCCCGCCCAAGCTGGTCAGTCCCAACGCCGCCGTTGTTTCACGCACGAACAGGTAAGCGATCAGCAGGCGTCCGGCGGTGGCGCCGGTAAACCGTGCAATCCAGTTTTGTGCATGCAGACGCAGGCCATGCCGTTCCAGTAGACCGATGACGGCCAGCGGCAGGAGGATGATCAGCGGCAATGTGCGGGTCTTGATGAACCCGGTCCCGACGGTGGCAAGAAGGGTCTCCAGCGGCATGCTCGCGGCCAGGCCCGTGGCCAAAGCCGCCAGCGCCACCACCAGCATCGGGTTGAAGCGCAGGACAAAACCCAGAACGATCACTAGCACGCCGAGCAGCGGCCAGAGGTTGATAGCGGTTTGCATAATCGAGATCTCGTTTTTTGGTGCTCTGATTCGTTGAATGGACACACCGACGTCGGACCGGCCGACTCGGCGCAGGCGTCAACGCTCCTACCACAACGGCACGGTATAGCTGACGATCAGCCTGTTCTCGTCCAGATCGTTGCCGAAGTTCGAACGCACGGTCGCGTTGCGCCATTTCACGCCGAGGTTTTTCAGCGTGCCGCTCTGAATCACATAACCGATGTCCGTATTGCGCTCCCACTCCTTGCCCTCGCCGCCCGCTGCACGCTCGACGTTATCCCCCGACACGTAACGGCTCATGAACGTCAGGCCGGGCACGCCCATCGCAGCGAAGTCATAGTCGTAACGCAGTTGCCAGGAACGCTCCCTGGCGTTGGCGAAATCACCAATCTGAATGAAGTTGACCAGGTACGGGTCGCTGCCCGCGATGTAGGGGAACGGGTCGTCGCCGGTCATGCGTTGATAGCCGACACCGAAGGCGTGGGCCTTGAGCCGGTAGGTGAACATCGAGCCAAATGCCTGATTGTCGAGATCCCGAAAATGGCCGTCTTCGCGACTGCTCGCGTAGCGCAGGTCGCTCTTCAGGCTTTGCCCTGTCGCGATCGGCAACACATGCACCAACCCGCCGTAATACTGCTGATAGACGTTTTCCAGCTGACCGTAATGGGCGCTCAACGCCAATTGCGGGGTGAACTGATAGTCGCCTCCACCGAAGTTGAAACTGTTGCTGGTGCCGCCGATCCGGTTGGCGCTCATCTCGGTGAAGTCGGACGAACTGTTGGCCTTGATCCGGTCGATGTGCCCGCCTGTGAACTTGAAGCTGTCCAGTTCCTGCGACGTCAGCAGGCCGCCGCGAAAGGTCTGCGGCAACAGCCGCGTATCGTTCGAGTTGATGACGGGGTCGCGGAAAAACAGTGAGCCGACCTTGAGCTCGGTCTTCGACACCTTCACCTTGGCGGTCAGCCCGAGCTTGGCGTAGTCATCCTGAGAACCGCCAGAAGACAGGTCGGCAGGCAGCAAACCGGTGCCCGCGGTGCCATCACCTGAGTCCAGTTTCACGCCGACCATCCCCAGCGCGTCCAACCCGAAACCCACCGTGCCTGCGGTATAGCCCGATTGCAGACGCAGCAGAAAACCCTGCGCCCACTCCTCAGCCTTGTCGCGAGCGCCCGCCTGACGAAAGTCGCGATTGAAATAGAAATTTCGCGCTTCCAGTTCGCCTTTGCTGTCCGCCAGAAACTCCGCCTGAGCGGTGATGCCGTATGTCAGAGTGGCACTGCCGAACAGCAACGCGCAGACGTATTTTTGTTGGTTATGTGTCATTGAAGCCTCTTCCCATGAGCGCGCAGCGGTGTCGACCGACTGCTGGCAGAGCGCAGCTAATGAATGAGGTCGAGCGCCGAAACGCTACGACCCTGAAGGCTGGACGCCCAGCTGATCGTGGAAAACTTCCACCTCGGCGTCGTACCTTTCTCGTGTCGACGGCCATCTTTCGGCAGGCCGGGGCGCTGCGTCCAACGGGAAAAAACCGCTATGCCCGATAAGATTTTCTGTTCAGCGACGGGTTCGGTTTTTTGACTGGAACACTGCCCGCCTTTAATGAGGCGCAAACTTGCGTCGCAGGAAAAAGTGTCTTGAATGCGCTCGAACGCTTCTTATGACACAACACTGGAAACAGCCGCCTTACTTTCCTGATCAATGAGTCAACAATAATGACGCCCACAACAAGAACAACAGGAGTTCGATAACTTTCCCAATGGAATCGATATGCAAAGTATTTCCCCTGCGTTCGCCCTCGCGCTTATCGACGCAATAGGCAGTGCCGATACACCGATTGATCCGTTCGCAGTAACGCGCACAAAAACAACTGAGCCGCTTACATCTGCGCGGATACCCCTGCATGAACTTTCACGACTCATTGAAGACGTTCAAGTGCGCAGTGGGAATGAGGATCTTGGGCTGCTGGCCTATGAAAAGGCTCACCCCGGTCACTTGGGCGCGCTGGGTTACGCGACCATGTCCAGCGCCACATTGGGTGAAGCCATGACTCGCATGGTGGAGCACCACACCATGATCGGCACCGGCTTCTGCATGTTTCTGGACAGCACCGCGACCACCCTCAGAATGGCCGGACTGTCTGCGAGCCCGCAGAACGCATTGCCTAGGGTATTCGTCGATGCAGTGGTGTCAATCACGCTGGGACTGCTCCACTGGCTTGCTCCGTCGGTGCGAATTACGCCAGTCAGAGCAGAATTCACGTACGAGCAGCCGCGGAATACGGGCCGACTCGAACAACTGTTCGGTACCGACCTGCGCTTTTCTTGTCCAGTCACCGCGTTGACGTTCCGGCGGGCTGACACCGATCAGGCCGTGGCCACCTTCGATCCGTCCCTGCAACAAATCCACGATCAATACCTGAAGCGATGTCAGGACGAGCAGAACAGCGACAGCGTTACCGCAAGGACCACCGGCGCGATACTGCAACACCTCAATCAAGCCCGACCACTTGGCATGGAAGACATCGCCAGGACCTTGGGGCTGTCCACTCATCAATTGATCAGGTCGCTGGACAAAGACGGGCAGCGTTTCCAGAAGTTGGTCGATATCGTCAGGAAGCAACACAGTCATCATTTGTTGATGAACACTTCGCTCAGTCTTAAACAGATTTCATACAGCGTGGGCTTCAAAAATCCCAGCGCGTTTAACAAAGCGTGCGAACGATGGTTCGGTATGTCTCCGGGCACTTATCGCTTGGGCAGACAGGCCTGACGTTATTCGATAGCGGGCATAACGGTTGTTCGTGAACGCGCAGTAAAGAACGGACCGTTATTGTTATCCGCAGCCGGTTTTCATTTGTCCTCCACTGGACAGCCTTACTCATGACGCCACTAACAAGGTGAGAATTCGCAGTAAGACCTGACCTTCACATGGATAAATCGAACGATGCAGCTAAGACGTTTTAATTTCGCGATGCGAATCCGACTGTGTTTTGCCTTGGTGATCGCGTCGCTGATGGGCGTGGGCGCCTTTGCCATGTATCAAGCCAGGGAAATACGTCAGGCAAGCCTGGTGGTCGAACAGGATGCCCTGCCCGGCATCGCGTTAGGTGACGACATCACGCTGGCCTTTACCAAAACCCGCTTCGGCGTGATTCGGTTGCTGACGTCCTCCAACGACAGCGCGCTGGCCAGCAACTATGCGGCGTTTGTCTCCGACACTCGGGAGTTCGTGACGGCTCAGGACACCTATCGGCCGATCATCAGCGGGGATCAGGAGCGGACCCTGTTCAATACCATTGGCACGCTGTTCGAAAGGTACCGGAGCGCTGCCGTCCGCGTTCATGAGCTGCTCAAGCAAGGCGCTTCCAGCGAGGCGAATGCGCTGGTCAACGACGAGATGTCGACCATCGCTCAGGCCATGACCAAGACACTGGGGGAGTTGGAGCTGCTCAACGACCAGGCGCAGCAGACCGCGAGCGCGGCCGGGCAGCAGGCGTACCAGACCTCGCTTCGCGTCACCTTGATCGTGATTGTGCTGTCGACCCTGGGCGCGGTTGTCATCGCCTATCGCCTGACCGAAAGCATTGCACGCCCTGTCGCTCAGGCGCTGCACGCTGCCGATACCATCGCGCGGGGCGATCTGCGTGAAACCGCCCTTGACGTCAGCGGCAAGGACGAGGCCGCGCAGTTGCTGCGAGCGGTGGTGACCATGCGTGAAAACCTCAGTCAGACGCTGACCGGTGTACACCAGGCGGCCAGCCAGCTTTCGAGCGCTGCCGAGGAACTCAGCATGCTCGTCAGCAACAGCAACGAAGACCTGCAGCTGCAGAACAGTGAGCTGGAACAAGCGGCCACCGCCATCACCGAGATGAGTCAGGCCGTCGACGAGGTCGCACGCAACGCGAGCAGCACCTGCGATGAGTCGCGGGCCTCCCTGAATCTGGCCCGCGACGGCCAGCAGGAATTGACCTCGACGCTTAACGCGATCACCCGGCTGGACACCAGCGTCAACGGCGCATCCGAACGCGCAGGCATTCTGGCCGCCAACACCGTCGAAATCAGCAAGGTGCTTGAGGTGATCCGATCGGTCGCCGACCAGACCAACCTGCTGGCGCTCAACGCCGCGATCGAAGCCGCACGCGCCGGGGAAGCAGGACGGGGGTTCGCCGTCGTCGCCGATGAAGTCAGGTCGCTTGCGCACCGCACCAGTACCTCGACCATGGATATCGAACGCATGATCGGCCATATCCAGACCGGCACCCAGGACACCGTGGGCGCGTTGAACGACAGCGCCATTCAGGCCGCGCAGACACGCGCGCAGGCGGCTTCCGCCAACAAGGCGCTGCAAGGCATCACGACCACAGTCAACAGCATTGACGAGCGCAACGCCCTGATCGCCACCGCGTGCGAAGAGCAAGCTCTGGTCGCCAAGGATGTGGACCGTAGCATCATCCGTATTCGCGACCTCTCGGTGCAGTCGTCGGTGCGCTCCGATCAGACCCGAGCCGCGAGCGAAGAACTGGCGCAGATCGCCATCGCGCTGAAGCAACGTCTGGACGGATTCACTTTCGGGTGAACGCGCGACGCTGCACGAAAACCGATACAGGAAGGATTGAGCCAGGATAACCCATGGAACCTATCGACGAATTGAGCATGAACCTGACAACGCTGCTGCAGGAAATTGCCGAGAAACGGTGCGACCTGGATCTTGAAGGTCAAAAGATTCTCCTCGATGCCCTGAGAAAGCTCCTCATCGCCACCGAGAAACTAAACGTTCAACTGCACGCCTTAGCCCTGAATCAGCCAGCAACAGCGCCTCAGTCGCTGCCCCAGCGGCCAACGCTTTACCTCGTCAAATAAGCGCTTTTTAAGGAAACGACAGAACGAGAGAGCGACGTCAAACAAGAAAAATCGGGATTCCCGATAAGAATTTCCACTGATCGGCTGGCATGCAACCTGCTGTTTATCCAAGACATGCAATGCCAACAAGGGCGATGACGCAAGACGGTTCACCCTGTCGAACGCGCCTCGTCGCACCCCGCTCAAGGAAATCATTCGGTGAACCTCAAGTTTCTGGAAACCTTCGTCTGGGTCGCACGGCTGAAAAGCTTCCGGCTCACGGCGGAAAAACTGTTCAGCACGCAGGCCTCTATTTCCAGCCGGATCGCGGCGCTGGAAGACGAAATGGGCGTGCGGTTGTTCGTGCGGGATTCCAAAGGCGTGTCGCTGACACCCGAGGGCTTGCGGGTGCTCGAGTACGCCGAGCACATCATGGACACGATGCAAAGCATGAAGGCGGCGATCAAGGACCCGAGTCAGGTGCGTGGGCGGATTCGCATCGGCGCCATGGATACGGTGATACACACCTGGCTCAGTGCCTTGGTAACACGCCTGATGAAGTGTTACCCAAATCTTGAGATCGAACTGACCGCCGAGACAGCGAGCAACCTGTGCTCGCAACTGGAGAAAGGTTATCAGGACATCATTTTCCAGACCGACGTCCTGCGCTTCGACACCGTTCGCAACGCAGTGCTCGCCCGATACCCGCTGCATTGGGTGGTGCCGACAGGCTCTGCATTCGACCGTGCAGACGTGACGCTGGAAGAGATTGCCATGGCGCGCATCGTGACCTTTTCCCGGCATTCACGGCCGCATCAGGACATCCTCAACATGCTGCACAGGGCCGACATCGTTACACCGCGCATCAACTGCGTGAACTCAGCGTCGGCGATCACCCGATTGGTGCGCGACGGCTTCGGTATCGGTGCACTGCCCGCCACATTGGTGCATGGCGAACTCACCCAGGGCGTGCTGACGCGTATCGAAAATGTGCCTCTGCCACCGGTCATGGACATTGTCGCCAGTTGGCGAACCGGCGCGGGCATGGAGCTGGTGGAGGACATCGTCGGCCTGACGCGCGACGTGGTGAACGAGTACGCACAACAAATGCCGACAGGCTTCGTGCTGGCGGGCGGTGAGGCGTAACCATTCATACGCCTGAACCATTCAGACGGCACAAAAAACCACCATCATCTGTCTCTGTACAGCCTCGTACCGCGTCCCTAGAGTGGCCGATCCCGCCATCGTCCCAGGAGATAACGCCATGGCCCACACGCTCAAATTCCAGCAGGTCGACGTGTTTTCCAGCGCCGCCACCCAAGGCAATCCGCTGGCCGTGGTCAGTGCCGCCGATGACCTGACCGACGCGCAGATGGCCGCGTTCGCTCGCTGGACCAACCTCAGCGAAACGACTTTCCTGCTGCGCCCTACCCACCCGGAAGCGGACTACCGCGTGCGCATCTTCACCACCACGCGCGAACTGCCGTTTGCCGGTCATCCGACGCTGGGCAGTTGCTTCGTCTGGCTGGACAACGGTGGCGCGGCCAAGGCCGAGGAAGTGGTTCAAGAGTGCGGTGCAGGGCTGGTTCGGATTCGCCGGGACGGCTCACGCCTGGCGTTCTGCGCCCCGCCACTTTTGCGCAGCGGTCCGGTGGAGGACGAAGTGTTGGCCAGTCTGGTGGCCGGACTTGGCGTGCGCCGCGAGCAGATCATTGGCAGTCAGTGGGCGGACAACGGGCCGGGCTGGGTCGCGGTGATGCTGTCGAGCCGTGAAGAAGTTCTGGCGATTCGTCCCGATTACGCAGCACTCAAAGGCCTGAATATAGGCATCGTCGCCCCCTGGACCGGGCCGGACGCCGAGGCCGACTTCGAGGTGCGGGCACTGACCGGTGACCTCAACGCCGAAGACCCGGTGACCGGCAGCCTCAACGCCAGCCTTGCACAATGGCTGATCCCGGCCGGCCTCGCGCCGCGCCAGTACACCACGCGCCAAGGTACAGTGCTGGGTCACCGCGGCTGCGTGTCCATCGAACAGGTCGGGAATCAGATCTGGGTCGGCGGTGAGGTGCAAACCTGCATCGCGGGAAATGTCACGCTGTAACCCATGGGTGGCGCCGTGGTCGCAAGGATCAGCCGGGCCGGGATGTTCGTCCCGGTGATCAACGTGTAAACGGTCTGAATCGGACTGCCGGATGACGCCAAATCCGGGCAAACCGGCAGTGATCAATCAGCCGTTTACGCACCCTAGCGCGTCATCCTGCTGCACGTCGCGAGCTTCCTTTGGCAGGCGCAACGTCAACATCGCCAGCAAGACGGCCACCAGGCCGATGGCCACGTAAACACCCACGAACGATCCATTGAAACTGGCCAGCAACCCGCCGCAGAAGTTTCCGATCATGCCGCCGACACCTTGCAGGATGTTGGCCACGCCAAAAATCGTCACGGCCAGCGTGGCACTGCCCGCCATCTTCGACACATAGGCCGGGATCAACCCGAAGATCGGGTAAAACGCCACCGCGAACAGAACACCCGCTGCCAACGGCCAGTAACCGACAGGATGGACAACGAAGATCAACGCGGCCGCGCCCACGCAGGCATAAACCAGCAGCATCGCCGCGCGCAGGCCGACGCGATCCGACAGCCAACCGACCGCGAGCCCGGCAAACATGCCGACGAAACCGATACTCGCCCAAATGTGCGCGGTGTAAGTCACGTCGAAATTCAATTCGCTGCGCAGGTAGGACGACAAGTAATTCTGAAAAGGAAAGGTCGAGAAACCAAGAAGGAAGTTCATCGTCCACACCGTCAGCACCCAAGGCTGCTTCAGCGCGGTCCGGCCAGCCTGTGTGTTCTGTTCAGTCTCGGATGCCGAAACCTTTTCATGGACGAACAATCGCGCCCGCTTGAACGCCACCATCACGCCAACCGCCATCGCCACGGTGATCAACCCAACGATCCACCAGACCATGCGCCATTCACCCTGCGGCGCATACAGCGGCACCAACAGACTGTTGATGAACACGCCATAACTGGTGCCACTGGATACCAAGCCCATTGCCATGCCGCGTGATTTATAGGCAACCGTGCGGGAAATCACATCGACCATGGGCACGAAAACCGTCGCCGCCGTGCCTGCCAACACCGTCAGCAAGGCGCCAATCAGCAGGATATTGTGCGTCAGCGGGATCAGCAGCAGCGCTACGGCGCACACCACTCCGGAACCGAAAATCACCCAACCGCCGCCCACCCGTGGGGTGATCCACGCCGCCAACAACGCACACAGCAGAAAACCGAACTGCCCGGACGCAGTGATCGTACCGACGTAGGAAATGTCAAAACCGAGGCTGGCGCGCATGTCGGGCACCAGTTGCGCAAACAGGTAGATACCGAAACCAAACGTCGCTGCTACCAGCCCGGTGAGCAGCAAGACAATCAGTGCATTGATCCGCATGGTCAGCTTCCTTTCTTGAATGTGAAGGAGAGAACAGGGTTAAGCCGGTTTCGCTGCGTCAATCAGCTCTGCGGCCAGCTCTCGCGCCACCAGAAATACGCTGTCGTCGTTTTCCAGAGCGCCCGTGAGAAACGCCCCTTCCAGTAACAGGAACAATCGCCTTACCAACGTCTGCGGGTTGCTCAGCCTCGCGCTTTCTGCGAGGTCCAACAGGTGTTGCTTCACCCCTTGTTTATGCCGATCCACCGCCAGGCGAACCGGGTGACTGCGGTCCGGAAACTCTGCAGCGGAATTCACGTAAGGGCAGCCGCGCAATCCACCTTCGCGCAGCCACTGCCGGTGCAGGTCGAACAGCCCCAGTAGCTTGTCGGCTGGCGCCTCGCTGGCCGCCAATGTCTGCTCCACCGCGGCTTCCCAGCGCTCATTGCGCTTGTCCAGAAACGCCACGATCAACTCGTCCTTCGACGCGAAGTGGGCGTACAGCGTCATCTTCGACACCCCGGCGAACTCAGCCACGGCGGCAATTCCCGTCGCATTGATCCCGTCACGAAAGAAGAGCGCGGAGGCCGCGTCGATCAGGCGTTGATGATTCACGCTGGCGTCTCGGGTGGTCGGCATGGTCGCCTCATAATTGAACTGTACTGACCGGTAAGGATAGACCTCGAAATAAAAAAAACCAGCACTGTTTACCGGCCGCGACGAGCGGGCTATCAGGACTGGCGTTTGATCAGCGGCAGGGAAACGCGTTTTTCAGCGCGGAGACGACCAACACCGATTCGTTCAGGTGCAGACTCTGGGGATGTGTTTCAAGTGACTGAACCACGACGCGCATGGACTGCACCATCGGAATACCGCCTTCCGGCACACAGACCAACTTGGGCACGCCGCCGGCTTCGTGAAAGATGTCGAGGGTGTCCATGGTCGCTTGCAACACGCCGACGCAGTGGCCAACCCCCACCGGGTTCTTGGCCACCCCGCCGCTCATGCTGTTGATACCGTCCTGGCATTCGAGCAACAACGTGTTGCCGTCGGCCATCGCGGCAGCGCTGAAACACAGGGCGAGCAATGCTGAACACCGCACGACCGAACCGATCGTCAGCGCAACCACAGCTCTTTCACCGAATGATCCGACGCCTTGCGCACCACCAGGCTTGCCCGCTCGCGGGTCGGCAGGATGTTTTCCAGCAGGTTTGGACGGTTGATGTCGCGCCAGATCTTGCGCGCGGCATCCGGGGATTTTTCAGGCGGCAGGTCGGCCAGTTCGCGGAAATAAGCGCCCCGGGCACGGAACGCAGTGCGTTGCAGCATGAGAAAGCGCTCGACGTACCAGCGCTCGATGTCCCCTTCGGCTGCGTCCAGGTAGATCGAGAAGTCGAAGAAATCCGACACGATGCTGCCAGGCTTCTGGCCGTCGTTGCCCTCGGTCTGCAGCACGTTCAGGCCTTCGAAAATCAGGATGTCCGGCTGGCTGATCTCGATGAATTTCTCCGGCACGATGTCGTAGCTGATGTGCGAATAGACCGGCGCGCTGATCACCGGAATGCCCGCCTTGAGATCCGAGAGAAACTTGACCATGCGCTTGCGATCGTAGCTTTCCGGAAAGCCCTTGCGGTGCATGATGCCGTCCGCGTCCAGCCTGGCGTTGGGATGCAGAAAGCCGTCGGTGGTCACCAGATCGACCCGAGGATGATCCGGCCAGCGCGCCATCAGCGCCTGCAGGACGCGGGCAAAGGTGCTTTTGCCCACCGCCACACTGCCCGCAACTGCCACGACATAGGTCTGTTTTTTCGCCGGACGCCCGAGGAAAGTGTCCTTGATGCTCGCCAGATTGCGCGCAGCGCTGACGTGCAGATTGATCAGGCGCGACAGCGGAAGGTAGATGTTGACGACATCTTCCAGAGAAATATCTTCGTTTACGCCTCGTAACGCCGACAGATCTTCTTCGGACAAGGTCAGTGGCGTACTGGCGCGAAGCCCCGCCCACTCCTTGCTGGTCATTACGAGATAGTCATCAGGCGCCATCTATAGCCTTCCAATCCAGGTGTCCGTATCGACAATGGTGCGAAGACTATCGTATTGCCCCAAAAACGGGGCAGATTTCTTTGATTTGACACGCATTATTGGCGAATCTGGCGTCGATCCAGCGCCCGGAAAAGCGCTGGATACGATTCAGCATGAAGCTGTTCTTCAGGCCGTTCGATACTCGATGGTCAAGTGCGACACCTCGTGCACCACACCGAGCCGCTCACGAATCGCCTCTGCCGTGACCTCGACTTTCGCCAGCACGCTGACAATCGCCGCACGGGCATCCGGGCCGACTTTCCACACATGCAGATCGGTGATCTGCACGTTGCCATCGGCTTCGAGCACTTCGCGGATTTCTTCCGCGACGTGCTCGTCGGTGACGTCCAGCAACACGTTGGCACTCTGCTTGATCAAACCGACAGACCACTTGGCGATGACCACCGCGCCGACCACACCCATCAGCGGATCGAGCCAGACCCAGCCCAGATAACGCCCTGCCAGCAATGCACCGATCGCCAGTACCGAGGTCAACGCATCGGCCAGGACGTGAACATAGGCGGAGCGCAGGTTGTTGTCTCCGCCGTGGCCATGATGTTTGTCGTGGTCATGGTGATCGTGATCATCATGCGAGTGATGCCCATGAGCGTGATGCCCGTGGTGCCCATGGCCGCCGGACAGCATGAAGGCGCTCACAATGTTGACCAACAGACCGACCACCGCAATCAAGGTGGCTTCCCCGAACGCCACCTGCGTCGGTTGGAACAGGCGCATCAGCGACTCGATGCCGATGCCCAGCGCGACCATCATCAGAATGAGCGCCGACGCGAAACCCGCCAGATCGCCCACCTTGCCGGTGCCAAAACTGAAGCGACCGTTATTGGCGTTGCGCCGTGCAAACGAATAGGCCGCCGCCGCGATGCCTAACGCACCAGCATGGGTTGCCATATGAAAACCGTCCGCCAGCAGCGCCATCGAGCCCGTGACGTAACCGGCGGCAATCTCCCCGACCATCATCACGAAGGTGAGCACGACCACCCATAACGTACGGCGGGCATTCTCGTCGTGAGACTGACTGAGGAAAACGTGTTCGTGGGTGTGTTTCTGCGAAAGGACCATGCGGCCTCCGTGTGTCGCCTGGCGACTTATTTTGAGTACCGACGAATGGCTTCGAGCAAATCTTCAAGCCCTTGGGCCCGATCCTCATCACTCAAATCAGGATGAGCCACATGCTCGCGAGCATGGGCTTCGATGATCTGGTCGAGCAGACCATTGATCGCGCCGCGGGTAGCAGCCACGAGATGCAACGTCTTGGCGCAATCGGTATCTGATTCCAGCCCGCGCTCAATCGCCTGCACCTGCCCCGCTATGCGCCTGACACGCTTGAGCAGATCGTCTTTCTCGGTGTGTAAATGCGCCATACCATACCCCCCCTACCTATATAGGGCGGCATCATGGACCTGTTCTCCCATCTTCGCAACCTACCTGGACGTGTAATGAGCGCAAATAAATGGAACTACACATGGCCCTCTGGTGACGAATAGCCACTATCCCACATACACCACCCGAGGCGTGCCCCATGCGGCTTGAATCGTTGGCCATTCGACTTCTTCAAACGCTCACGGATGGGGCGACGTCCAGAGTCAACCCGCTGGACTTTACAGCCCTGCTCTATCTCAGGGATCAGGGCTATGCATCCGTGTCTGTCAGGGACGGGTGCGTGGTGGCAGAGCGCACGGCACGAGGGAAACAGTTTGCCAGTGAGCGAGCGGCGCGCTCATCGAAGGCATGGGCGAGCGAGGGGTGATGAGCGTTACCCCCCTTCAAACAAGGCGATAAGTCAGCCTTCGGATCCCCCTTAGCAGCAAGCTCCACCGCTTGCTGCCTTCCGGCAGCGACAGTTCCTACAGACGTCGCGGTGCAATTTCCGGACCCCGCCTACGCAGCCGAACATCGTCGACCTACAGTCCTTGAGCTTATATCCAGCGACCCTGTGCGCCGGTAGTTACTTGTTGTTTCTACCGTTGCAGGGAAGCCGCTGCATAACGCCGGTCTGCCCCTGTTTTCTAGATCACCATGAAAACTGGATTGAACTGCTCATGACCGTAAACCTTGAACTGATGACGGACGACCCTGAAGAAAGGCAACTGGCTATTCGCTACTGGGCGATGAGCAACACCGGGGACTTTTTGGAGAAAGTGATCGATCTGGTGCCCTTCCGTCACATTACGCACAGCGGAACACTCGCTAGCCATGTTCGCGAGCTGTGCCGCGCATTCGACAACAACCTCACCTGCCCGCATTGCGACGCTTGCATGGAAGTCAAAAGCCGTTCGGCAGTGAAGAAAAACCCGCAGAAATCCTTCTCGCCCTGTCCCGCCTGTGAAGAAGTCCAAGTGCGGCAAAAGCGGGCAGAACAGGCGGCCGCTGCGGCCGCCCTCGAGTTGCGGCTTAATGCCTATGTGGAGCGACTGCCTAGCGGGCCAATCGACTACCACCTACTGGGCGACGACGAGGCTTTGTTGCTACTAGCACTGGACCTCGCAATCTCGCCGCGACTGATCAGCGAGTCCTTCACCCTCGATGAATGCAAGGCGCTGGCGCCAATGGACGTCGCGCTACTGATCGACAAACTGAAAACCGCAGGCGTTGTTCGTGAAGACCCGCACAGTGCTGCACCAGGCACCTACTTTTTGCGCGACGATAACCTGATGGTGAACACGCATTTCATTCCTTACGCCTTGGTGCCGGACCAGCATCTGGGGCGAACTGAAGAAGCGATGCAAATATTGCTCGCCAGAGAATTTTGCGACAGCGCCGCGCTGTTCAACCTGTGGCTCGACTTTGCCTCCGCCGATGCGGTTTGCTACTTGCTGGATAAATGCAGGGCGTTTCACCACGATCTGAATGAAAATCAGCTCAACGAGATCCGGAGTACGCTGCGAAACGGGCTCAGAACCCACAGCGTCTCGCAGATCTGGTTTGTGATCTGGAAAAACGTCAAGGACGCCGCCAGCCTCGCAAGGCTGGTGTATTACACCGAAGTCCGCGCCACCGCGACGATCCCCGGTAAGATCCGCCGGACTTTGGAAAAGATCGAGAAAGAAGGCTCCATCGTTCGCAAATGGGACCGACCCGACTACCAGCCTGCCGGCACGCTGGGCATGCTGTTCAACGAACTCTTCGGTATTGATGAAGACACGCCTGGGTCCGACGTTCTGGCGCGCTTCGCCGAATTGCAGCCCGAGGCAACCACAGACTCTGCACACCTGCCTGAAGCCGAAGCGGTACGCCGTTTGTTGTATGACGCACTGATGAACGACTCGGGGCCGGAAATGATGTTCCGCTTTGCACAGTTGATTCGGGGAGGGAGTGAGATCGGGTCGGCGATCATGCAAATGTCGAGTGGTGGGGGAATGACCAACGCGTAAACCGAGCAGGTACCAGCTTGGTCATCTCAAATTTGAGCGCGCCAGGCAAAAAACGTCGACCAATAGGTAAGTGAGTTCAAGCGTCGTTGGTTTGCACATCGAACGCCAGTCCCTTGGGCTTGAGCGTGTGCGAACCAGTTAGGCGCTAAGGACACTTTGACGACGTGGAAATCTTTCCCGATTCGGGATGCAGGCCTGTGGAAGCCTGTGCGTAAGGCATCTGATTCAGGAACGTAGATTCGCGCCGATTAGACCTGACGCATCGTCATTCAGCGCTAAATGCGTGGTATTTGAAGCGGGAGCGGACACTCCGAGGGGGATTCGTTATGGAGGCAACCCCACCAGCCACACCCCGGCACACAATGTTCCCGCTGTGGCTGCTTCCTTCCGGATCTGACCAGGTTCACGGGTAATCGTTGCGGGGGGACCGATGGGGTCACCATAACGACACTCGCCAGTCGGCGAGCCGCGCCATTGTACCGGTCTGGCGCGAAGTTACAACCTCTGGTTTCAGATAAAAAATTTGATAAGGCTCAACCACTTGCATGGGTGGCTGTGGACGCGGCATGGTGGCGTTCATGAAAAGCATTTTGAAGAAATACCAAACGCTCTCGGCGCTGCAGCGTCAGCAGGTGCTGGACATCGAGTTGCTGGGTGAGCAGAAAACCCTCGTCGGGGATGCCCACGGGGCCGTGCATGCGCTCACGGCGCGACCGGCGTCTGACATTCAGGGCTACGCGCTGCTGATCGATGACGTGGCGCGGGGCTTTTTTTTGCTCAAGCGCCGGTCGTTGTTGCCGCGCTGGGCGAATGGTCAGACCGTCACGCTGCACGGTTTGATGATCGATCGGCGATACCAGGGCCGCGGGCTGGGAAAAACCTGTTTGCACCAGTTGCCGGATCTGGTGCGCGAACTGTGGCCTGAGGCCCGGCAACTGATGCTGGCAGTCGATCTCGGAAACACGACAGCTCACGCGCTGTACCGAAGCCTTGGCTGGCAGGACTACGGCGATGCCGACCGGGCATTGGTGGGGTTTGAGCGCCGAATGCTCTTGAAGCTGCCTTGAAACGCTGAAGTCAGGCCATCAGCGCCCCAACGCACGCAGTTGCTTGACCTTGTTGCTGCGCTCGCCATTCATCCAGTGTTCCAGCGCGCTGACGGTCATGGGCCGGGCGATGAGATAGCCCTGCACCTCATGACAGCCGAGCTGGCAAAGGATCTCGTAGACGTCTTCCGTCTCCGCCCCTTCTGCGACAACGCGGTAACCCAGACGCCTTGCCAGGTCGACGATGGCTTCCACCAGTCGCCGGTCCTTTTCATTGGCGTCCAGATTTTCCACCAGCGACTTGTCGAGCTTGACGGTGGTAGCCGGCAACTGACGCAGGTAAGTCCAGTTACTGTAACCGGTGCCGAAGTCGTCGATGGCAATGTCGATGTTCAATGCGCGCAGGCGTTCGAGTTGCTGCCGGGTGATGTCGGGATTATCACAGAGCGCGCTTTCGGTGAATTCGAGCTCGAAGCGGCCCGGATCGAGACCACTGATCGCCAGCTGCTCAAACAGCGCATCGCTGAACTGCGAGTTGGCGAGGTCGATGGCAGAGACGTTCATGGCGACTTTGAAGGCGTAACCCTGACGCTGCCAGTTCCTCGCCTGCTCGACGGCGTTGCGCAACACCCACAGGCTCAGCGAGCGAATCAGTGCGGTCTTTTCCGCCAATGGAATGAATTCGGCCGGGCTGATCGGCCCCAGGACGGGATGCTGCCAACGCAGCAGCGCCTCGACGGTGACGATGCGCCCGGTGGCGACTTCCAGCCGCGGCTGGAACACCAGCGACAGCTGATCCGGGCTGCGGACGGCGTCGGCCAGTGACGCCAACAGCAGGAAGGCGCGCTGCTGCGCGAAGTCCAGATGCGGCTCGTACCAGCGCCAGCCAGTCGCCTTCCCGCGCGCTTCGTCGGCGGCGCTGACCACCAGACGAATCCAGTCTTTTTCATCACAACGTCCCAACCCCAGCGGCAGCACACCGATGCCGACGTCCATCTGGATCGGAATGTTGCGGCAGATCAACGGGCGCTGAAAATGCTTGATCAGCCTGCGAAACAGGTCCTCTGCCTGTTCCGGACCGGCGTGTCGGGTCAGCAGCGCAATGCGTGTCGGGCTGACTTTGTACAACGCCGTGTCGGATGGCAGCTGCTCGCGACAGCTTTCAATCATGCATCGCACCAGTTCCTGGGCGAAGCTGTAGCCGAGTGCTTTGACGATGCTGTCGAGGAACACCGGGTTGACCATGTCCAGGGCGACTAACGCATGGTCGTCACGATCGGCCAGGGCCATGATGTCTTCTTCCAGCCGCAGGCGATTGAATAACCCGGTCGGCTGATCGACATAGCTGGCCTTGCGCATGTTGTTGAGCCGCTTCATCACCAACTGACCGTACATCTCCAGCATGGCGAGGTCGCGTGGGTTGAGCAGCGGTCGGGGCGTGTTGTCGATGATGCAGAGCGTGCCCAGCGCCAATCCATCGGCGGTGACCAGCGGCACACCGGCATAGAAACGAATGCGCGGCTCGCCGACGACCAGTGGATTGTCCTTGAAGCGGGTATCTAGCTCCGCATCCGGCACCTGGAACACATCGTCACCGAGAATGGAGTAGGCACAAAAGGAGATTTCGCGCGGTGTTTCGCGCTCATCCAGGCCGGTGCCCGCGCGGAACCACTGCCGGTGTTCACTGACGATGGACACCAGCGCGATGGGCACCTCGAAATAGTGAGCCACCATGTCGACGATGTGATCCAGCACCTCGTCGGCGGTTGAATCGAGAAGCCCCATGTGGGTGATACGGGACAGCCGCGAGGATTCGTTCAACGGTATTGGAGCGCTATTGGCCATCTGCGAAATCCCTGTGCAACTGCTTTACGCCAGTAGTATCAAAACGATATTGCTAGGCAAAGTAGCACTAGATTCAGAGGCCTGCAGGCACTCGCAGACCGACGGCGATGACCGGACGCCTGCCACAAAGTTGCAGCACTTGAGCGCTCACCCTCCAGATGCGCGACTCACTGGACCTGCAGCACTTCATCCGCCTTGCCGCCCGCTCCCTGTATCACCAGATGGATGAAATGCAGCTTGGTGATCACCGCAGGCGGCAGCACGAACGGATAAAAATCCGGCTGCCCCATGGCGCGGGACAGTTCGTTGAGCATGCCCGCCAATTCGATCCAGGCGTTGACGAAGGCAAGGAACGAAGGCCCTCCTGGATGCTGCGGATCGTAGAGGGTTTCCAGCTCGAAGGGCTGATAGTCGAGGTCCATGTCGCGTGCGCTCATGCCCAGACTCAGCGCCGTGTCGACGGCGTCCATCATGTGCAGGTAATGCGCCCATGTTTCGGCCCAGTCTTCCCAGGGATGCATGGTGGCGTAGGCACTGACGTATCGTTGCTGCCAGTCCGCTGGCGCGCCGTGCTGGTAGTGGTGATCAAGCGCGTCGGCGTAGCTCGCGCGGTCGTCTCCGAACAGATTTCGGAAACCATCCTGCCAGTAGGTGTTCGCGATCAGCCTGTCCCAGTAGTAATGCCCTACCTCATGACGGAAGTGCCCGAGCAACGTGCGGTAAGGCTCGTGCATCTGCACGCGCACTTTCTCGCGGATCGCGTCGTCGGCTTCTTCAACGTTGAGGGTGATCAGGCCGTTGGCGTGGCCCGTGGTGGGCAGGTTGCCCTCCAGGTCGACGCCGAGAAACTCGAACGCAAGGCCTCGCTCTTCATCAAGGCTTTTCGGGATCACCGGCAAGCCCAACGTGATGAGTTGCGCGACCAGTCGACGCTTGGCGATCTCGATCTTGCCCCAGCGCTCGGAATTTTCCGGAACGGAAAGGTCGGGAATGGTCCTGTTCAGGCTGCACGCAATGCAGAATTCCCCGGCGTTGTTCGCCGGAAACAGCCAGTTGCAGGCAGCCGGCGTGTCGAGATTGGCGCAGCGACGATAGAGACCGGCCTGCGGTTCGTCGCTCAGGCGCCAGGTATTGAGGTCCGGCCCCGGTTCAAGGGCAGCAATTTTGCTTTGTTCAGGCAGATACCCCAACGCAGCGGAACACGCCAGGCACTGGCTGTTGCGGAAGAATACCGACTGTCCGCAATGGCATTGCCAGACCTTGCTGTTGCGTTTGCTTTCTCCGGCGAAGGGCGCCGCGATCCGTGTGCTGAGTTGCTCGAAGAACTGGAACATGGCGATCTCCTGATGGGGCTGCAAGCACTAGATCGTTGGGGGTTGCGGCGGTTCCAGATATTTTTGCTGAAAAGCGTATCTGCCGAAAAAGGCGAGCTACCTGTAGGCGTGAGCTTGCTCGCGATTGCAGTCTGTCGGTATCTGCAGCTGCGTTTGACTCACTGCATCGCGAGCACGCGCACTCCTACAGTCACCGTCAATCGACAGTGACGTGATGCCCTTTCAAGAACGCTACGAACGCTTCTTCATCCAGCACCTTCAACCCCAGCTCGTTGGCCTTGGTCAACTTGGACCCCGCCCCCGGCCCTGCGACAACGGTGTGGGTCTTGGCTGACACCGAGCCCGAGACCTTCGCGCCGAGGCTCTCAAGTTTTTCCTTGGCGACGTCGCGGCTCATCAGCTCCAGCGAGCCGGTCAGCACCCAGGTCTGGCCAGTCAGCGGCAAGCCTTCGACCACCTTCTTCTCACTCTGCCAGTGCATGCCGAAGTCTTTGAGCTGCTGTTCGATCTTGAGCGCCCGCTCAGCATTTTCCGGCACGTCGAAGAACGCCCTGACAGACTGCGCCTGCTTTTCCGGCAACGTCTGGCGCATGTCCAGCCAGTCGGCCTTGACCACGCCTTCCAGGGTGCCGAACTTGTCCGCCAGTTTCTGTGCGCCGCCCGGGCCGATGGACGGGATGTTCAGTTTGTCGAGCATGCCACCCAGCGTCGCGCTGGCGGCGAACTCAGCCGCCAGATCGCCCGTGTCCTGCAGTTGCATCTTGCATTCGCCCAGCAGCGCGCCGATGACGTTCTGGTTGTGGTCGTCTTCAAAGAAGCTGTGAATCTCGTGTGCGACCTCCAGGCCGATGTCCGGCAGGTACGTCAGCACCTCCGGCAGTGCGACCTTGACCTTATCCAGAGAACCCAGCGAGCGGGCCAGCACTTTGGCAGTTTCCTCGCCCACATCGGGGATGCCCAGCGCGTAGATGAAACGCGCCAGTGTCGGCGTCTTGCTCTCGTCGATGGCCTTCAGCAGCTTCTTGCTGGAAATCTCGGCGAAACCTTCCAGATCGATGATCTGGTCGTATTCGAGCTTGTACAGATCGGCCGGCGATCCGATGAGCTTTTCGTCCACCAGTTGCTCGATGGTCTTGTCGCCCAGGCCTTCGATGTCCATGGCACGACGCGACACGTAGTGGATGATCGCCTGCTTGAGTTGCGCGCCACACGCCAGACGCCCGACGCAGCGATAGACCGCGCCCTCGCTGACGGTTTCCTTGCCTTTGCTGCGCTTGATCAACTGCGTGCGCTCGACCTGCGAGCCGCAGACCGGGCAGGTCTGCGGGATCTCGACCTTGCGCGCATTGTCGGGGCGGCGCTCAAGCACCACCTGCACGACTTGGGGAATCACGTCACCGGCACGGCGGATGATCACGGTGTCACCGATCATCAGGCCCAGACGCGCCACTTCATCCATGTTGTGCAGCGTGGCGTTGGCGACCGTGACGCCAGCGACTTTGACCGGCTTCAAGCGTGCGACCGGGGTCACGGCGCCAGTACGACCGACCTGAAATTCCACGTCGAGCAGCTCGGTCAGCTCTTCCATGGCCGGGAATTTGTGCGCGATGGCCCAACGCGGCTCGCGTGCGCGGAAACCCAGTTCCCGCTGTGCGGCGATGCTGTTGACCTTGAACACCACGCCGTCGATTTCATACGGCAGCGACAGGCGACGCTCGCCGATGTCGTGGTAGTACTTCAGGCAGTCTTCAATCCCGGCGGCCACCTTGAGCTCGCGACTGATGGGCATGCCCCACGCTTTGAGCTGCTTCAGGTTGCCAATATGGGTGTCGGCGATGTCGTGCGACACCTGGCCGATGCCGTAGCAGCAGAACTCCAGCGGCCGGTTGGCGGTGATCTTGGAGTCCAGTTGGCGCAGGCTGCCCGCCGCGGCATTGCGCGGGTTGGCGAACGTCTTGCCGCCGATTTCCAGCTGGCTTTCGTTGAGACGGTCGAACCCCGCCTTGGACATGAACACCTCGCCACGCACTTCGAGGGTTTCCGGCCAGCCTTCACCGTGCAGCTTGAGCGGAATATTGCGCACGGTGCGCACGTTGACGCTGATGTCTTCGCCAGTCGTGCCATCGCCGCGCGTGGCACCCCGGACTAATGCGCCATTCTGGTACAGCAGGCTCACCGCCAGACCGTCGAGCTTGGGCTCGCAGCTGTATTCGACCGCAGCGCCGGCACCAAGCAGGTCACCTGCCGGAAGGTCCAGGCCTTCGGTGACACGCCGATCGAATTCACGCATGTCGGTTTCTTCGAAGGCGTTGCCCAGGCTGAGCATGGGGATTTCATGACGCACCTGAGTGAACGCCGACAACGCCGCACTGCCGACCCGCTGAGTGGGTGAGTCCGGCGTGACCAGATGCGGGTTTTCGGCTTCCAGCGCCTTGAGTTCGTGGAACAGGCGGTCGTATTCGACGTCCGGAATGCTTGGCTCGTCGAGAACGTGATAGCGGTAGTTGTGAAGGTCCAGCTCTGCGCGCAGTTCCAGGATTCGGGTTTCGGCGGCTTTCATACGGTGTTCTCTCAGAATGCAAAAGAGCAGCCGGAGCTGCTCAATTCATGGTGCCTCGCCTCGCCTATTGGCCCGACGCCAATACGCTATGTGGGAGCGAATTCATTCGCGAAAACCGGGACAGGCGATACATGTTCATCGCCGGACCCACCGTATCGCGAATAAATTCGCTCCCACGGGGGTCGGCAGTTCAATCAACGACGCTGAGTCAGGGCGCGGCGTTCGAATTCCACGATCCGCTGGCGGTAGTGCTCGATGGTCTGCGCGGTCATGACACTGCGCTGATCGTCTTTCAACTCGCCGTTCAACTCGTGAGCCAGCTTGCGAGCAGCGGCCACCATCACATCGAAGGCCTGCTTCGGATGGCGCGGACCTGGCAGACCCAGGAAGAAGCTCACCGCCCGGGTGCTGAAATGGTCGATGTCGTCCAGGTCGAACACACCCGGCTTGACCGCGTTGGCCATGGAGAACAGCACTTCACCGTTGCCCGCCATGCTTTCGTGACGGTGGAAGATGTCCATTTCGCCGAAACGCAGGCCGCTTTCCAGAATGTTCTGCAGCAACGCAGGGCCCTTGAAGCCGCTTTCGTCGCGGGAAATCACGCTGATGACCAGCACTTCTTCGACTGGCGGCAGGTCTTTGTCTTCGGTGATGCGCTGAGGCGGCTTGTCGTCCGGGAAATCGTCGTCACGGGCGCTGAACAGGTTCGGGCCGTCGACATCCAGATTCAGGTCGCCCTGTTGCGGCTCATCCTTGCGCTTGCTGCGTTTGCTTTCGCGCTCGGGACGCTCCGGCCGTTCGCGGGCCGCACTCATGGCGGGCAGGTCATGCTCGTCGAGCTGCGGTTCTTTCTGGTTGTCGAGGACACGTGCAGGGCCCAACACCTCGGCGGACGAGCCTTCTTCGTCGTCCGGCAGGTTCGAGAAGCTGCGGTCCAGCCTGAATTTCAACTTGCCTTTGCCGCCGCGCATCCGGCGCCAGCCATCAAAAAGAATACCGGCAATGACAATTATGCCGATGACGATCAGCCACTCTCGCAGACCGATTTCCATGTAATCCCGTGCCTCTAATGAAAATTCTGAAAATTAAGGGCGTAAACCCCTTTAAAACGTGGAGCCAACTCTATGTTCTGAATGGCCTTTTACCCACGCAAAATGAAAAAGTGGACATTAAGCTAGCACGACCAAAGGTAACTTTACACCGTCTGTTACATCTGCATGTCGCGAGCATCTGTACCGCTACGACAGTTATTCCTGTGCTGCGCTATCGAAGCGCCACTTTTCCCTCGTCAATCTGTTTGACCGCATGGCAGTCCGCTACGCATCCACCAGCGCCATCGCCTCCTCTACGTCAACTGCCACAAGGCGCGAACACCCAGGCTCATGCATGGTGACGCCCATCAGCTGATCGGCCATTTCCATGGCGATCTTGTTGTGGGTGATGTAGATGAACTGCACGGTTTGCGACATCTCCTTGACCAGTCGGGCATAGCGGCCCACGTTGGCGTCGTCCAGCGGCGCGTCGACTTCGTCGAGCATGCAGAACGGTGCCGGGTTGAGTTTGAAAATGGCAAAAACCAGCGCCAATGCGGTCAGGGCTTTTTCGCCACCGGACAGCAAATGGATCGTGCTGTTTTTCTTGCCCGGGGGACGCGCCATGATCGTCACCCCTGTATCGAGTAAATCTTCGCCCGTCAGTTCCAAGTAAGCGCTGCCGCCACCGAAAACTTTTGGAAAAAGTGCCTGAATTCCGCTGTTTATCTGATCAAAGGTCTCTTTGAAGCGATTACGCGTTTCTTTGTCGATCTTGCGAATGACGTTTTCCAGCGTATCGAGGGCTTCGACCAGGTCGGCGTCCTGGGCGTCCAGATAACGCTTGCGCTCGGATTGCTGCTGGTACTCGTCGATGGCCGCGAGGTTGATCGCGCCCAGACGCTGAATACGGGCGTCGATACGCCCCAGCTCTTCCTCGGCCTCTTTCTCACTGGCCTCGGGCGTCAGCGTCGCCAGGACGCCATTCAGATCGTAGCCGTCTTCGTGCAATTGCTCCTGCAAGGCCTTGCGGCGCACGGTCAGTGACTGCCATTCGAGACGCTGCTGCTCCAGCTGTCCACGCAACAGCTGTGACTGCTGTTCGGCCTGAGTCCGGCGTTTCTCGGCTTCGCGCAGCTCACGGTCGGCGTCTTCGAGCGCATTTTTCGCGGTGCGCATTTCGTCATCGACCACCATGCGCTTTTCCAGCAATTCTTCGAGCTTCAGGCGCAGCTCTTCCAGTGGCGCCGCGCCCTCCTCCAGGTTGAGGTTCAACTGCTCGCGTTTTTCGGTCAGCCGTTCGGACTGCATTTCCAGGCGTTCCAGCGCCTGACGCGTGGAGTCGTGTTGTGCCCGCAGCGAGCTGAGCCGCACGGCCAGCTGGTTGGCGTGGTCCTTGTGCTGACGCGCTTCCTGACGCACCCGGTCGAGCCGTTCGCGCAGGCTGTCGCGCTGGGCCAGCAGCAACTCACGCTGCTCGGTGTCCAGCGCCATGCTGTCCAGGGCGTCCTGCAATTGCAGGCGCGACTCGCCGAGACTTTCCTGCTCGATGGCGCGCTGCTCGCCCAGTTCGGTGAGCTCTTCATCCAGCCGCGTACGGCGCAAGGTCAACTGCTCGACCTTGGCTTTGGCCGCCGACAGTTGTGCCTTGAGTTCGCTCTGCTGACGGGTTTCATCCTGCAGGCGACGGCGTAACTGCTCGCGATTGCCTTCCTGCAAGCGTTGCTGCTCGCGCTGCGTCAGCAATTGGTCTTCCAGCGCTGCGAGGGTCGCTTCTCGCTCTTCGCGCTCAAGCCCCAGACGCTGCAGTTCCTGACCACGCGCCAACACGCCGCTCTCGGCTTCGCTGGCACGGCGAACCCGCAGAAAATCCCGACCGACCCAATAGCCGTCACGGCTGATAAGGCTCTGCCCGGCACTCAGTTGTGCACGCAGCGACAGCGCATCGTCCAGGGTTTCGACCGGCCCGACCTGACCCAGCCAATGGGTCAGGTCGAGCTGCGTTTCCACTTTGTCCAGCAGACTGCCGGGAACACGCGTCTTGTCTGCGGTCGGACTCACCAGGCGTAAATCGCCCTGGCTGAAACCGGCGAGATCAAGCCCTGAGAAGTCATCCACCAAGACGGCATGCAAATCGGCACCCAGCACGGTTTCCACCGCCAGCTCCCAACCCGCTTCGACGCGCAGGCCCTCGGCCAGACGCGGACGCTCGCTGAGCTGTTGGTCGCGCAGCCACTCGGCTGTACCAGTGCCGGGATCGAGCGCCGCCTGTTGCAACGCTTCCAGCGAGGCGATGCGTCCGTTCAGGCGTTGCAGATCACCTTGCGCCTGTTGCTGTGCTTGCGTGGCCTGTTGCAGTTCGAGACGCAGCTGCTCAAGGCGCTCGATCAGCTGTTCTTCTTCCGCCGTCAGTTCTTCAAAGGCCATCTCGCGCGCAGCGAGGTCTTCGCTGAGTTCAAGAATGGCGGCGTCTTCAGGATCGGCGGCCAGCAACTGGCGCTCTTCGCCCAGACGGCGCTGACGCTCGGCCAGCCGCTCCATGCTGGTTTCCAGTTGCTGGATGCGCGACTGCTGGACCTCGGCCTGGCGCCGGGGCTCGGCAGAGGTCAGGTTGAAGGCGTCCCACTTCTCCTGCCAGCTGTGCATTGAGGCTTCGGCCTCTTCCAGTGATGCGGCGGATTCCTCAGCGGCGGCCAGGGTCATTTCCTGTTCCGGCTCGAGCATCTCCAGTTCTTCGCCGAGGGTCGCCAGCAAGGTGCGGTCATGGCCCAGGTGCGATTCGGTTTCCTGCCGCGCCCGCTCGGCCTCGCGCAGGTCGTCCTGCAACTGACGCAAGCGCTGCTGGCCGTGCTGAATGCTCTGCTCGACGCGCGCGATATCACCGCCCACCGAATAGAAGCGGCCCTGCACCAGGTTGAACCGCTCGGACAGATCGTGGTGGCCGTCACGCAGACGCTCGATCAAGGCATCGGCGCTGCGCTGATCCGCCACCAGGGATTCGAAACCGATTTCCTGAGTGCCGATGATCGATTCGCGCTGGGCGACCTGTTCGTTCAGGGCCTGCCAGCGCAACGCCGACAGCTGCGCCTTGAGCTGGCGTTCTTCGGCTTTATATTCCTGATACTTTTCGGCGGCCTGCGCCTGACGCTGCAGCCGCTCCAGCTGACGGCCCAACTCGTCGCGCAGGTCGGTCAGGCGCGCGAGGTTTTCGTGGGTGCGGCGGATCCGATTTTCGGTGTCGCGACGGCGCTCCTTGTATTTGGAAATGCCCGCCGCTTCTTCGATGAAGTTACGCAGGTCCTCAGGCTTGGCTTCGATCAGCTTGGAGATCATGCCCTGCTCGATGATCGAATAGCTGCGCGGGCCGAGGCCGGTGCCGAGGAAGATGTCGGTGATGTCGCGACGACGGCACTTGGTGCCGTTCAGGTAATAGCTGTTCTGGCTGTCGCGGGTCACTTTGCGGCGAATGGAGATTTCCGCGTAGCTGGCGTACTCGCCGACCAGGGTGCTGTCCGAGTTGTCGAACACCAGCTCGATGCTGGCCTGACTGACCGGTTTACGGCTGGTGGAGCCGTTGAAAATGACATCGGTCATCGACTCGCCACGCAGGTTCTTGGCCGAGCTTTCGCCCATGACCCAGCGCACCGCGTCGATGATGTTGGATTTACCGCATCCATTGGGGCCGACCACGGCCGCCATGTTGCTGGGGAAGTTCACCGTCGTCGGGTCGACGAACGACTTGAACCCCGCCAGCCTGATGCATTTAAGGCGCATGGATCAGCTGGCCGCCAGGGCAGACAGGATCGACTGACAGCTGCGCTCGGCGTAACGGGTCAGCACGGCGCGAATGCGCGCCAGATCGCGCGCAACCACTGCTTCGAGCAACTGGCCGAACAGGGTCAGGTATTCGCTCATCTCGGCCTGGCGTTGTTCCAGTGCCAGATAGTAGAAGCGGCTCATGGACGGTTGCAGGTTCTCGACGGTCTCTTCAAGGTACGGATTATTCGCGAACGGATACGTCGCGCGCATCACGTTGAAGCTGTCCTCGACGAAGCTTTTCACATCCTCGCGCTCACAACTGGCGATCAGACGCTGTTGTATCTGCAGGAAAGGCGCCAGATCGAGTTCTTCCTTCCAGCTTTTCGCCACTGCAAGGCCGAGCAGGATGTAAAGCTCGCTCATCAACGCGCAGAGGCTGGTGACGTTGTGCGGGGTGAGCACCGACACCTGCGCGCCACGGCGCGGCAGGATCACGATGAGGTGACGGCGTTCGAGGATCAGCAGCGCTTCACGCACCGAGCCGCGGCTGACGTTGAGTGCAGCAGTGACCTTCTGCTCCTGAATCCGCTCCCCTGGCTTGAGCTCGCCGCGAATGATCCGCTCGGCGAGGTGATGAGCGATCTGCTCAGCGAGGCTGTCCGGTGCCTTGAACGTCATGTCTTTCCTTTAAATCCAATAGCTGCACACAAGCGGCGCAGTGTATCGCACTGGATACCTGTGGCGCAGGGCCATATGCACGGAAACTGGCACGAAATAAGCAAAACTTTGAGCGTCGCCACACCGTTTTATTGCAAGGTCATGTTGCCGTTAATCGGCCAGTCGCCGGAAAAGCCGTTTTCTTGACTTAAAGGTCAGAATTTAATTGACCCAATAGTCAGAACTGATAGATTCATCGACAGGTTCAATCACAGATTCCGTTACACCTTTACAAGATCGCTATCCATTACAAGAAGACGAGGCGCGACCCGTGATCCAGTTTTTGCTGAACCAAGAGCTGAAAACCGAGCATGCTCTGGACCCCAACATGACGGTGCTCAACTATCTGCGTGAGCATTTGCACAAATCCGGCACCAAGGAAGGCTGCGCAAGCGGCGACTGCGGGGCCTGCACCGTGGTGGTGGGCGAGCTGACCACCGATAACGACGGTCAGGATCACCTGAGCTACCGCAGCCTCAATTCCTGCCTGACCTTCGTGGCATCGCTGCACGGCAAGCAGCTGATCAGCGTCGAAGACCTCAAGCACCAGGGCGAACTGCACAGCGTGCAAAAGGCCATGGTCGAGTGCCACGGTTCGCAATGCGGTTTCTGTACGCCGGGCTTCGTGATGTCGCTGTTTGCCTTGCAGAAGAACAGCAACGAGGCGGACTCGGCTCAGGTAAAGCACGCTCAGGCCCATGAAGCCCTGGCCGGCAACCTCTGTCGCTGCACCGGCTATCGCCCAATTCTGGCCGCCGCCGAACAGAGCTGCAGCCAGCGTCAGCCCGACCAGTTCGACAGTCGCCAGGCACAGACCATCGCCCGCCTGAAAGCCATCAAACCGAAGGAAACCGCCGAGCTGAACAGCGGCGACAAACGCTGCCTGGTGCCGTTGACCGTCGCCGACCTGGCCGACCTCTACGATTCGTATCCTCAGGCACGCTTGCTGGCCGGCGGCACCGACCTGGCGCTGGAAGTCACGCAGTTCCACCGTCCATTGCCCGTGATGATCTACGTCGGCAACGTCGCCGACATGAAGAAGATCGAGCACTTCGACGACCTTATCGAGATCGGCGCCGCCACCGCGCTGACCGACTGCTACGAGGCGCTGAGCAGCCAATACCCGGATTTCGGCGAACTGCTGCACCGTTTTGCATCGCTGCAGATCCGCAATCAGGGCACGTTGGGCGGCAATATCGGCAACGCCTCGCCGATTGGTGACTCGCCTCCCCTGCTGATCGCACTCGGCGCGAAGATCGTCCTGCGCAAAGGCGACAAGTCGCGCACCCTGGCGCTGGAAGATTATTTCATTGATTACCGCGTGACCGCACGCCAGGAAAGCGAGTTCATCGAGAAGATCATCGTGCCCAAAGCCAATGCCAAGCAGGCGTTCCGCGCCTATAAGGTATCCAAGCGACTGGACGATGATATTTCTGCGGTGTGCGCAGCGTTCCGCTTGCAGGTCGAGAACGGCGCCATCGTCGACGCCCGCGCGGCATTTGGCGGGATGGCGGCGATTCCCAAACGCGCCGCACACTGCGAACAGGCGTTGATCGGTCAACCCTGGACGTCGGCCACCGTCGAGCGCGCCTGTGCTGCACTGGAAAAGGACTTCACGCCACTGTCGGATTTCCGCGCCACCAAGGAATACCGCCTGCTGAGCGCGCAGAACCTGCTGCGCAAATACTTCATCGAGCTGCAAACGCCACACATCGAGACTCGGGTGACCGCTTATGTCTAATCATCATCCCGCTAAAATCCAGGAAGAACTGGTCGCCCTGTTCCAGCAGGACCTCACCACCGGCGTTGGCCGCAGCGTCAAGCACGACAGCGCCGACAAGCACGTGTCGGGCGAAGCGATCTACATCGATGACCGGCTGGAGTTTCCCAATCAGCTGCACGTCTATGCACGAATGTCCGACCGGGCGCACGCGCGAATCGTCAGCGTCGACGTCTCGCCGTGCTACGACTTTGACGGCGTGCGCATTGCGATTACGCACGAAGACATTCCCGGCCTGAAAGACATCGGCCCGTTGCTGCCAGGTGACCCGCTGCTGGCCATCGACACCGTCGAGTTCGTCGGGCAACCGGTGATTGCCGTGGCGGCTCGCGACCACGAAACCGCGCGCAAAGCGGCGATGGCCGCGATCATCGAATACGAGGATCTGGAGCCGGTGCTTGACGTGGTCGAGGCCTACCGCAAGAAGCATTTTGTGCTCGACAGCCACACCCATCAGCGCGGCGATTCGGCCGTGGCGCTGGACACTGCGCCGAACCGCATTCAAGGCACGCTGCACATTGGCGGTCAGGAACACTTCTATCTGGAGACGCAAATCTCCTCGGTGATGCCGACCGAGGACGGCGGCATGATCGTTTACTGCTCCACGCAAAACCCGACCGAAGTGCAGAAGCTCGTCGCCGAAGTGCTCGACGTGTCGATGAACAAGGTGGTGGTGGACATGCGTCGCATGGGCGGCGGTTTCGGTGGCAAAGAGACCCAAGCGGCGAGCCCTGCGTGCCTGTGCGCCGTGGTGGCACGCCTCACCGGTCAGCCCACCAAGATGCGTCTGCCGCGCGTCGAAGACATGATGATGACCGGCAAGCGCCACCCCTTCTACGTCGAATACGACGTGGGCTTCGACAACGACGGCCGTCTGCACGGCATTCAGCTGGAACTGGCGGGCAACTGTGGCTGCTCCCCTGACCTCTCGGCCTCGATTGTCGACCGGGCGATGTTCCACGCCGACAACTCGTACTACCTGGGCGACGCCACCATCAATGGTCATCGCTGCAAGACCAATACCGCGTCCAACACGGCTTACCGCGGCTTCGGCGGCCCGCAGGGCATGGTCGCCATCGAAGAAGTGATGGACGCGATTGCGCGGCATCTGGGCAAGGATCCGCTGGCCGTGCGCAAGGCCAACTACTACGGCAAGACCGAGCGCAACGTCACGCACTACTATCAGACCGTCGAGCACAACATGCTCGAAGAGATGACCGCCGAACTGGAAGAAAGCAGTCAGTACGCCGAGCGTCGCAAGGCGATCACGGCCTACAACGCCAACAGCCCGATCCTGAAGAAAGGCCTGGCGCTGACCCCGGTGAAATTCGGCATTTCATTTACCGCCAGCTTCCTCAATCAGGCGGGTGCGCTGATCCACATCTACACCGACGGCAGCATCCATCTGAACCATGGCGGCACCGAGATGGGCCAGGGCCTGAACACCAAGGTCGCGCAAGTCGTGGCAGAGGTGTTTCAGGTCAGCATCGACCGCGTGCAGATCACCGCGACCAACACCGACAAGGTGCCGAACACCTCGCCCACCGCAGCGTCCAGCGGCGCGGACCTGAACGGCAAGGCAGCACAGAATGCGGCTGAAACCATCAAACAACGGCTGATCGAGTTCGCGGCAAAGCACTATCAGTGCGAAACGTCGCAGGTTGAGTTCCGCAACGGCCACGTGCGCGTCGGCGAGCAGGTGATCAGCTTCGACACCCTGGCGCAGCAGGCATGGATGGGTCAGGTGTCGCTGTCGAGCACCGGCTATTACAAAACGCCGAAGATCTACTACGACCGCAGCCAGGCACGCGGCCGGCCCTTCTACTACTTCGCCTTTGGTGCGGCGTGCACCGAGGTGATCGTCGACACGCTGACCGGCGAATACAAAATGTTGCGCACCGACATCCTGCACGACGTTGGCGCCTCGCTGAACCCCGCGATCGACATCGGTCAGGTCGAAGGCGGCTACATTCAAGGCATGGGCTGGCTGACCACCGAAGAACTGGTGTGGAACGCCAAAGGCAAGCTGATGACCAACGGCCCGGCCGGCTACAAGATCCCGGCGGTGGCCGACATGCCGGCAGACTTGCGCGTGAAACTGGTGGAAAACCGCAAGAACCCCGAAGACACGGTGTTCCACTCCAAGGCCGTGGGCGAACCGCCGTTCATGCTGGGGATCGCGGCGTGGTGTGCGATCAAGGATGCGGTGGCAAGCCTGGGCGATTACAGGCATCAGCCGAAGATCGACGCCCCGGCGACGCCAGAGCGGGTGTTGTGGGGGTGTGAGCAGATGCGAAAGTTGAAGGCCGCAGCGCCGGAAGCGGAAGGCGTGGCCCATGAGCTAACGGTTTCACCGGTTTGATCAGTGGCGTTTGAGCTGACGCCTTCGCGAGCAAGCTCGCTCCCACAGGAAAACGTTGTATGACGACCCACCGCTTTTTCCTCGGATGAAATGCGGTCCCTGTGGGAGTGAGCTTGCTCACGAATGGGCCGGGAAGGACAAAGAAGATTGATCGTCTGATGCGATCAGGAGAAGCACATGAACAACTGGATCAGCGCCCTTGCCGAGTTGCAAACCCGGGGTGAAGCCTGCGTGCTGGTGACCATCATCGAGGAGCGTGGCTCGACGCCGCGCAATGCGGGCTCGAAGATGGTGGTCAGCGCCGAGCGGATCTTCGACACCATTGGCGGCGGCCATCTGGAATACAAGGCGATGGCGATTGCACGCGAAATGCTCGACAGCGGCAGCCAGCAAACGCGGCTGGAGCGCTTCAGCCTGGGCGCCAGCCTGGGGCAGTGCTGCGGAGGCGTGAACGTCTTGCTGTTTGAACCGATGGGCCAGCCGCAGGCACAGATCGCCGTCTTCGGCGCAGGCCATGTCGGCCGCGCGCTGGTACCGCTGCTCGCCAGCCTGCCGTGCCGCGTGCGCTGGATCGACTCGCGCGATGCCGAGTTCCCCGCGCACCTGCCTGAAGGTGTGACCAAAATCGTCAACGAGGAGGTCGTCGATGAAGTGGATAACCTGCCCGCTGGCAGTTACTGCATCGTCATGACCCACAACCATCAATTGGACCTGGAGCTCACCGCAGCGATTCTCAAGCGCGGCGACTTCACCTGGTTCGGCCTGATCGGCTCGAAGACCAAGCGCGCCAAATTCGAACACCGCCTGCGTGATCGCGGCTTCGACCCGGCCCTGGTCCAGCGCATGCGCTGCCCCATGGGCCTGGCCGAGGTGAAAGGCAAGCTGCCCATCGAGATTGCCGTCTCGGTCGCTGCCGAAGTGATCGCGACCTATAACGCCTGCTTCGGTATGGAGAGCGGTGAGCAACGCTCGAGCGCCGAACCTGTTGCCAAGCTGCTGCCGGTCTCGCGCCGCAGTCAGGCTCAATGAATCAAAGAAGAACGAATCCCGAACATGACTATTGAAAAGAAAGCCTACCGCGCCGCCATCGTCCACAGCATCGCCGACCCTGCCGAGGTGGTGGTCGAAGCCTCCTACGAGTATTTCGAAGACGGCCTGATGGTGGTCGAGAACGGCAAGATCACGGCCGTCGGCCACACCCGAGACCTGCTCGGCAGCCTCGCCAGCGACGTCGAAGTCGTGACCTACACGGACGCGCTGATCACCGCCGGTTTCATCGACACGCACATCCATTTGCCGCAGACCGGCATGGTCGGCTCGTACGGCGAACAGTTGCTGGACTGGCTCAACACTTACGTCTTCCCGGTGGAGCGGCAGTTTGCCGATCCTGCCCACGCTGCTGAAGTGTCTGACATTTTCATCAAGGAACTGCTGCGCAACGGCACCACCACCGCACTGGTGTTCGGCAGCCGTCACAAGGAGTCGGTGGACGCCTTCTTCACGGCGGCCGAGAAGCTCAACCTGCGCATGATCGCCGGCAAGGTGATGATGGACCGCAATGCCCCGGATTATCTGGTGGACACCGCGGAGTCCAGCTACGTCGACAGCAAGGCGCTGATCGAGCGCTGGCACGGCAAGGGTCGCTTGCACTACGCCGTCACGCCGCGCTTTGCGCCAACCAGTACACCCGAGCAACTCACCCTCGCGGGTCAACTGCTGACCGAGTACCCGGACCTGTACATGCAGACCCACATCAGTGAAAACCTGAAGGAAGTCGAGTGGGTCAACGCGCTGTTCCCGGAGCGCAAGAATTACCTGGACGTCTACGACCACTTCAAGCTACTGGGCGAGCGCTCGGTGTTCGCGCACGGGGTGCATCTGTGTGATCAGGAATGCGAGCGCCTGGCGGAAACCGGCTCGGCCATCGCCTTCTGCCCCACGTCCAACTTCTTCCTCGGCAGCGGGCTGTTCAACCTGCCGATGGCCGAACGGCACAAGGTCAATGTCGGCCTGGGCACCGACGTCGGCGGCGGCACCAGCTTCTCTATCCTGCAGACGCTGAACGAGGCGTACAAGGTGATGCAGCTGCAAGGCGCCAAGCTGAGCCCGTTCAAGTCGCTGTACCTGGCGACGCTGGGTGGCGCACGGGCGCTGCGTCTGGAAGACAAGATCGGCAACCTGCATGAAGGCACCGAAGCCGACTTCGTGGTGCTGGACTTCAACGCCACGCCGCTGCTGTCCTATCGGATGAAACAGGCGACCAGTATCGAGGAGAAGCTGTTCGTGCTGATGACGCTGGGCGATGACAGGACGGTCAGCGAGACGTATTCGGCGGGGGTTCGAGTGCATCAGCGCTGAGGCATCCGTGGGGCGTCCTGGAGATCCGCCGCACGCTGGACGGCACTTGACTGCTTCTGGCCGGAGGCCGTAGGAGCGCGGCTTGTCCCGCGATCTGGTGCGAAGCGCCAGCAAAACCTGCCAATGTAATATTCCTGAGGCACCGCGTAAGCCGACTCTACTGCCGGTGCCCGGCAGATCGCGGGACAAGCCGCGCTCCTACGGCCTCCGGCCAGAATCAAGACCGTCGACCGAGCGAAACTCCATCAAACCGCTGTACTGCGCCCCGCTTTCTTCTTCGGCAGCATCAGGTGCGAGAACACCGCGTGCAGGTCGTCCGAGGCGCTTTCTTCGTCGAGGTTGAGCTTGCTGTCGATGTGATCCATGTGGTGCATCATCAGGTTCACCGCCAGCGCCGCGTCGCGGGCTTCGATGGCGTCGATCAACTGGGTGTGCTCATCGTAGGAACAGTGCGAGCGGTTACCGCTTTCGTACTGGGCGATGATCAGCGAGGTCTGTGACACCAGGCTGCGCTGAAAGCTGATCAGTGGCGCATTCTTCGCCGCCTCTGCCAGTTTCAGGTGGAACTCGCCGGACAGACGAATCCCCGCCCCGCGGTCCCCTCTGGAAAAACTGTCGCGCTCGTCGCTGACCATCTTGCGCAGTTCAGTGAGCTGCTCGGCCGTCGCATGTTCGACGGCGAGCTCAGTGATCGCCTTCTCGACCATGCGGCGAGCGAAGAACACCTGACGCGCTTCTTCAACGCTTGGGCTGGCAACCACCGCGCCACGGTTCGGACGCAGCAACACCACGCCTTCATGGGCCAGACGGGACAAGGCGCGACGAATGATGGTGCGGCTGACCCCGAAGATCTCGCCCAGGGCCTCTTCGCTCAGCTTGGTGCCGGGCGCCAGCCGCTGTTCGAGGATGGCCTCGAAAATGTGCGCGTAGACGATGTCGTCCTGGGTGCCGCTGCGGCCAGCCTTGGCGGCGCGCGGTTGTTTCTTGAGGGGTTGCAGCTGATCGTTCATGGGCACTCGTAAGAACTGAATCCGGCGCAGGGCCGTGACCGTGATCGGTAATGAGCAAATCAATAGCAGATATCGCTCAAAAGTCACAGTAAAAGTAATGGCGCATTGTACACAGAGTGCAAAGTCTGAACACGTCCCTGCTCGCCCTGCCGTTATGCACACAATCCCGAAAATACTCACGACAAAATCAAAAACATTATTTGCAATTTTTGTATACAAAAGCATAATTCGCTCGTGCACGTTTCTGACCTTTCAGTCAACAAATCACACTGACAGGTCAATTCGCCTCACGGAGCAGTTACCGGCTCTGAAAAAAACAACAAAAACGTTCCGAGGAATTCACTGTGGAAAGTCGCAAAACCGAAGCCGCGCCGCTGGATGCCACTCAACTTGAAGACACGTGTCTCAACAGCACGCCGCCTCGCACCGGTCTGCTTGAACGCATCTTCAAGTTGAGCCTGCATGGCACGACGGTCAAAACCGAGCTGCTGGCGGGGCTGACGACCTTTATCACCATGGCTTACATCATCTTCGTCAACCCGAACATCATGGCCGACGCCGGTATCGATCATGGTGCTGCCTTCGTGGCAACCTGTATTGCCGCAGCGCTGGGTTGTCTGCTGATGGGCCTCTACGCCAACTGGCCCGTTGGCCTGGCGCCAGGCATGGGCCTGAACGCGTTCTTTACCTACACCGTGGTCGGGACCATGGGCTACAGCTGGCAAACGGCGCTGGGCGCGGTGTTCATCTCGGGGCTGATCTTCATGGTCCTGACCCTGTCGCGCATTCGTGAATGGCTGCTCAACAGCATCCCGGTGAGCCTGCGCTTTGCCATGGGCGCCGGTGTCGGACTGTTCCTCGGGCTGATTGGCTTGAAGACCGCGGGCATCGTGGTCGACAGCCCTGCGACGCTGATCAAGCTGGGTTCGCTGCGTGAGCCTGGCCCGTTGCTGGCGGCCATCTGCTTCTTGATGATTGCCGTGCTCAGCTATCACCGCGTGTTCGGCGCGATCCTGATCAGCATCATCACCGTGACGCTGGCGGGTTGGGGTCTGGGCCTGGTGCATTACAACGGCATCTTCTCGACCCCGCCGAGCCTCGCACCCACCTGGATGGCGATGGACGTCGCAGGCGTGTTCAACGTCAGCATGATCAGCGTGGTACTGGCGTTTCTCTTCGTCCACATGTTCGACACCGCAGGCACATTGATGGGCGTGGCCCAGCGCGCCGGTTTGGTGCGTGAAGACGGCCGGATCGAGAACCTGTCCCGCGCCTTGAAGGCCGACAGCGCCTCCAGCGTGTTCGGCGCGATGGTCGGTGTTCCGCCCGTCACCAGCTACGTGGAAAGCGCGTCAGGCGTGGCGGCCGGGGGTCGGACTGGTCTGACCGCCGTTACGGTCGGCGTCCTTTTCGTCGCAGCCATGTTCTTCGCCCCGCTGGCTGGCATGATTCCCGCTTATGCGACCGCAGGGGCCTTGATTTACGTGGCCATGCTGATGATGGGCGGCATGGCGCACATCGAATGGGACGAAGCGACCGACGCAATTCCGGCCATCGTGACTGCGATCATGATGCCGCTGACATTCTCGGTCGCTGACGGCATTGCGCTCGGGTTCATCACCTATGTGGTGCTGAAAGCCTGCACCGGTCGGCACAAAGAGATTTCGGTGAGCCTTTGGGCGCTGTGCGCGATCTTCATTGCCAAGTTTGTGTTTTTGTAAACGTCACCGCATCCGCGCTCACACACATATCCCCCGTGGGAGCGAGCTTGCTCGCGAAGACTGAAGTTCTGCCGCTGAAAATATTGCGGCTGTACTGGCCTCTTCGCGAGCAAGCTCGCTCCCACAGTGGGATATGTTTTTTGCTTTAGAACATTGAAGGAGAAACCCGCATGACCCTGGAAACCTGGCTGCTGTTCAGCGGCGCTGCGCTGGTGGTGATTCTGATCCCGGGACCGCTGTCCCTGCTGATGATCGGCAACAGCCTCAACTATGGCCTGCTGCGTTCGTACCCGGCGTTTCTCGGTGGCGTGTGCGCCTCGATCTGCCTGCTCAGCGCCTCGGCCCTGGGGCTTGGCGCGTTGCTGATGGCGTCCGAACAGGTGTTCAGCGCGCTGAAGATCGTCGGCGGACTGTATCTGTTCTATCTGGCCTGGCAGAGCTGGAAACAATCACGCCAGCCCGCAACAGGGGCCGACGTGCCTGGTGCGCTCAGCCATCCGGGTTTCGGCTCGCTGTTCTGGCGCGCCTTTGTGCTCGGCGGCAGCAACCCGAAAGACATTCTGTTTTTCGCCGCCTTCCTGCCGCAATTCCTCAAGGCCGACCAACCCTTCCTCGGCCAACTGATCACGATGATCATCACCTGGACCCTGCTCGACCTCGGCTGCAAGCTGTTCTATGGCCTGAGCGCCCAGAGCGCAGCGCGTTACTTGCGCACCGGCAAGGGCCAGAGCTGGTTCAACCGCATCAGCGCGGGGTTGTTCGGCACGGCGGGAACGGCGGCGTTGCTCAGTCATTGATGCCCCACACGCCTCCTTCTTGTAGGAGCGTGGCTTGTCCCGCGATCGGCTGCGCAGCAGGCGTGACTCGTCAGATGCGGAGTATCCGCGAGACTGTGTTTACCGGTTTTGCGACGGGTTCCCCGCCGATCGCGGGACAAGCCACGCTCCTACAGTCATGAAGCGTCGGCAGCGTTTTTACCGGACGAAAAAAAGCCCGCAGTGTGGGGCGGGCAAGAGGAACAGGGGCAAAGCAGTGAAGCGGGTTAAACGGGGTTGCTAGCTGCCGCGATAGGTCGAGTAGCTGTAAGGCGATATGAGCAATGGGACGTGGTAGTGGTCCTGATGGGCGTCAATGCCGAAGCGCAGCACCACTTCATCGAGAAACGCCTGATCGCCCAGCTTCACGCCTTTGGCGCGGTAGTAATCGCCGGCGCTGAATTGCAGCTGGTACACACCGGAACGGTAATCATCGCCCTGTAACAAAGGGGCGTCACAACGGCCGTCGCTGTTGGTCAGCGCTTCGGCGATTTTCTCGAGGCGCTCACCTTCGACCCGATAGAGGGCAATCCGGATTCCGCTGCCGGGGCAGCCGTGTGCGGCGTCCAGCACGTGTGTAGTCAGTCGTCCCATGGCTTGTCAGTGCCTCATTGATGGTTGGAGGTCGATGAATCGCACCCTTTTGGCGCCGTCATGGCAACCGTGGGATACGAGCGATGACCGATTAAGACACTTTTCAAAAAAATTGTACACAATAAAAATCAGTTTTTCCGTCGTCGTCACCGTCAAGCAATCGGCAACCTTGAATTCACGAGCATCGCGGAAAGTATTAGGGTTTTTCTAGAGATCCTGACCACTCAGGCAAGTTTCTTGCAGTGACGTACGGCACAGAAAAAGCAAAAAAACAGGCTTACAAATCCGAAATAAAGTTGTATACAATCTACCCATCGCAGCGGCGGCCTGGTGATTCGCACAAGGCCCTGCCACAGACAACACGTAGATAAGGAAGATTGCAGTGAGCGCCGACTATCCACGCGACCTGATCGGTTACGGCAGTAACCCGCCCCACCCACACTGGCCAGGCAATGCCCGGATCGCGCTGTCGTTCGTACTCAACTACGAGGAAGGCGGCGAGCGCAACATTCTGCACGGCGACAAGGAATCCGAAGCGTTCCTGTCCGAAATGGTCGCGGCGCAACCGCTGCAAGGCCAGCGCAACATGAGCATGGAATCGCTCTACGAATACGGCAGCCGCGCCGGTGTGTGGCGCATCCTCAAGCTGTTCAAGCAATTCGACATCCCGCTGACGATCTTCGCCGTGGCCATGGCCGCGCAGCGCCACCCGGACGTCATCCGGGCGATGGTCGAAGCCGGACACGAGATCTGCAGCCACGGTTACCGCTGGATCGATTATCAAAACATGGACGAGGCGCAGGAACGCGAGCACATGCTCGAAGCGATCCGCATCCTCACCGAGCTCACCGGCGAACGCCCGCTGGGCTGGTACACCGGTCGCACCGGCCCTAACACCCGTCGGCTGGTGATGGAAGAAGGCGGTTTTCTGTACGACTGCGACACCTACGACGATGACCTGCCCTACTGGGAACCCAACAACCCGACTGGCAAGCCTCACCTGGTGATTCCCTACACGCTGGACACCAACGACATGCGTTTCACCCAGGTGCAGGGGTTCAACAAGGGCGATGACTTCTTCGATTACCTGAAGGACGCGTTCGACGTGCTCTACGCCGAAGGTGCCGAAGCGCCGAAGATGCTCTCGATCGGCCTGCACTGCCGCCTGATCGGCCGCCCTGCCCGCCTCGCTTCGCTGCAGCGTTTCCTTGAGTACGTCAAAGGCCACGAGCAGGTATGGTTCGCCCGTCGCGTCGAAATCGCTCGCCACTGGCACGACGTCCATCCCTTCAAGGGAGACGCAAAATGAGCCGTTTCCAGACCCTGACACCTTCTTCCCTGAGCCGCGAAGACTTCGTCAAAGCCTTCGCCGATATCTACGAGCATTCCCCTTGGGTCGCCGAGAAAGCCTATGACCTGGGGCACGACAGCGACATCGATGACATCGAGGTTCTGCATGCGCGTATGAGCGACATCCTGTTGAGCGCCGATCACGCCACGCAACTGGCGCTGATCAATGCTCACCCGGATCTTGCCGGCAAAGCCGCCGTGCAAGGCCAACTGACCGAAGCCAGCACGAACGAACAGGCGGGCGCCGGTATCCACCAATGCACGGCTGAAGAGTTCGCACGCTTCACCGAGCTGAACGACGCCTACAAGGCCAAGTTCGCGTTCCCCTTCATCATGGCGGTAAAAGGCAGCAACCGGCATCAGATCCTCGCGGCGTTTGAAACGCGCATTCACAATTCGGCCGACGTCGAGTTCGCCTGCGCGCTGGCAGAGATCAACAAGATCGCGATGTTCCGTTTGCAGACCCTTTGAGCCCTGACCATCCCCACGCCCATTACCAGAGGCAGACAATAATGAAAGCTTACGCCGTACCCTTCGAAAAATTCGTCAACCTGGCCGACGCCCGTCTGGGCACCAAAATCATTTCCGTGACCGACGACTGGTTCGCCGATGCCAACCGCCTCTTCCAGCCAACCCCGGCGGTGTGGAAAGAAGGTGTGTTCGACGACAACGGCAAGTGGATGGACGGCTGGGAATCGCGCCGCAAGCGTTTCGAAGGTTATGACAGCGCTGTGATCCGCCTGGGCGTGGCCGGCTCGATCAAGGGCGTGGACATCGACACCTCGTACTTCACCGGCAACTACCCGCCATCGGCCTCCCTGGAAGCCTGCTTCCTGGCCTCGGGCGAGCCAGACGAAAGCACCGAATGGACAGAAGTGCTGCCCGCCGTGGAGCTGAAAGGCGACAGCCACCACTACCACGAAATCAGCGACACCAAGGCCTACAGCCACCTGCGTTTCAACATCTACCCGGACGGCGGCGTGGCGCGTCTGCGCGTGTACGGCGTGCCGCACCGCGACTGGTCGTCGGTGGGCGACAACGAACAGGTCGACCTGGCCGCGGCGCTCAATGGCGGTCGCGCACTGGCCTGCTCCGACGAGCACTTCGGTCGCATGAGCAACATCCTCAACCCGGGCCGTGGCGTGAACATGGGCGACGGCTGGGAAACCGCACGTCGTCGCACGCCGGGCAATGACTGGGTCATCGTGGCCCTGGGTCATGCCGGTGAAGTCGAGCAGATCGTCGTCGACACCCTGCACTTCAAAGGCAACTACCCGGACAGCTGCTCGATTCAGGGTGCGTACGTCAAAGGTGGCACCGACAGCCAGATCGAAACCCAGAGCCTGTTCTGGCGCGAACTGCTGCCAAGTCAGAAACTGGAAATGCACGCCGAGCACACCTTCGTCGAGCAGATCAAAAGCCTGGGCCCGATCACCCACATCCGCCTGAACGTCTTCCCGGACGGCGGTGTGAGCCGGTTGCGTGTGTTGGGCAAGGTCGCGAAGTAATGCTGAGTCTGTAGGAGCGTGGCTTGTCCCGCGATCTGTCGCGAAGCGGCAGTGATACCGGCAAATTCGGTGTATCAGACCGACCGCATTTCTCGGATTTACGACGACTGCGTCGCCGATCGCGGGACAAGCCGCGCTCCTACAGAAGATCGCGTAAAGACAAAAATTGCTGTGTTTTCATTTACGAATTTCGAGAAAGAAGAACCCGCATGCGCACACTGACTATCGAGCCGTTGACCAAAGAAGCCTTCGCCCCTTTCGGTGATGTCATCGAAACCGATGGCAGCGATCATTTCATGATCAACAACGGCTCGACCATGCGCTTTCATCGTCTGGCTACCGTGGAAACGGCCACGCCGGACGACCAGGCGATCATCAGCATTTTCCGCGCCGACGCGCTGGACATGCCGCTGACCGTCAGCATGCTGGAGCGCCATCCGCTGGGCAGCCAGGCTTTCATTCCGCTGCTCGGCAACCCTTTTCTGGTCGTGGTCGCGCCATTTGGCGATGTACCTGAACCAGAGTTGACCCGCGCCTTCATCACCAATGGCAGGCAGGGTGTTAATTACCATCGCGGCGTCTGGCACCACCCGGTGCTGACGATCGAAAAGCGGGATGACTTCCTGGTGGTTGATCGCAGTGGCAGTGGCAATAACTGCGATGAGCATTTCTTCGAAGAGAATCAGAAGATGATTCTCGATCCCCAAAAATAATGAGGGTCTGACTGCTCGCTAAGTGGCAGAAGACTAACGGTAAAGACTGTGGCTGCACATCTGATGGAATGGCTGAATCTGGGCGTGCGCTGGATTCACATGATCGTCGGGATCGCCTGGATCGGCGCGTCCTTCTACTTCGTCTGGCTGGAGAACAACCTCAACCGCGCCAACCCGCGCGACGGGCTATCGGGTGATCTGTGGGCGATCCACGGTGGCGGCATCTACCACCTGGAAAAATACAAGCTGGCCCCACCGACCATGCCGGACAACCTGCACTGGTTCAAATGGGAAGCCTACTGGACCTGGATGTCGGGCATCGTGCTGCTGTGCATCGTGTTCTACTCCAACCCTACCCTTTACCTGCTGGCACCCGGCAGCACGCTGAGCGGCGGCGAAGGCATCGCCATCGGTGTCGGTGCGTTGATCGCCAGCTGGTTCATCTACGACCTGCTCTGCGACTCGCCACTGGGCAAGCGCCCCGGCCTGCTGGGTCTGGTGCTGTTCGTGCTGGTCATCGGCGCCTGCTACGGCTTCAGCCAGGTGTTCAGCGGTCGGGGTGCGTACCTGCACACCGGCGCGATCATCGGCACCATCATGGTCGGCAACGTGTTCCGCATCATCATGCCGGCACAGCGCGCACTGGTCGCGGCGATTGCCGAGAACCGCACGCCGGACCCGACGCTGCCTGCCAAAGGCCTGCTGCGTTCGCGTCATAACAACTACTTCACCTTGCCGGTGCTGTTCATCATGATCAGCAACCACTTCCCGAGCACCTACGGCAGTCAGTACAACTGGCTGATCCTGGCGGCGATCGCGGTGTGTGCGGTGCTGGTGCGTCACTACTTCAACACCCGTCACAACAGCCACAAGTTTGCCTGGGCCTTGCCGGTCGGCGCACTGGGCATGATCTGCCTGGCCTACGTGACCGGTCCTGCGCAAATGCCCCGTGGTCCGGAAGTCGCCAAAATCGAATACCAGCCGCTGCCTGCCACGGCGATTGGCGGTCACCGTGCCGATGAGCCGAAACCCGAAGTGGCCCCTGCCCCTGCCGCTCCGGCCGCAGCGCCTGCACAGGCCAGCAACGACGGCGGTGTGGATTTCGGCAAGGTGCACAGCGTGATTCAGGAGCGCTGCGCGGTCTGCCATTCGGCCAAACCGACCAGCCCGCTGTTCAGCAGCGCACCGGCCGGGATCATGTTCGATACCCCGCAACAGATCCAGCAACTGGCACCGCGCATCCAGGCCCAGGCCGTGACCGCGCAGATCATGCCGCTGGGCAACATCACCCAGATGACTCAACAGGAACGTGACCTGCTGGGGCAGTGGATTGATAAGGGGGCGCAGACGAATTAAGGCAGCCTGGCCACGCGCCCAATGTAGGAGCGTGGCTTGTCCCGCGATCGGCTGCGAAGCAGTCGTGAATTCGGTGAACGCGGAGTATCTGGAAAAACCGCATCGCTGACTTACGAGACTTCGTCGCCGATCGCGGGACAAGCCTCGCTCCTACAGAGAATGTGCTCTACCAAAGCTCCACCGCCCAGCCGCAACGGGCGTACTCAAAAAATAAGAACAATTGAGGTGTTGCATGTCCGAGTCAACTCACGCGCGCATCCCTGCTGCGCCACCACGACAGCCCCTGCCACTGATGCAACTGATTCTGGTGGGCCTGCAACACGTCCTGTTGATGTACGGGGGTGCCGTTGCGGTGCCGCTGATCATCGGTCAGGCCGCTGGCCTCTCCCGTGAAGAAATCGCTTTTTTGATCAACGCTGACTTGCTCGTCGCCGGCATCGCCACCGTGGTGCAGTCGCTGGGCATCGGCCCCTTGGGCATTCGCATGCCGATCATGATGGGCGCCAGCTTTGCCGCCGTCGGCAGCATGGTCGCCATGGCGGGGATGCCGGGTGTGGGCTTGCCGGGCATCTTCGGCGCAACCATCGCGGCCGGGTTCTTCGGCATGCTGATCGCGCCGTTCATGTCCAAAATCGTCCGTTTCTTTCCTCCGCTGGTCACCGGCACCGTCATCACCTCGATCGGCCTGTCGTTGTTTCCCGTGGCGGTGAACTGGGCGGGCGGCGGCAACAAGGCGGTCACTTTCGGCGACCCGCTGTACCTCGCGGTCGCGGCGCTGGTGCTGCTGACCATCCTGCTGATCAACCGCTTCATGCGCGGTTTCTGGGTCAACATTTCGGTGTTGATCGGCATGGGCCTGGGCTACATCCTTTCTGGCTTCATCGGCATGGTCGACCTCAGCGGTCTGGCCCAGGCCGACTGGGTCAAAGTGGTCACACCGCTGCACTTTGGCATGCCGCAGTTCAGCCTCGCACCCATCCTCTCGATGTGCCTGGTGGTGGTGATCATTTTCGTCGAGTCCACCGGAATGTTTCTGGCGCTGGGCAAAATCACCGATCGTGAAGTCACCCCCGGCATGCTGCGTCGCGGCTTGCTGTGCGATGCGGCGGCTTCGTTCCTCGCCGGCTTCCTCAACACCTTCACCCACTCCTCCTTCGCCCAGAACATCGGCCTGGTGCAGATGACCGGCGTGCGTTGCCGTTCGGTGACCATCGTCGCCGGCGGGTTTCTGATCCTCCTCAGCCTGCTGCCCAAAGCCGCGTATCTGGTGGCGTCGATTCCGCCTGCGGTCCTGGGCGGCGCGGCCATCGCGATGTTCGGCATGGTGGCGGCGACCGGCATCAAGATCCTTCAGGAAGCCGACATCTCCGATCGACGCAATCAGTTGCTGGTCGCGGTGAGCATCGGCATGGGCCTGATCCCGGTCGTACGGCCGGAATTCTTCAGCCACCTTCCGCACTGGATGGGCCCGATCACCCACAGCGGCATCGCAATGGCGACCTTGAGCGCGGTGCTGTTGAACCTGCTGTTCAACGTGTTGGGCGGTGCCGAACGCGCGGCCATGGCGGGACCGGCACACTCTCACTAGTCCCACTGCCCTGTTTTCGACTCGGGTGCTCTGTCGCAGAGCACTTGAGGACGGCTGCACGAGTCAGTATCCTCCGCCGCCGCTCGAAATCAGCCCCGGAACGACCGCTGACTTTATCCTGACTGGTCAGACAGATTACCGATCAGTCTAAGCACACTCGAAAAGGCACGAAGAAACCCACGAATCGACTGTTTTTAAAACAGCCGACGAGACTTTTTTGCCTTTTTTCAAGGTGTTGGCTCAGCTCTTGCTATCAACACAAAGCTGACCAACTAGACAACTTAATCAGCAAAAAACAAGGCGCCGAAACAGAGCGTCAACCATGGGCAACAACGACTTTCAACCTTAGGGAGTAACCGCATGAACCGTACGCTTTCCAGCCTGATGGCCGCAGGTAGCCTGCTTGCCGCCACTCCGGCCATGTCCGGCGATCTGTTGCAGTGGCAGAGCAACAGCCTGACGTACCTTTACGGCAAAGACTTCGCCGTGAACCCGGAAATTCAGCAAACCTTTACCTTTGAACATGCTGATGGCTGGAAATACGGCGATAACTTCCTGTTCGTCGACAACATCTTTTACAACGGCAAAAAAGACGCGGGCGTGGGCAATAACACCCTGTACGGCGAATTCTCCCCTCGCCTGTCGATGGGCAAAATCTTCGATCAGAAATTCGAACTGGGTCCGATCAAGGACGTGCTGCTGGCCGGCACGTATGAGTTCGGTGAAGGTGATGTCGAGTCCTACCTGATCGGCCCGGGCTTTGACCTGAACATCCCCGGCTTCGACTATTTCCAGCTGAACTTCTACAAGCGCTACAACGACGGACATCGTGCCGGCTATGGCGCCTGGCAGATCACCCCGGTCTGGTCGTACACCATTCCGGTGGGCAAATCCGACATCCTGATCGACGGTTTCATGGACTGGGTCGTGGACAACAAACAGTCCAACACCAAAGGCGATTACCACTCCAACCTGCACTTCAACCCGCAGATCAAATACGACCTGGGCAAGGCGATGAACCTGCCGGAGAAACAGTTGTACGTGGGTATCGAGTATGACTACTGGACCAACAAGTACGGCATCAACGACACCCGTTACTTCGATACCGACCAGAACACCGCGAGTTTGCTGGTGAAAGTGTTTTTCTAAGCGATTCGCCACATCGCCTGCAAACAAGACATTGCAGGCGTTCCGCTACGGGTATTCTCCAGCAGCGAATATCCGTTCTCTGGGCCTGCTCACTAATATGGGAGGATCGACAAGCGCCAGGGTTTCTGCAGGCTTCATCCGTGGCCCGTTGTGAACAGCAAGCATTTCCCAAGGTTTGCTTGTCGTGTCCACCTGTAGGTATTGACTCATCCCTACCCGCTGCGTGAATCCCTTTATACCTACGCTAATGTCCAGACTTCGCTCCCGCCTGAGGTCATCTCGCAAATGGAGCGCAGGCACGTCGTGGACAGTGATAACGAGCGTTCCCCCGTTTCGCTGCAGGAACGACCGAACCGCCTCTGCTTTCTCTCGATTATCTTGCAGATTGGGTTTCAATTGCTTCTCCCCGACACGCTTTCCATGCTTATCGTTCAACAACACGCCCCCCCGCAATAAACTCGACTGAGAAAACGCTGAATCATAGGCATCAATATATTTTCGTGGCCATACCTCCAAGGTTCTGCTCGTGGGGTTGTGTTGATACATATCGGCCTCGAACTTCCACCTTTCCCCTGACGCATAATCATTCATGCCGATCTTTTCGTACCACTGTAACGCGGGCGCTTCTTCAAACTTGTTTAATAGCCTGTCGTAGACCTTCGGCTTATAAGAAAGTGAAATGCTGACCTTAACGTTGTGCCCGATGCTGGGCTCACGTGCGTCAGTCTCTCTTCGCTCCGTCGTCTCCAAAGTGAGATCACGAAGCCGCCACCGCCCCTTCCCTTTTTTTTCTTCAACGGGGTTCACCGCCACCAATCCTTCCGCATCTTTCAGTGAAACAGCGTTGTTTTTGACAAAGCAGAATGCATTCAGACCATCCACATTCCCCGCCGGATCCGGATTGATCCATCGCTGCAACCACGGTGCGTAATACCGCAGCCCGTAATAATAAAGTCCGGTTGCATCCCGCTCTTTCCCTGAATACCGCACGACCTTGTACTTGGCCTCTACGGCACTGCGCCCCACCCACCATGCGGTGCCGCCGTACGGGTAATAGCCTTCATGGCTGATGACGTTCGCGGCTTCATCGAGCTCCAGCGTGCTCGAACCAAGATGATCGCTGAGGCTGTAGCGCAATGGGTCGTTCGTTACGTCATTCGGCTTGCCCGAGTCCCAATGCAACACGCGCACGGTGCAACGTCCTGCCTCGATCGTCAGCACGTGCCTAACTTCTGCGGTGGCGTCGTTGCGATGGATTTCCAGGCCTGGCAAATAACGAACGTCGCCTGTCAGGGTCCGACTGCGAGTCTGTGTATAACGCACCTTGCGCACACGCTGGCCGTCACCGTCGTAACGATAAAGCTCACCATCGTCAGGGCCGTCGTCGCGAGCGACCGAGGTGATATCGCTGAGCTGGTTCCGCGCGTCCCAGCGCATGATTTGACCCGGTTGCAGCTCAATGAGATTGCCGTTGCCATCAAATCCGGCTGCGATCTGCTCATCACCGGGAAGCGAACCGTCGGCACGCTGAGGCACGCTGCGATTGCTGGTCGTCGACGTCGCCATGCGCCAGGTGTCGGTCCCGCTATGATGACGGGCGATCAGGTTGCCGCCCGGGTCGTAGTCAAAGCGCTGGGTGTAATTGACCAGACAACCGGAATCCAGGGGCAGCGTCTGAAACGAAGGAAGGTGTGGTCCGTGACTGAACGCAGCCACCTCTCGCCCCGTGGCTTCGATCAGTTGATACAGGCTGTCGTAGCGATAGCGATTGACCGGGTCGGTGCGCTGTTGACTGAAATGCTCGGTCGACTGCGCGGCGTCCTCGATGCTCACCACGTTGCCCACCGGGTCGTAGGTGTAATTCAAGTCCTGGAATGTTCGCCCTGCAGACTGCGCCAGAAGCCTGAGCAAACGCCCGTTTCCCTCGTCGTAGAGTGCAGTGCTGGTGACGCCGTTGCCCGCGGTTTCCTGCTCCACAGCCCCCAATGCGTTGTAGTGAATATCACTGACCAGCGTCTGCGTCGATTCAGCATTGGCCCGTTTCACACTGACGTGTTTGAGCTGCCCGTCGCATCCGTAGCCCCTCAGTTGCCGATGCCCTTTAGCGTCGCTGCTTTCAATCACTTCGCCCAATGGGCCGACAACACTCGACGAGACATGACCGTCAACCTCAAGCCATGCATCACGCTCCGACAGCGCATCAGGCCAGTCGGGCGGATCGAGTTCCAACAAAAAACGGCGCTGTTGTAGTAAACACGCACGCGTCAGACCGAACGCCAGAAAAGCGGTACTTCCCGCAGGATCATCCCTTCGCAGCAGTTGCCCGCATTGGTTATGCGCGGCGGATTCGTTCGAAGCATCACCATACGTGAAGCGCTCAACCGTTTTGGCAGCCTGCCCTTCCATTTGCTCAACGACCGCTAAAGGCCTTAACAGCGAGTCGTGGCTGATGGAGGATCGGCTGCCACGGCTGTCCCATGTCTCCAGCACCTGTCCCGATTCGCCCCACAGGCTCAATCGCCAGCCGGCATCAACGCTGTCAGTGAGCAAACCTGCGTCGGAAAGGGCATGAATCGTGGAGGTATGAGGACGATCAAGTCGGGGATCAAAACTGGACACCAGCCGGCCGGCAAGATCGAAAACCTGCCTGACAAGCCGAGGTTCGGCATTCGACTGATCAACGGTGCGACAGAAACGGACCTGGAGTATTGCCCGGCCTCGGGCGTCTGCGACCAGCAGCGTAGGGGTATTGGAGTGTAGGTTCATGATGCCGACATCCGTGTCTGTGCCTTCTATTGAGTAAGGCTAGACACGAACGCCGTATTGAGCGCTATAGGGCGACGCGTGGTCGTCAGACCTGGTGAGCGCGTACCACCTGGGCGCTGGCGATGGGGAAACCGACCCCGACCACCATCAGGCTCCAGAGGATGTATTCCAGTCCAAACAACAGAAAAGCACCGCCCACCATGACGGTCGCCAGGCTGGGCACGCCCAGCGCGAAGATGAGCAAGGCATGCGTCCCCAGTCTTCGCTTGAAGGGCACCTTTGCACTAAACACACAGGTCAGCCACAAGTACAGCCAGGCAACGATGGTCAACAGATAAACACACAGGTGCAACAGGTCTCCGGCCATTCCATTTCCGTGCATGGGATCTCTCCTTAATTCAATCCTGCACAATCAATTAGCGGCTTCGCTTATCGACACGCCGACCGGCATTCTACGCCGCTCTGAAACCGCTAGCTGCGCGATGGGTCGCGTACTGTTTGCTAATGAACCGGTAACAGGTTCTTTCATAGCGTTTTCATGTTCAGACGACCTATTTTTAACACCTGTACCCGGATCATGCCCGCCATCGTCGGCTTCCTGCAGGCGGCTATTTGAATAATCCTGTCGAACTTCCCCGGGTATTAACGATGAATAAACTTCCACAGATCACCCTTGCATTCTGGGTCATGAAAATCTGTGCCACGACATTGGGCGAAACCGCCGGCGACCTACTGTCGATGACCCTGGACGTGGGCTACCTGATAAGTTCGCTGATTCTGATCAGTGTGTTCGTGGTCACGTTGCTGACCCAGCTCGCGTCCAAAAAATATAACCCGGCGCTGTACTGGATCGTGATCCTCTCGACCAGCACTGCGGGTACGACGATGTCCGACTTCATGGACCGCACCCTCGGGCTTGGCTACGCAGCAGGCTCGGCAATTCTGGTGGCCATTCTGCTGGCGATTTTCTCGGTCTGGTACCTGAGTGAAAAATCGCTGTCCGTGACGCGCGTGACCACGCTCAAGGCCGAGCTGTTCTATTGGTTCGCGATTCTGTTTTCCAACACCTTGGGCACCGCGCTGGGTGATTTCCTGGCCGATGATTCGGGCCTCGGATTCATGGGCGGCGCACTGCTGATCGGCTCGGCGATTGCGGTGGTCGTGGTGCTGCACTACACCACCCGAATATCGTCGGTCGCGCTGTTCTGGATCGCCTTCGTGCTGACTCGGCCGTTCGGGGCGACCTTGGGCGACGTACTGACCAAGCCCCACGAAAAAGGGGGGCTGGACTTCGGCACCGTAGGCTCGTCACTGGTGCTGCTGAGCATTCTGGTGCTGCTGGTGGGCGCTGCAATGATTTACAACCGTCAGCCGGCCAAGGCCTACGGGCAGATCACTGATAACTGAGTCAGCCCGGCGTTGCAGGTGTAAGTGCGCTTACGCCTGCAAAGAGCCTCACGGATAGCTCTCCCACGGCAACGGTTTGCCAGCGCGCACCTTGGCGTTGAGCGAGCGCAACAGATCCAGAGGATCACGGTCCTTCATCGCATGACTTTGCTCATCCACCCACGTCATGACCTGTTGCCGATCGAGCGACGGTCGACGATAAAGGATCTCCACCAACTGCCGCTCACAGTGCTGGGCGTAAGCGACCACACTGGAAAACAAAGGGCTGTTCATTCTGCCGACACCTCGCCACCGCGTACCCGTTCAAGCCTTGAAAAGGCGCCAGATTTTTCCCGCTCCCATGACCACCGCCAACACCATACCACCGGCAATTATTCCCGCCACAGCGTTGAGCAGCGTCGGCACGACGAACGACAGACCACCGGCGGCAGACGCCAGGGTTTCAATGCCATGGTGCAGCACAGGCAGGCCATGAGTCAGGATGCCGCCACCCACCAGAAACATCGCCGCCGTACCAATGACCGACAGGCTTTTCATCATGTAAGGCGCCGCGCTCAGCACGCCGCGACCCAATGCCCGCTGCATGCGTCGCAGGCCGCCCTCGCCTTTCAGTTCGCTGAGGTACAGGCCGCCGTCATCCAGTTTGACGATGGCGCCCACCAGACCGTAAACACCGATGGTCATGATGATCGCGATACCGGACAGCACGATGACCTGCTGCGTCAGCGAAGCCTCGGCCACCGTGCCCAGCGTGATCGCGATGATCTCCGCCGAGAGAATGAAATCGGTGCGCACCGCGCCCTTGATCTTGTCTTTCTCGAACGCCACCAGATCGGTCTCTGGGTTCGCCACCGCCTCGGTCAATTTCGCATGTTGCGCCTGATCGTCTTGCGGGCTGTGCAGGAATTTGTGCGCCAGCTTTTCGAAACCTTCGAAACACAGGTACGCGCCGCCGAGCATCAACAGGGGCGTGACCGCCCAGGGAATGAATGCGCTGATGGCCAACGCCGCGGGCACCAGAATGAGCTTGTTGACGAACGAGCCCTTGGCGACGGCCCAGACCACCGGCAACTCGCGCTCGGCACGCACGCCCGACACTTGCTGCGCATTAAGGGCGAGATCGTCACCCAGCACGCCGGCGGTTTTCTTGGCCGCCATCTTGGTCATCAGCGCAACGTCGTCGAGGACGGTCGCGATGTCGTCGATCAATACCAGCAAACTGCTTCCTGCCATGTGCGTTGTCCTGTTCCCGAGGTGTTTCGATGGAGTGCGTTTTGACTGCGGAGCATAACCTGTCGGACCGGCGCTGGCCCGTCCCTGCACCAATCTTGAGCCTGCCGCGAAGCCGGTGCTACCATTCGCCACCGCCGAGCAGGCAAGGACATTCAGCTTTATGAGCAGCATCCGCGAGCGCAACAAAGAACTGATCCTGCGCGCAGCCAGTGAAGAATTCGCCGACAAGGGTTTCGCCGCCAGCAAAACCAGCGACATCGCCGCCAAGGCCGGTGTGCCCAAACCCAACGTTTACTACTACTTCAAATCGAAGGAAAACCTCTACCGCGAGGTGCTCGAAAGTATCATCGAGCCCATCATGCAGGCGTCGACCCCCTTCAATCGCGAGGGCGTGCCCGCTGATGTGTTGAGCGGCTACATTCGTTCCAAGGTCAGGATTTCACAGGAGTTGCCGTTCGCCTCGAAGGTGTTTGCAAGCGAGATCATGCACGGCGCGCCGCACCTGACGCCCGAGCAGGTAGAGCAGCTCAACGGCCAGGCGAGGCACAACATCGATTGTATCCAGGGCTGGATCGACGACGGCTTGATCGCGCCGATCGACCCCAACCATCTCATGTTCAGCATCTGGGCCGCGACCCAGACATATGCGGATTTCGACTGGCAGATTTCCACGGTCACCGGCAAGCCGAAGCTGGACGACGCCGACTATGAAGCCGCCGCCCAGACCATCATTCGTCTTGTGCTGAAAGGATGTGAGCCCGACCGCTGATCCTAGACCGTCTTGCCGCCCTGCAGCGCCTTGTCGACACCGTCGAGCAGCTGGCCAAAGCTCCAGGGCTTGCGGATAAAGGTGACCGGGTGCTGGACGCCGGAGCTTTCCGGCGTCTCGTGACCCGACATGATGAGAATCGGGATCTGCGGCCATTTGTTGCCCGACAGGTTTGCCAGGTCGGCACCGTTCAACGTGCCCGGCATCAGTATGTCGGTCAACAACAGCGACACGCGGTCGGCGTGATCGTCGAGAAATTTCGCGGCCTCGTCTGCGCTCTCCAGGGCATGGGTCGAAAAGCCCTCGTCCCCCAGAATCTCACACACAAAATCGCGAATGATCGACTCATCCTCCACCACCAGAATGAGTCCTTTTTGCTGCCCGTCTGCTGCCATTTGCGCTGCGTCCACCATAATTCTTCCCATTGCCTGCCCGGCCGGCCCTGTCCTGGACTCGGGTTGTTGTCCGTACTGTGAACGGCGCAAGCGCTGGAAATTCCATTAAGTGATGACATTTGGTCGAAACGGTTGTAACAGAGGGCACGCGCAGAGAGGGAACCGGCCTTTTCGCGGCCATAAAAAAACCCGCCGAAGCGGGTTTGTGCAAGACCGTCCAACCTCCTGTCGGCCGCCAATGCCTGGCAACGGTCGATCGTCCTTGATCCTGCAGCGGTCCGTTGCTGCAGTTGATGGATCCAATGTACTGCTGAAATGGGATCCAACCTAGAGCGAAAATCTCCACTTCGTGTAAGCCTTTCGCCATACCTGTAAAAATTCTGACGTCACTTTTTGGTCATCCCTCGCGACGATTCAGACTTATTCGACGACTAGTTGAGAAATGCCCTACAACGCTCTCAGGTTTGTCTCATCGGAGCCGAGACGCTTATGACGGGCACGCTTTTGCCAGCCGCGAGCGTGGAAGATTCGCCGTCACGCAAGCCGGGCTTAGAAACGGCTTCGCGCAATAACAAGAACAATGAACGGAGTGACGGTTATGAATATGCGCAATCTCTCGATCAGCCGGCGTCTGTGGCTGATCCTTATCGTCGCTGTGCTGATGTTGTTCACGCTGGCCGTGGCCATGCTCAAACAAATCCACGACGACCTCTATGACGCCAAGACACAGAAAACCATGCACGTGGTGCAGACCGCCAGTGGCCTGCTCGACTATTACCACGGCCTGGAAACCGCTGGCACGCTGACCCGAGAACAGGCCCAGCAGCAGGCGATGGATGCCATTCGCGGTTTGCGCTACAACCAGACCGACTATTTCTGGATCAACGATCTGCGCCCGGTGATGATCATGCACCCGGCCAATCCCAAGCTGGTAGGCCAGGATCTGTCGGGCGTCAAAGACCCCGATGGTTTTCAAGTCTTCAACGAGATGGTCACGCTGGCCAAGACCAAGGGTGCCGGCATGGTCAATTACCGCTGGCCAAAACCGGGTGCCAGTGATGCCGTTCAAAAAACCTCCTACATCTCGTTGTTCACACCCTGGGGCTGGATCATCGGCTCCGGCGTGTATGTGGATGACGTGCAGGCCGAGTTCCAGCAACAGGTGATCAAGGCGCTGTCGATCAGTATCGGCATCATTCTGGTCATGGCCGTGCTGCTGACGCTCATTGGCCGTAGCATTGCGGGCCCGCTCAAAACCACCGTCGACGCGATGGCCAATATTGCCAGCGGCGAAAGTGACCTGACCCGTAGCCTGGAAACCCAGGGCAACGACGAGATCACGCAACTGGCCACCCACTTCAACGCCTTCACCGCAAAACTGCGCCGTGTCGTCGGCGAGCTGCAACTGTCGGCCGTCGGGCTGGGTCAGGCATCCAGCGAACTGGGTAACAACGCCGTGCAGGCGCAGGAAAGAAGCCAGCAGCAGTCGCTGCAGATGGAACAGGTCGCCACGGCGGTCAACGAAGTCACCTATGGCGTTCAGGACGTGGCGAAAAATGCCGAGCACGCCGCCAGCGAGATGCGCAATGCCGAGTCCCAGGCGCAGCAGGGTCAGGCCAATATCGACAGCAGCCTGAAGCAGATCGATCACCTGTCCGGCACCATCGACAAGGCCGTGGAAGTGATCCGTACGCTGTCCAGCGAAAGCACGCAGATCGGCGGCGTACTGGAGGTCATCAGCTCCATCGCCGAGCAGACCAACTTGCTGGCCTTGAACGCTGCAATCGAAGCGGCGCGGGCGGGTGATCAGGGCCGAGGATTTGCGGTGGTGGCCGACGAAGTCCGCTTGCTGGCGCAACGCACGCAGAAGTCCACCGCCGAGATCCAGGCAATGATCGAACGCCTGCAAAGCCACTCCGACGCTGCCGTGAAGGTGATTGGCGACAGCAGCCGTGCGTCGCAGTTGACTATCGAACAGGCCAATCTGGCCGGCCAGAGCCTGACGTCGATCAGCCAGGCATTGCGCAATCTCAACGGCCTGAATGCCTCGATCGCCAGCGCGACCTTGCAGCAATCCCACGTCGTGGAGGACATCAATCAGAACGTCACGCAAGCGGCACAGCTGTCGCAAAGCACGGCGGTCGCGGCCGAGCAATCGAGCGCGGCCAGTGCGCAACTCAAAGGCTTGAGTGAACAGTTGAACGGGTTGTTGAGGCAGTTCAGGGTTTAACAGGTGAATGCGACAGGGGCATCACTGGAAACACCGTATCAACCGTGGGAGCGGGCCTGCTGGCGAACGTGGGGTGTCAGTCATGAATGATTCGACTGGCACACCCCGTTAGCCAGTAAGGAAGCTTGTAGGGTGTGCATTTCCACTATTTGGGGTGACGCTGATGGCCGGCTGAACACAAAATCTGTGGGAGTTAGCTTGCTGACGAATACGGTGTGTCATTCACCCGTGATGAAACTGGCTCACTCCCATCGCGAGCAAACTGTCATCCGCGCAAGGACTTGCTCAAGGCAACGCGCTCAGCCACTATGTATACAATAAAAACAAATATTGAATACATATATGGAAACCCTGAACGCTGCCCCCTCCTCCCATTGCCCCGACTGGGCCGAAGCCCTACTAAACGGCTTCAGTCAGGTGTTGCTGCAACGCAATCCCGTGTGCGGTCTGTTTTGCCTGCTCGCGATCCTGATCAGCGCGCCCTCCTCCCTCGGCGGCGCATTGCTCGGCGCGGTGGCCGGTCTGCTGACGGCACAACGTCGCGGCTACGCCAAATCCGAACGCCAGTCCGGCATCTACAGCTACAACGGCGTACTGCTGGGGTTGCTGATCGGCTACCGATTCGAATGGTCTCCGCTGTTGCCCTTGCTGATCATCGCCTGTGGCGGGCTGAGCGCGATGCTCATGCACGCCTGGCTGCGGCGTACGCCTCGTGCCTCGTGCCTCAAGGCGTACACCGCACCCTTTGTGCTGTTCAGTTGGTTACTGTTGGTGTTCGCCGCGCCGCTGCCGACCCCGCCGTCCGCCGACGCCCCGCTGATTCAGGCATTGCCCGCAGGTCTGGGCCAAGTGTTTCTGCTGGATCAACCACTCGCTGGCGTACTGATCGGGATCGGTTTGCTCATCGCCAACCGCACCGCTGCGTTGTGGGCGGCGGTGGGCTGCATCAGTGGGGTCGCCTTCGCGGTGTGGCAACAGGAAAGCAACCTCGCGCTGCTGGGACTGTCCGGTTACAACCCGGCGTTGGCTGCGCTGGCGTTCAGCCATGTTCGCTATAAACCCTGGCTGCCCGGCATTGCGATTCTTCTGGCGATTGTGCTGCAACCGGGTTTCTCGGGCCTAGGTCTTGCGACGCTGACCGCGCCGTTCATTCTGGCGTGCTGGCTGGTTCAGGCCGCAAGCAGGCTGTTGAAGCAATCGGCCAACGATCTGCGGTTGCGCTCCTGAGCGGTTTGTCACAGGCTCTTGCGACCTTGCACTCGGAAATGCCCCATGGACAGCAACACCGGCTGGCGCGAACAGCTACGCATCATCGTTTTTCAAACGGACACCAAGGCGGGTCGACGCTTCGACAAACTCCTGCTGCTGATCATCCTCAGCAGTCTGCTGATCGTCGTGCTCGACAGCATCGAAGCCGTGCACCGCAATTACGCCGACCTGCTGGCGTACATCGAATGGGGTTTCACCTTCGTGTTTCTGGTGGAATACATGCTGCGACTGTATTGCTCACCCAAGCCACTCAAGTACGCCTTCAGCTTCTACGGCCTGATCGACCTGCTGGCCATCGTGCCTGGCATCCTCGCGATCTATTACAGCGACGCGCAGTACCTGCTGATCGTGCGTATCGTGCGGATGCTGCGAATCTTCCGCGTGCTCAAACTCAGCCCCTATCTGAAGCAGGCCAACTACCTGCTGGCGGCGCTGCGCGGCAGCAAACAGAAGATCATCGTGTTTCTGGTCACGGTGTCGACGCTGGTCACCGTCTTCGGCACCTTGATGTACGTCGTCGAAGGCCCGGAGCATGGCTTCACCAGCATTCCCAAAGGCATTTATTGGGCGATCGTCACGCTCACCACGGTGGGCTTTGGCGACATCGTGCCCAAAACGCCGGTCGGGCAGATCCTGTCGTCACTGGTGATGATCACCGGTTACTCGATCATCGCTGTGCCCACCGGCATTTTCACCGCTGAATTGGCCAATGCCATGCGCGGCGATCAAATCGAGCACGACTGCCCGGTGTGCGCCAAACACAGCCATGAACCTGCTGCTGCTTTTTGCTCACGTTGCGGAAACGCGCTGTTCCCGAAAGTGGATTCGATCTCAGCCAGCGAGCCTGTGAACAAGGCATAAGCACAGACGTTTTTAATCTAGGTTCGACTGATGGTTTTCGTTATAGTCGCGGCCATTAGCCATCGCTTTTTATATAAGAATAACTTTCTGACACGACAAAGGAATTCGCAGTGAACAAACTCTTCTCCGCTTCCCTGCTGGCCGCCGGACTGGCATTTGGCAGTGCCGCCCACGCCGCGCCCGAATTGCTCAACGTCTCTTATGACGTGATGCGCGACTTCTACAAGGACTACAACGCCGCCTTCCAGAAGCACTGGCAAGCCGAGCACAAGGAAGACGTGACACTGAAAATGTCCTTCGGCGGTTCGAGTAAGCAGGCGCGTTCGGTCATCGACGGGCTGCCTGCTGACGTGATCACCATGAACATGGCCACCGACATCAACGCCCTGGCAGATAACGGCAAACTGGTGCCGGACAACTGGGTCACTCGCCTGCCGAACAACAGCGCGCCGTTCACCTCGGCCACCGTGTTCATCGTCCGTAAAGGCAACCCGAAAGCCCTGAAAGACTGGCCGGACCTGATCAAGGATGGCGTTGAAGTGGTCGTACCGAACCCGAAGACTTCGGGCAACGGCCGCTACACCTACCTCTCGGCCTGGGGTTACACCCTGAAAAACGGCGGTGATGAAGCCGCCGCGAAGAAGTTCGTCGGCCAGCTGTTCAGCCACGTGCCCGTACTGGACACCGGCGGCCGTGGCGCCACCACTACCTTCATGACCAACCACATCGGCGATGTGCTGGTGACCTTCGAGAACGAAGCAGAAATGATCGCCCGCGAGTTCGGCCGCGATCAGTTTGAGGTGGTGTACCCGAGCGTTTCCGCCGAGGCCGAGCCACCGGTGAGCGTGGTCGACAAGGTCGTCGACAAGAAAGGCACACGCGCACTGGCCGAGGACTACCTGAAATACCTGTGGTCGCCGGAAGGCCAGGAAATCGCCGCCAATAACTACCTGCGCCCGCGCGACTCGGCCATCTTGGCGAAGTACACCGACCGTTTCCCGAAAGTCGACTTCCTCAACGTCGAGAAAACCTTCGGTGACTGGCGCACCGTTCAGAAGACCCACTTCAATGACGGTGGCGTCTTCGACGAGATCTACCCGGCCAAGTAAGCCTGGCTTGAACACAAAAACGGCGACCTGAAGAGGTCGCCGTTTTTGTTTGGTATCAGGGGCCTTGATTGTTCCCACGCTCAGCGTGGTAACACCGATCTGGACGCTCTGCGTCCGTCTTTGTTTGACGCAGAGCGTCAATCAATGCGTTACCACGCGGAGCGTGGGAACGATCAAATTGCACGGAAACCAGAAACGACAAATTAACCTGTAGGAGCAGTCGGAGGTTACGACGGCCGCGAATGCGGTAGGTCAGCCCCATCTATCTAACTGATTCAACGCGTTCGCTGCCGTCGTAACCTCCGACGTCTCCCACTGGGAATCTCATCCGTCCACACATCGCGCCAGGCCTTGTACCGCATGGAGATAATTGTTCCCGCGCTCTGCGTCCGTCTTTCTTTGACGCAGAGCGTCAATCAATGCGTTACCACGCGGAGCGTGGGAACGATCAAATTGCACGGAAACCAGAAACGACAAATTAACCTGTGGGAGCAGTCGGAGGTTACGACGGCCGCGAATGCGGTGGGTCAGCCGCCATCTATTTCACTGACCCACCGCGTTCGCTGCCGTCGTAACCTCCGACGTCTCCCACTGGGAATCTCATCTGTCCACACATCGCGCCAGGCCTTGTACCGCATGGAGATTGATTGTCTCCACGCTCCGCGTCCGGCTTTGTTTGACGCAGAGCGTCGATCAATGCGTTACCACGCGGAGCGTGGGAACGATCAAATTGCACGGAAACCAGAAACGACAAATTAACCTGTAGGAGCAGTCGGAGGTTACGACGGCCGCGAATGCGGTGTGTCAGCCCCATCTATTTCACTGACCCACCGCGTTCGCTGCCGTCGTAACCTCCGACGTCTCCCACTGATAAACCATCAAGACACATCTGCCATGAGCCAGACGTTTTTTTAATTCCCGAACTGCTTGCTCAACCCCGGCGGCACACCGCTGGCATCGGTTTCCTGCCATGGGCCGCTCGGCGAGGTGGACCACGTCCAGCCGTTGTTCCAGCGGTAATACGTCCGCTGACGGTAGAAGGTGTTGGGCACGTTATCCAGCACATGCACGCCCAGTCGGGCATCCCAGTGGCTGTTCCCGCCTGGGGGTGGCGCGAAGTGGGCGGAGGTTTTCGGGCCCGAAGGAATTGGCTTTGACGGTGGCGTCTGTGGCGTCGTGCGCGGCGTTCCCGGCTGAGGCGTCGGTGACGGCCCCGGAATGGTCGGAATAGGCTCTGAACTCTGTGGGCCAGGGCGCTGGACCGCACACGCGGCGCTCAGCGCCACCACCACACTCAACAAGGCAAATCGTGCGACGCGATACATAAGCGGAGACTCTCTACGGATCAGGGTTACTGATCGGGGCTGTCGATGGTCAAGGCCTGCCGGGCAGTCACGTTGCTGGGCAACGGTTGGCTGCGACCGATCCACTCACCGGCGGTGGGCTGGCCCGCTCGGGATACCCGGGCAACCAGTTGGACTTCCGGAAAGTTCGACAGTTTCAGCTGCGGCATCATCGCGTCGGCGTCCGTCAGTTCAACGTCCACCGGCAGGTCGGCGATGGTCACGCGCTTGACCGCCAACGGCGCGGGCGGACCCGACACGGCGCGGGCGAAGATGAAGACCGTGTCGCCCGACTGCACCTTGGATCTGAGCGCATCGGATAACGTAACGTGAACCTTGAGGCGCGCACCTTGAGCGGCGACCGGTTGCGTGTCCTGTACGGTGCCGCCGTTCTGCACCAGCTTGTCACTGGCGCGCGCAATGCCACCTTCCAGCGCCGAACGCGACGGATCGTTGGGCGGCAGCACCGCCAGTAGCCGCTTCCAGTAATCCACTGCCTCCTGATACCGCTGGCCTTCGAAGGCATTGATGCCCTTCAGGCCCAGACTGGTGACCTCCTTGGGATCAAGTTTCAACGCCTCGTCGGACAACGCCTGGATCTGCGGAGTCCAGGTTTTGTTGCTGGCGAAGTACAGGGACTGTGCCCACTGCCCAAGCAACTCTGGCTGACGCCCAGCCAGCCCTACCGCGCGCTCGAACATGCTCGCCGCGTCGGCCGGGCGATCTTGCGCCATGTACGTGCGGGCAAGGAAGTAAATGCTCTCGGCCGAATCCGGCTGGGCCTTGACCGCACGCTCCAGACGATCAGTCATCTGCGCCAGGGAGCCCGGAGGCTGCGCGAATTCACGTGACAACTCGACCTTGTCGCTCGCACCAAAATGCAGGTACAGCCCCAGCCCCAGCACGGGCACCAGCACCGCGATCAGCAACGGCAGCGGTTTGCCCAGGCGCGAGACCTGCTCGGGCGCGGCGCCTTCGGTGTCAGCCAGCAACTCACGGGCAGCTTCGGCGCGACCACTGTCCAGTTGCGATGACGACAAAACACCTTCAGCCTGCTGCGCTTGCAGTTCGGCCAGACGTTCCTGATACAAGGCGACGTTAAGGGCTGTGCGATCTTCTTCGCTTTGAGCGCGACGACCACGCACCAGAGGAATCAGCAGAAAACTCAGGGCCACCAGCAACAGCAGGCCGGCCGCTAGCCAGAAATCGATCATTCGTGGTTTTTATCCAACAGGTGGGCGAGGCGCTGACGCTCCTCGTCGGAAAGCACATCGGCGTCTGCACTGCGCTGGCCGCGACGACGCATAACGATCAGGCCAATCAGCAGCACACCGCCCAGCAACAGCCCGGCAGGACCGAACCACAGCAGCCAGGTGTGCGCGTTCAGCTCAGGTTTGTAGCGAACGAACTCACCGTAGCGGTCGACCATGAAGTCGATGATCTGCTGGTTGCTCTGGCCTTCGCCGAGCATGCGATAGATCTCTTTACGCAGGTCGGCGGCAATCGGCGCGTTGGAATCGGCGATGTCCTGGTTCTGGCATTTCGGGCAACGCAGTTCACGTGTCAACTCGGTGTACCGAGCGCGTTCGGCTTCGTCTTTGAAGGTGTAGGCGTCGATGGCGGCATGGGCGATGCTCGCACTCGCCAGCACCAGTAAAAACGCCGCAAAAACGCGCCGCCCCACCCGTGCCGCCCAACCCTGCGCCCACCGCGCAACCTGTGGGAGCGAGCTTGCTCGCGAAGAGGCCCGTCCTGTCACTGCATCTTCCAGAGGCCTCATTGTTTGTCCTCGTCGACCAGCCCTTGGTACAGACCGGCGAGTTTTTCGCGCCAGACCGTCTCATCGATCACGCCGACATGTTTGTAACGAATGATGCCTTTACGGTCGATCAGGAAGGTTTCCGGTGCGCCGTACACGCCCAGATTAAGCCCCAGGCTGCCGGCTTCATCGTTGATGTTCAGTTGGTACGGGTCGTGAAACTCCTTGAGCCACTTCAAGGCGTCGGCGTTGACGTCCTTGTAGTTGACGCCGTAGATCACCACGCCTTGCTGGGCCAGCTTGGTCAGCACTGGGTGCTCGACCCGGCACGCAATGCACCACGTGCCCCAGACGTTGACCAGCGCCGGTTTACCCAGCAGGTTCTCCCGGGTCAGCGGCTTGCCGTCCTGCACGGACGGCAAAGAAAACGCCGGGAAGGGTTTGTCGATCAGCGCCGAAGGCAGCTCCGACGGGTCCAGATAAAGGCCTTTGTAGAGAAACACCGCCATGCCCAGAAACAGCACCAGCGGAATCACTAACACCCAACGCTTCATACCGCCGCTCCCGACAACCCGAGTGCATCACGCACTTTCGCTCTGACCTTGACCCGATACCGCTTGTCCAGCGCCGCCAGCAACCCGCCCAGTGCGGTGATCAAACCGCCGAACCAGATCCAGCGCACGAAGGGTTTGACGTGTACACGCACGGCCCAGGCGCCGTTGTCCAGCGGCTCACCCAGCGCGACGTACAGATCGCGAGTGAAACCAGCGTCAATACCGGCCTCGGTCATCATCGAACGCTGAACGGTGTACAGGCGTTTTTCCGGGTGAAGCACCGTGACTTCCTTGCCGTTTTCCAGCACACGAAGGGTGCCTTTGTCAGAGGTGAAGTTGGGGCCTTGAACGTGCTTGGCGCCGTCGAAGACGAACATATAGCCACCCAGTTCGACCGACTCGCCGGGGGCCAGACGCAGGTCGCGTTCGGCGCTGTTCTGGCTCGACAACACCACGCCCAGCGCAACTATCGCGATGCCGATGTGCGCGATTTGCATGCCCCAATAACTGCGGGTCAAGGAGCGCATGCCCTTGAGCAGACCTTTGTGCCGGGTTTTGTCCAGCAGATCACGCACCCCGGCCAGCAGCACCCAAGCGGCCAGCAGGCAGGTGGCGAGCACCGCCCAGTGGAAATCGGCCATCGCGAAACCGGCGATCACCGCCAATACCGCACTGCCAATCAACACCGGCGCGAGCATGCTCAGCAGCCACTTGATCGGCGTGTCTTTCCAGCGCACCAGCACGCCCACGGCCATCACCGCCATGAGCAGCCCCATCAGCGGGACGAACAACGCATTAAAGTACGGCGGGCCGACGGACATCTTCGCCCCGCTCAACGCGTCCAGTACCAGCGGATAGAGCGTGCCAAGCAGGATCATCGACGCCGCCACCACCAGCACCAGGTTGTTACCCAGCAGCAAGGTTTCCCGTGACCAAAGGCCGAAACCGACGTGGCTTTTCACCACCGGCGCACGGATGGCGAACAGCGTCAGCGAGCCGCCGACGACCATCAACAGGAAGATAAGGATGAACACGCCGCGCGCAGGATCCGAAGCAAAGGCGTGAACCGAGGTCAGCACGCCGGAACGCACCAGGAACGTTCCCAGCAGGCTCAACGAAAAGGCAGCGATGGCCAACAGCACCGTCCAGCTTTTGAACACGCCGCGTTTTTCAGTCACGGCCAGCGAGTGAATGAGCGCCGTGCCGACCAGCCACGGCATGAACGAGGCGTTTTCCACCGGGTCCCAGAACCACCAGCCGCCCCAGCCCAGTTCGTAATACGCCCACCACGAGCCCAGCGTGATGCCAACGCCAAGGAACGCCCAGGCAACGATGGTCCAAGGACGCGACCAGCGCGCCCACGCCGCATCGAGACGTCCGCCGAGCAAGGCCGCGATGGCGAAAGCGAAAGCCACCGAGAAACCCACATACCCCATGTAGAGCATCGGCGGGTGAACGATCAGGCCGATGTCCTGCAGCAACGGGTTGAGGTCGCGACCGTCCTGCGGGATCTGCGGCAGAAGGCGGCTAAACGGGTTGGAGGTGAGGATCAGGAACAGCAGGAAGCCGACGCTGATCATGCCCATGACCGCCAGCACCCGCGCCAGCATGACTTGCGGCAATTGCCGTGAGAACACCGACACCGCGAAGGTCCAGCCGCCGAGGATCAGGGCCCAGAGCAACAACGAGCCTTCGTGCGCCCCCCATACGGCGCTGAACTTGTAGTACCACGGCAAGGCGCTGTTGGAGTTCTCAGCGATGTAGGTCACCGAAAAGTCATCGACCATGAACGAGTACGTCAGGCAGCCGAACGAGAACAGCAGAAAAGCAAACTGGCCCCATGCCGCCGGCTGGGCGAGGCCCATCCACAGACGATCACCGCGCCAGGCGCCGAACAGCGGGACAACGGCCTGCACGACGGCAAAGCACAGCGCCAGGATCATGGCCAGATGGCCGAGTTCGGGAATCATGGTTTACCCCTGTTTTTCCGGGAGAGCGCCTGGCTGCGCCGACGCGCCGGGTGCTGACTGGCCGCTGTCCTTCAAGGCTTTGGTGACCTCAGGCGGCATGTATTTCTCATCGTGCTTGGCCAGCACCTCATCGGCCACGACCACGCCGTCGGCATTGAGCTTGCCCAAGGCAACGATGCCCTGCCCTTCGCGGAACAGGTCCGGGAGGATGCCACGGTAAGTAATGGTCACCGACTTGTTGAAATCGGTCACGACGAAGGTCACGTCCAGCGAATCGGCAGAGCGTTGCAGCGAGCCCTTTTCGACCATGCCACCGGCGCGAATGCGAGTGTCGTGGGGCGCTTCGCCGCTGGCAATCTGGGTCGGGGTATAGAACAGGTTGATGTTCTCTTGCAGGGCGCTGAGCGCCAGCGTCACGGCGATGCCGACCCCGGCGAGAATCGCCACGATGGTCAACAGTCGCTTCTTTCGCAGCGGATTCACGTGTTGCTCTCCCGGCGCAAACGGCGCGCCTCTTGTTGCAGGTAACGCCGACGCGCCAACAGCGGTGACGCGACGTTGATCGCCAGTACGGTGAAGCAGATGCCATAGGCGGTCCAGACGAACAGCCCGTGCTTGCCCATGGCGAGAAAATCGCCGAACGATTCAAAACTCACTGCCCGGCTCCTTGTCGAGGGGACTGCCCGAGGTTCTTCAAGACTTCTTCCTTGACCCAAGTGGCGCGGGACTCACGCTTGAGCACTTCCAGACGCATCCGCGCCAGCAGCACTGCGCCAAAGAAGCAATAAAACCCCAGCGCGGTGAACAGCAGCGGCAGCCACATTTCAGCCGGCATCGCCGGTTTTTCGGTGAGGCTGAAGGTCGCGCCCTGATGCAGCGTGTTCCACCACTCTACCGAGTACTTGATGATCGGAATGTTGATCACGCCCACAATCGCCAGCACCGCGCACGCCTTGGCGGCGCTGTCACGATTACTGATGGCGTTGCCCAGCGCAATCAGACCGAAGTACAGGAACAGCAGAATCAGCATGGACGTCAGTCGCGCATCCCAGACCCACCACGACCCCCAGGTCGGTTTGCCCCAGATGGCGCCGGTGACCAGTGCCACGGCCGTCATCCAGGCACCGATGGGCGCAGCGCATTGCAGCGCGACATCGGCCATTTTCATCTTCCAGACCAGACCGACCACGCCGCACACGGCCAGCATCACGTAGCAGGATTGCGCAAGCATCGCGGACGGGACGTGGATATAGATGATGCGAAAGCTGTTGCCTTGCTGGTAATCCGGCGGTGCAAACGCCAGGCCCCAGACCACGCCGATGCCGATCAGCAAGACGGCGGCGACGCTCAGCCATGGCAGCAAACGACCGCTGATGCCATAGAACCATTTCGGCGAGCCCAGTTTATGGAACCAGGCCCAACTGATCCCGCCTTTAGCCTTGGCGCTTGTGTTCATCACGCTGCCTTTTCATCACGGTGCTTTTCATAGTCTGGTTCTGTTCTGGCGCTTCTATTGATTGAAGCGTCCTGGTTCTGAAGATAAAAAATTGTCCGCTCGGTCAGAAACCGATTATTCGCCAACGCTGATTTTCAAGCCAGCAGCAATTGCAAAAGGTGTCAGGGTTATCGCCAGTGCGGTCAGGCTGCCAAGCCAAAGCAGATAGCCGGTCGCAGGCATACCCTGAAGTGCAGCCTGCAACGCCCCGCTGCCCAGAATCAGCACCGGGATGTACAACGGGAGAATCAACAACGCCAGCAGCAAACCACCGCGCTTGAGCCCGACCGTCAACGCGGCACCCACCGCACCCAACAGGCTCAGAACCGGCGTGCCCAGCAACAGCGATAAGAGCAACACAGGCAGGCACGCGGTCGGCAGTCCCAGCATCAGTGCCAGCAACGGTGCCAGCAGCACCAGCGCCAGACCGGAGAACATCCAGTGCGCCAGGACCTTGGCCAGCACCAACAAAGACAGAGGGTGCGACGAAAGCACCCACTGTTCAAGTGAACCATCTTCAAAGTCACTTCGGAACAGGCCGTCCAGGGATAACAGCACCGACAACAAGGCGGCCACCCAGACCAACCCCGGTGACAAAGTCTGCAACAATTGCGCTTCAGGCCCTACGGCCAGGGGAAACAGTGCGATGACGATTGCGAAGAACACCAACGGGTTGAGCAGTTCGGCAGGACGGCGAAACAGCAGACGGGCTTCGCGGGCGATCAACAGGGTGAACACATGACTCATACGGCCCACTGCCCCAGGTCCAGATCGCGGTAACCGGCCGGTGTGCGGCTCAGCGTATGGTGAGTGGTCAGCACCACGGTGCCGCCGTCTTCGCAGTGATCGGCCAGATGCGACTCGAGTTGCGCCACGCCTTGTTTGTCCAGCGCGGTGAACGGCTCATCGAGCATCCACAGCGCCGGGCCCGGCAAATACAGACGGGCCAGCGCGACCCGGCGTTTCTGCCCGGCCGACAAGGTATGACACGGCACATCTTCGAAACCGCGCAGTCCAACCGAATCGAGGGCTTGCCAAATGGCATCGGATTCGACGCTGTGGTGCAAGGCGCAGAGCCAGGTGAGGTTTTCAACCGGGGTCAACAACTCTTTGATCCCGGCGGCATGGCCGATCCACAGCAGGTTGCGGGCAAGTTCGCTGCGCTGTTGCGACAGAGGTTTACCGTCGAGCAATACATCGCCTGCCGTGGGCTGCATCAAGCCGCTCAACAGACGCAGCAAAGTGGTCTTGCCACTGCCGTTCGGGCCGCTGATCTGCACCATATCGCCCGCTGCCAGCCGCAGGTCGAGCTTCTCGAACAGCAGGCGCCAGTCACGCTCGCAGGCCAGCGACACGGCTTCAAGAACAGGGATCGACATGGGGACCTTCTTTTCGGATAGCAGGTGTGCACGGCGGTTCAAGTCAGCGTTATGACGGCCGTTATACTGATGCAGCTTAACGGTAGCCCGCCGATGACGTCGGCGCAGGATTATACATAGATAGGCGCTGTTGCCGTGCGCAGGCTGATATGGGGATAGTGTCCAGAACAGGCGACCCAGAGCGCACCTTTACCGAGTCGGGATCTGATGACAGGCGATATACCCAATCTTTCTCCAGTCGCGGCGGCCACGGCCTTGTTACGGGCAGGCGTTCCGCCGGGCGAAGTGCTCAAGCTCATGGAGCCGCGCGCGGGCCTTTTGAATTTGGGTCAGGTCGCCAACGCTGAAGTGGTCAGCCTCAAGCAGCTTGGCCAGGATTTCCAGCTGCTGCTCAGGCTGACCATGAACAACGGCCAGCAGACCACCCTGCCCGTCAGCAGCTCCCTGCCACTGACGCCCGGCACTAACGTCAACGTTGCCCAGGGGTCGGCCGATACCCTGACGATCAGCGTGCAGGAACTTCAGAAAGCGATCGCCAACAGCCTGACCAGCATCGACACCCGCCAACTGCCTGCGGGCACGCTGCTGCAAGGCAAGGTACTGACGACGCAGGTCATGGCCCAGAACGTCGCGCAACTGGCGGGGCAACCCACAGGCAGCATGGCCACACCGACCGCGAACTACCGTTCCATCGTCATGCTGCTCAATACTGCGCTGGCGGGCAGCAGCCTCACCATCGATAGCCCGCAGCCTTTGCGGGTGGGCAGTTTGCTCAGTGCCCAGGTGCAGAACAGTCAGGCGCTGAACTTCATCGCCATGCCCAATCGACTGGACGAACTGGCGCTGGCCCAGCAACTGTCGACCCAACAAAGCCGCCAAGGCTCACTGCAGAGCTTGCTGACCGCGCTGCAGAACCTGCCGTCTCGCGCAACGAACAGCCCGGACAACCTGCCACCCTCTTTACGCGCCAGCATCGATCAGTTGCTGGCGGACCTGCCGGATGTGCAACAACTGACCACCGCCAAAGGTGTGGCGCAGGCGCTGAATGCCAGTGGCCTGTTCATGGAGTCGCGCTTGTTGGCCGGAGAAAACCCGACACTGGTGCCGGACTTGAAAGCGAACCTGCTGCGCGTGATCGCCCAGATACTTCCGGGTTTGCCGGGCAACGTCAGTTACGACGCGGCCGCAGCCGCCAACACCCTCGCCCGCGCGATGCCCAGTGTGATTCGCAACGCCTTGGGAACGCTGGGACTGGTCGCTGCGCCGAACGTGCCGATCAACTTCCCATTACCGGCCCGGACCCTCGGCAGCCCGGACAGCAAGGATGATCTGGAAACCCTGCTCAAACTGGCTGCAGGGGCTATTTCGCGCCTGCAAAGCCACCAGTTGGGCGGACTGGAACAGACCCGCACCAACGCCGACGGCACTCAGGTCACGACCTGGCAGCTGGAAATCCCCATGCGCAATGCCCACGACATCGTGCCGTTGCAGGTCAGGGTTCAGCGCGAAGACACTCCGGAGCGCGAGGACGCCGCCGAGACGGCGGCACAGGACCTCAAGGAAAAGGAAAAACTCTGGCGCGTCGAACTGGCCTTCGATCTGGAGCCGCTGGGCCCGTTGCAGGTGCAGGCACAACTCGTCGCAGGCAATCTGTCCAGCCAGCTGTGGGCGGAACGCGAGGGCAGCGCGGAGTTGATTTCCAGTGAGCTGGACAACCTGCGCGCACGTCTGGTGGCGGTCGGCCTGAACGTCAAGGAACTGGAGTGCAACCGTGGCACACCGACCCACGGGCCACGCACGGTGCTGGAACAACGCTGGATCGACGAGAACGCCTGATGAACACCGAACAGAATCCGCGTCAGGCGATTGCCCTGAGCTACGACGGCCAGCAAGCCCCGACCCTCACGGCCAAGGGCGACGACGCCTTGGCCGAAGCGATCCTGGCCATCGCCCGCGAGTACAAGGTCCCGATCTACGAAAACGCCGAACTGGTGAAAATGCTTGCGCGCCTGGAACTGGGCGACAGCATCCCGAAGGAGCTGTACCTGACCATCGCCGAAATCATCGCCTTCGCCTGGCACCTCAAAGGCAAGTTTCCGGTGGGGTTCGACCCGGATCCGGAGCCGGTTGAGCGGGATATTACGCCGCGCTGACAGGTGCTATCCCTATACGAAGGCGGTGTATCTGATCCACCACTTTCGCCGCCGTCGTAATCTCCGACTGCTCCTACAAGAGATCGGAGCGAAGCCTGGACAGGCGTTCGCTTTTGATCTTGTTGCGAGCAATGTCAGGCGCCGCAGAACGTGACGTGTGTACAGGCCGAACGCAGGCGATGCGCAGTGGCAGCCGTTACCAAGGAACGGATATACACACCGTATCCAACAACGGCAGAACCAAAAATCCTGCTATCCATTATTCCCGTGCAACTTGCTCATCAACTGCGCCTCGGCCTGCGTCAGGCCGCAGGACTGAGTGAGTTCGTCGACGCTGGCGCCCATGCTGACCAGGCGTGCGGCCTGGGCGAAGGACAGTGTGGAGGGGTCGCGCTGTTCGAGCGCGGTGATCTTGTCCGGCAGCGGCGCGACGATGGAGCGCAGTTCGTGCAGATCTTCGCCCATCTTCACCGTACCGCCCTGGTAGTTCTCCAGGCGCCGAGCCAGCTCACGGATGCGCTGATCACGCAGCGAGTCGGCTTCGACCTGCTGCGTGGCCAGTGTACGTAGGCGTTTGGTGTGGGCCATGAACATCGCAACCGTCGCGACCCACAACACCGCCAGAAAAATGACCGCAACCTCAAGAATCAATCAGATGTTCTCCAGCTCGGACCACTCTTCCTCGGACATCATCTTGTCCAGCTCCACGAGGATCAGCAGCTCGCCGTTCTTGTTGCAGACGCCCTGGATGAATTTCGCGGATTCGTCGTTGCCCACGTTCGGCGCGGTTTCGACTTCCGACTGACGCAGGTAAACCACTTCAGCGACGCTGTCGACCAGGATCCCGACCACTTGCTTATCGGCCTCGATGATCACGATACGCGTGTTGTCGCTGACTTCAACCGGCGGCAGACCAAAGCGCTGGCGGGTGTCGATCACGGTGACCACATTGCCACGCAGGTTGATGATGCCCAGCACGTAGCTCGGCGCACCCGGCACTGGCGCGATCTCGGTGTAGCGCAGCACTTCCTGAACCTGCATCACGTTGATGCCATATGTTTCGTTGTCCAGGCGGAAGGTGACCCACTGCAGAATCGGATCTTCGGAACCCTGTGCTGACGACTTCTTCATACCCCTAACCCCTTGCGTGTTGTGCTGTGCGGCCGACGCTTTCAGCACCGGCCTGTGTTTATCTAATGGTGTTTATTTACGAGCCTGCATCTGCTTGACCGCACCGCTGGCGATCAGCTCGGCCAGTTCGGACACGTCCAGCAACGCACACATGTGTTCGATCACCGTCCCGGCAAGCCACGGACGTTGACCGCGATGGGTGCGCCATTTGATTTCTTTCGGGTCCAGGCGCAGCGAGCGGCTGACCTGATGCACCGCCAATCCCCACTCGTAGCCCTGAACCGAGATGACGTACTGCAAGCCCTGACGAAAATCGTCGCGGTAGCGGTCCGGCATGATCCAGCGGGCGGTATCCAGCACTTTCAGGTTGCCGGCCTGACTGGGCAGAATCCCGAGGAACCAGTCCGGTTGCCCGAACAACGGCGTCAGGTCATGCCCGGCCAATGGATAGATCGAACCCAGACACACCAGTGGCACCGCCAGGGTCAGCCCGGCGACATCGAACAGCAGGCATTCGAACGGCTCGTCTGCCCAGGCCGGACGCTCATCGGACGTAGGCGGCGGAGTTGGCGTGCGTTGCGCCGGCAAGTGCACGTCGGCCACGGGCTCGACCAGTCCCACCGTCGGTTCCGCAGTGACCGGTTCGACGACGGCGGGAGCGATCAAGGGAGGTGCGATCACCGGCGGCAGAATAACCGGCGTTTCAAGGAATTGGGTCGTCACGGGGTCAGCAAGCGGTCTGGCCAGCGGTGCTGTCTCGCGAACGGTCGCCAGTCGTGCGACAGGCTCAGGCGTGAACGCCAGCGACACCGGCGCAGGTCGGCTGACCGGGACGGCCGCCGCTACGGCTTCGGCAACGGCCGAACGCATGCGTGCATCGTGAGCCTGCTCTTCGAGCACGGCCGCTTGAAACTCATCGATGCTTTCGACGGCTTCCAGTTCTTCGGTGGCGTCTTGAAGCAACGCGTCGAGGTAGTTCTGCAGCGCCAGTTGCGGTCGTGATGCGATGTCCAGAGGGCGGTTCATACGGGAGCCCGAAAATTAGTGATGCGATTACCGCCTATACCCGATATCGGCTGAACAGCTGGCCGACTTGAGCGCGCAGGCGCATTGACCGGGATTAAACGATCAGCGGACATGTCAGGCCACCTGTCCCACAAGCTGTTCGGTGAGCATGTGCTTGAGCAACGCACGATACGCCAACACTCCCCGGCTCTTGTTGTCGAACTGCGACGGCGTGACGCCCGCACGGCTGGCATCACGCAAGCGCGTGTCCACCGGAATAAAGGCGTTCCACACGTGTTCAGGAAAACTGTCGCGCAACAACTTCAAGGTGCCCATCGACGCCTGCGTGCGGCGGTCGAACAGCGTCGGCACGATGGTGTACGGCAGCGGAACCTTGCGCGAACGGTTGATCATCGCCAGCGTGTTGACCATGCGCTCCAGGCCCTTGACCGCCAGAAACTCGGTCTGCACCGGAATCGCCAGTTGCTGACTGGCCGCCAGCGCGTTGACCATCAACACGCCCAGCAACGGCGGGCTGTCGATGATCGCGTAATCGAAATCCTGCCACAGCTGCGCAAGGCTCTTGGCAATCACCAGGCCCAGCCCGCTCTGGCCCGGCGACTGGCGCTCAAGGGTGGCGAGCGCGGTGCTGGAAGGCAGCAGGGAAATACGTTTGTCACTGGTGGGCAACAACAACTGGCCGGGCAACCCATCCGGCACGGCGCCTTTATTCAGGAACAGGTCGAAACAACTGTGTTCCAGCGCATCGGGGTTGTGGCCGAAATAACTGGTCATCGAGCCGTGAGGGTCCAGGTCGACCACGACCACGCGCTTGCCCGCCTCGGCCAGCAACCCGGCTAAAGCGATTGAGGTGGTGGTCTTGCCGACCCCGCCTTTCTGATTGGCTACTGCCCAGACTCTCATGTGTTCGTTTTCCCCCCGGACCCAAACGGTGACCGAGAATTAAGGGGCAGATGACGAAGATTTGACGCCTTGCGACGGCTTGGCTGGGACAGGTGCAGTTTGCGTGCCAGCACGACGCAGTGCAGCATCCGGTTTCGCATTGGCCGTAGTGCCGGAACCCGTCAGGCTGCGGCGCACGTCCAGGTTGCGGGAAATCACCAGCACCACACGACGGTTGCGCGCACGGCCATCGGCGGTGGCGTTGGACGTCAGCGGCTGGAACTCGCCGTAGCCGACCGACGCCAGACGCGCCGGATTGATCCCGTCCATGGCCAGCATGCGCACGATGCTCGAAGAACGCGCCGACGACAGCTCCCAGTTGCTCGGGAACTGCCCCGTATTGATCGGCTGGTCATCGGTGAAACCTTCGACGTGAATCGGGTTGTCGAACGGCTTGATGATTTTCGCCACTTTGTCGATCAAATCGAACGCCTGGTTGCTGGGCATGGCATCGCCGCTGCCGAAGAGCAGGCTGGAGTTGAGCTCGATCTCGATCCACAGCTCGTTGCCGCGCACGGTCATCTGTTTTGAGGCGATCAAGTCGCCGAACGCGGCATTCACGTCATCGGCGATGGATTTCAGCGGGTCCTGTGCGCCCTGCCCCAGGGCGGCATCGGTCTGCTCGCTGTCTTGAACCAGAGGATCGGCTGGCCGAACGGTCTGCGGCTTCTGCTCACCGATCGGGATTGGCTTCACGCTGCGCTCGGCTTCGTTGAACACGCCGACCAGCGCTTCGGACAGCACCTTGTACTTGCCTTCGTTGAGCGACGAGATGGAGTACATGACCACAAAAAACGCGAACAGCAGCGTGATGAAGTCGGCGTAGGACACCAGCCAGCGCTCGTGATTTTCGTGCTCTTCGTGGCGACGTCGACGGGCCATCAGTCCATCACTCCATGAAGCCTTGCAGCTTCAATTCGATCGAACGCGGGTTCTCGCCTTCGGCAATGGACAGCAGGCCTTCGAGAAGCATTTCACGGTAACGCGACTGACGAATGGCAACGGCTTTGAGCTTGTTGGCCACCGGCAGCAGGATCAGGTTGGCCGAAGCCACGCCATAGATGGTTGCCACGAACGCGACTGCAATGCCACTGCCCAACTGGTTCGGGTCAGCAAGGTTGCCCATCACGTGGATCAGGCCCATGACCGCACCGATGATGCCCACGGTCGGCGCGCAGCCGCCCATGCTTTCAAAGACTTTGGCCGCCTGAATGTCACGGCTTTCCTGGGTCATGAAGTCCACTTCCAGGATGCTGCGAATGGCTTCCGGCTCGGCACCGTCGACCAGCAATTGCAGGCCTTTGCGCGAGTACGCATCGGGCTCGCCATCGGCCACGGATTCAAGGCCCAGCAGGCCTTCCTTGCGCGCGGTCAGGCTCCACGACACCACACGGTCGATGCCGCCGGCCAGGTCGATGCGCGGCGGAAACAGAATCCAGACGAAGATCTGAATCGCGCGTTTGAAGGCGCTCATCGGCGTCTGCAACAGGCAGGCCGCGAGGGTGCCGCCCAGCACGATCAGCGCAGCGGGCCCGTTGAGCAAGGCGCCCAGGTGGCCACCTTCCAGAAAGTTACCGCCGATGATGGCGACGAACGCCAGAATGATCCCGATAAGTGTCAAAACATCCATTACAGACACGCCTCGACCAAGTGACGCCCGATATCGTCCAGGCTGTAAACGGCGTCCGCCAGATCGGCTTTGACGATGGCCATCGGCATGCCGTAGATCACGCAGCTGGCTTCGTCCTGCGCCCAGATGTGACTGCCGCCCTGCTTGAGCAGACGCGCGCCTTCGCGACCGTCCGCGCCCATGCCGGTCAGCACCACCGCGAGCACTTTGTCGCCGTAGGACTTGGCCGCTGAACCAAAGGTGATGTCGACGCACGGCTTGTAGTTGAGGCGCTCGTCACCCGGCAGGATTTTCACCGCTCCACGGCCGTCGACCATCATCTGCTTGCCGCCAGGCGCCAGCAGCGCCAGCCCCGGACGCAGAATGTCGCCGTCTTCGGCTTCCTTGACGCTGATGCGGCACAGTTTGTCGAGGCGCTCGGCGAAGGCCTTGGTGAACGCCGCCGGCATGTGCTGAATCAGCACGATCGGAGCCGGAAAATTGGCGGGCAGCTGGGTCAGCACGCGCTGCAGCGCAACCGGACCACCCGTGGAGGTGCCGATGGCGACCAGCTTGTAGGCCTTGCGCTTGGGCGCGGGCGAATTGTGCGTGGCAGGTGCCGACGCGTGATGAGCAGGCGCAGGGTGAGTGGACGTCCCGGCCAGAGGACGCGCCGGTGCAGGACGCGCCGTCCCTGCCGCCGGGGCCGGGCTGCGCAACGCACCCGGGGCTGGCGCAGGGGTCGACGCAGCAGGCGCGACAACGGGTGCGGCAGCAAAACCAGTGGAGCGGCGGTTACTGCGAGAAATGCTGTGCACTTTCTCGCACAGCATCTGCTTGACCTTGTCAGGGTTACGCGAAATGTCTTCGAAATTCTTCGGCAGGAAATCCACCGCACCCGCATCCAGTGCATCCAGGGTGACCCGGGCGCCTTCGTGCGTCAGCGAGGAGAACATCAGAACCGGCGTAGGACAGCGCTGCATGATGTGGCGAACGGCAGTAATGCCATCCATCATCGGCATTTCGTAGTCCATGGTGATGACATCGGGCTTGAGGGCCAGGGCCTGCTCGATCGCTTCCTTGCCATTGGTGGCGGTGCCGACCACTTGAATCGTTGTGTCAGAGGAAAGAATTTCCGAGACGCGCCGGCGAAAAAAGCCGGAGTCGTCTACCACCAGAACCTTGACTGCCATAAACACTCCATTGGACAAAACCGGCCAATTGCAACGCCCGCTTCGTCAACATCTGCCCCACCGAAATGACCAGGGTGGATAAAAAACCTGTGGGAGCGAACTCATTCGCGATGGGCCCGTTCAGCCGACGCCGCAGCGTCGCCTGATGCATCTTTCGCGAATGAATTCGCTCCCACACAGGTCATTGCATTGCCGGATCAAATACGCCGCGCGGCGTAACGCTTGAGCATGCTCGGTACGTCGAGAATCAGGGCGATGCGGCCGTCACCGGTAATGGTGGCGCCCGACATGCCTGGCGTACCTTGCAACATCTTGCCCAGCGGTTTGATGACCACTTCTTCCTGACCCACGAGCTGATCGACGACGAAGCCGATGCGCTGAGTGCCGACCGAGAGGATCACCACGTGGCCTTCGCGTTGTTCCTCGTGCGCGGCCGAGCTGACCAGCCAGCGCTTGAGGTAGAACAGCGGCAGTGCCTTGTCGCGCACGATCACCACTTCCTGGCCATCGACGACGTTGGTGGTCGACAGGTCGAGGTGGAAGATCTCGTTGACGTTGACCAGCGGGAAGGCGAACGCCTGGTTGCCCAGCATCACCATCAGGGTCGGCATGATCGCCAGGGTCAACGGCACCTTGATGACGATCTTCGAACCCTGGCCCTTGGTCGAGTAGATATTGATCGAGCCGTTGAGCTGGGCAATCTTGGTTTTCACCACGTCCATGCCCACGCCACGGCCCGACACATCCGAAATCTCGGTCTTGGTCGAGAAGCCCGGCGCGAAGATCAGGTTGTAGCAGTCGGTGTCGCTCAGACGGTCCGCCGCATCCTTGTCCATGACCCCGCGCTTGACCGCGATTGCGCGCAGTACCGCCGGGTCCATGCCTTTGCCGTCATCGGAAATCGACAGCAGGATGTGGTCGCCTTCCTGTTCCGCCGAGAGCACCACGCGACCGCCCCGGGCCTTGCCCGAAGCTTCGCGCTCTTCCGGCGATTCGATGCCATGGTCCACCGCGTTGCGCACCAAGTGCACCAACGGATCGGCCAGTGCCTCGACCAGGTTCTTGTCCAGGTCGGTTTCTTCACCCACCAGTTCAAGGTTGATTTCTTTCTTCAGCTGACGTGCCAGATCGCGAACCAGTCGCGGGAAGCGACCGAACACTTTCTTGATCGGCTGCATGCGGGTTTTCATCACCGCCGTCTGCAGGTCAGCGGTGACCACGTCCAGGTTGGACACGGCCTTGGACATGGCTTCGTCCGAACTGTTGGCGCCCAGGCGCACCAGCCGGTTACGCACCAGCACCAGTTCGCCGACCATGTTCATGATTTCGTCCAGCCGCGCGGTGTCGACGCGCACGGTGGTTTCGGCCTCGGTCGGTGCCTTCTCGGCGACCGGCGCCGGTGCCCGTGCCGCCGCGGGGGCAGCAGCAGGTGCCGGAGCGGCCTTGGCAGGTGCGGCAGCGGCAGACGCAGCAGCCGGCTTGGCCGGTTCGGCTTTCGGTGGCTCAACGTTCGCAGGCTCGGCTTTCTTGGCCGGCGCAGTGGCCGTGGCTGCAGAAGCCGCTACCGCAGGCTCGAACTTGCCCTTGCCGTGCAGTTGATCCAGCAGGTCTTCAAATTCGTTGTCCGTGATTTCATCCGATGCAGCGGCCTTGGCGTCGGTCGCAGCAGCAGGCGCCACTGGAGCAGCAGGAGCGGCGCTGGCGTCGGGCGAAAACGAACCTTTGCCGTGCAGTTGATCCAGCAACGCTTCGAATTCGTCATCGGTGATTTCATCGCTGGCAGGTTGCGCCGCGGGTGCGGCAGCGGCCGCAGGCACCACGGCATCGGCCGCAAACTGGCCTTTGCCGTGCAGTTGATCGAGCAGCGATTCGAATTCAGCGTCGGTGATTTCGTCGCTGGCCGCATCAGCCGCTGGAGCAGGCGTCGACACAGGCGCGTCAGGTGCTGGCACCGACACCGCAGCACCGGCTGCTTGGGCCTTGACGGCGTTCAGCGAATCCAGGAGTTGTTCAAATTCCTGGTCGGTTATGTCTTCGGACGGCGCTTCGGCAACCGCTTCGACCACCGGAGCAGGCGCAGCCGCTGCTTCGTCAGCCGACGCAGGCTCTGCCAGACGCGACAGCGCGGCGAGCAACTCAGGTGTGGCCGGTGTGATGTCCGAACGTTCGCGGACCTGACCGAACATGCTGTTGACGGTGTCCAGCGCTTCGAGCACGACGTCCATGAGCTCCGAGTCGACCCGGCGCTCACCTTTGCGCAGGATGTCGAACACGTTTTCGGCGATGTGACAGCATTCAACCAGCTCGTTGAGCTGGAGGAAGCCGGCGCCCCCTTTTACAGTGTGAAAACCGCGAAAAATTGCATTGAGCAGGTCCGCATCGTCAGGTCGGCTTTCCAGCTCGACCAACTGCTCGGACAACTGCTCCAGAATCTCGCCGGCCTCTACCAGAAAATCCTGAAGGATTTCTTCATCGGCGCCGAAGCTCATTGGGGGTGCTCCTAAAATTAACCGTCAAACCGATCCAGAGGCTGCATCGAGGGTCTGCGCGCATTACCTTCGTCGAAGCATTCGCGCGCAGCACCACAGCCACTTTCACATAGAACCTGGGATCTAGAAGTTAGAAGCCAAGGCTGGATAGCAGATCGTCTACATCATCCTGACCGGATACGACGTCTTCACGTTTATCGGCATGAATCTGCGGACCTTCACCCTTGGAATGAAGTTTTTCTTCTTCTTTTTGCTTACGGAACACTTCCTGATCGTGCTCGATCCCGGCAAAGCGATCGACCTGGCTGGCCATCAGCACGAGCTTGAGCAGATTGCTCTCCACTTCCGTCACCAACTGCGTGACGCGCTTGATCACCTGACCGGTCAGGTCCTGATAATCCTGAGCCAGCAGAATGTCGTTCAGGTGGCTGGCGACCTCATGGGTCTCCTTCTCGCTGCGCGTCAGAAAACCTTCGACGCGGCGGGCCAGATCACGAAACTCTTCGGCGCCGATCTCGCGACGCATGAAGCGCCCCCAATCGGCACTCAACGCCTTGGCGTCGGCACTGAGGCCGTTCATCAAAGGCGTGCTTTGCTCCACCAGATCCATGGTGCGGTTGGCCGCACCTTCCGTGAGCCTGACCACATACGACAGGCGCTCGGTGGCATCGGTGATCTGGGACACTTCTTCGGCTTGCGGCATATGCGGGTCAATCTGGAAATTGACGATCGCACTGTGGAGTTCACGCGTGAGCTTGCCAACTTCCTGATACAGGCCGCGATCCCGGGTCTGATTAAGCTCATGGATAAGTTGCACGGCGTCGCCGAACTTGCCTTTTTCAAGGCTGGCGACGAGTTCCTGTGCGTGTTTCTTCAGGGTCGACTCGAAGTCACCCATTGTCGAATCTTTGGAATCCATAGCGCCCTCGCAGCGGACATCAGCTATTGACGCGCTCGAATATCTTCTCGATCTTTTCTTTGAGCACCTGTGCGGTGAATGGCTTCACCACGTAGCCGTTCACGCCGGCCTGAGCGGCCTCGATGATCTGCTCGCGCTTGGCCTCGGCAGTCACCATCAACACCGGCAGATGACGCAGGCGTTCATCGGCACGCACCTGACGCAGCAAGTCGATGCCGGACATGCCAGGCATGTTCCAGTCAGTCACCAGGAAATCAAAGGCCCCGCTCTGCAGCATCGGCAATGCGGTGGTACCGTCATCTGCTTCGGCCGTGTTGGTGAACCCAAGGTCACGCAACAGGTTTTTTATGATCCGCCGCATCGTTGAGAAGTCATCAACGATGAGGATTTTCATGTTCTTGTCCAATTCGACCTCCAAGCAGTCTTTAACGCGTCCAGCACCTGGACGCGCGTTCAATCAATACCGGCACAAACCAATGGCCCGTTTTGCGAAAACAATTAAGGGGGTTTACGACTCGACAATGGACGAGCACAGCGGAACCGGACTCTGAAAGCCCTGATCCGACCGGCTCCTGCCTTGTCTCCCTTCTCACCCACACAACGGTTATTGCACAGCCGGCCTTACATGCATCACGCAGACACCACGGCCCGCGTTCGATGAGTCAACGCGCGCGCCACTCGCCCAACCGACCCCGCAACCGCGCAGCGCACTGACTGTGCAGCTGACTGACGCGCGACTCGCTGACACCCAGGACCTCACCGATTTCCTTGAGGTTCAGCTCTTCGTCGTAGTACAGCGCCAGCACCAGGCGTTCACGCTCGGGCAGGTTGGCAATGGCGTCCGCCAAGGCGCTCTGGAAACGTTCGTCTTCCAGATCGCGCGACGGTTCGAGCGACTGGCTCGCGCCGTCCTCGTGCAGCCCTTCATGCTCGCCGTCCTGCAAAAGGTCGTCGAAGCTGAACAGGCGACTGCCCAAGGTGTCGTTCAAAATCCCGTAGTAATCGTCGAGACTCAATTGAAGTTCGGCAGCAACCTCGTGATCTTTAGCGTCACGGCCGGTTTTTGCTTCAATTGCACGAATCGCGTCGCTGACCATGCGCGTATTGCGGTGAACCGAGCGCGGTGCCCAGTCGCCCTTGCGCACTTCGTCGAGCATCGCGCCGCGGATTCGAATACCCGCGTACGTCTCGAAGCTCGCACCCTTGGTGGAGTCGTACTTGGTCGATACCTCTAGCAGACCGATCATGCCGGCCTGGATCAGGTCTTCGACCTGCACACTGGCTGGCAGACGCGCCAGCAAGTGGTAAGCGATGCGCTTGACCAGAGGGGCATAACGCTCGATCAGCTCATACTGGGAATCTTTGGAAGATTTGCTGTACATGCGATACCCGCTCGGTGTCATGACACTGGCCCTGCGCTGGTCTGGTGAACCAGACGTTCAACGAAAAATTCAAGGTGGCCACGCGGGTTCGCCGGCAATGGCCAGGTATCGACCTTCTGCGCGATGGCCTTGAACGCCAGCGCGCATTTGGAACGTGGAAATGCTTCGTACACCGCACGCTGCTTCTGCACAGCCTTGCGCACGCACTCGTCGTAAGGCACCGCGCCCACATACTGCAGCGCCACGTCGAGGAAGCGGTCGGTGACCTTGGTCAGCTTGGCGAACAGGTTTCGCCCTTCCTGCGGGCTCTGAGCCATGTTGGCCAGCACGCGGAAGCGGTTCATGCCGTAGTCGCGGTTGAGCAGCTTGATCAGGGCGTAGGCGTCAGTGATCGAGGTCGGCTCGTCGCAGACCACCAGCAGCACTTCCTGTGCCGCGCGTACGAAGCTGACCACCGATTCGCCGATCCCGGCAGCGGTGTCGATCACCAGCACATCCAGGTTGTCGCCGATATCGCTGAACGCCTGAATCAGGCCGGCGTGTTGCGCAGGCGTCAGGTGAACCATGCTCTGGGTGCCCGATGCCGCAGGCACGATGCGCACGCCGCCGGGGCCCTGCAACAGGACATCGCGCAGCTCGCACCGCCCCTCGATGACATCGGCAAGGGTGCGTTTCGGGGTCAGTCCCAACAATACGTCGACATTGGCCAGACCCAGATCGGCGTCCAGCAACATGACGCGACGTCCCAGCTCGGCCAGGGCCAGCGAGAGGTTCACTGACACGTTGGTCTTGCCTACGCCACCTTTGCCACCGGTCACCGCGATAACCTGAACGGGATGCATGCTGCCCATGTTAATTTTTTACCTTGTCTTGCTTAGACCTAAGCCACATTTCGGGCTGCACGTTCACTGTGTGAACAATGCCTGGCAGACCATCGATGCAGGTATTTTCCAATGTCATTTTCCCTACCTAGCCCGCGCGCTTGCCGGTGCTGTGATAAAGATCCGCAAACATATCCGCCATCGCTTCCTCGCTAGGCTCCTCCTGCATCTGCACGCTGACAGCCCTGCTCACGAGCTGGTGCCGGCGTGGAAGATGCAGATCATCGGGTATCCGTGGACCATCCGTGAGGTAGGCCACCGGCAACTCGTGAGTCACCGCCAGGCTCAGCACTTCGCCGAGGCTTGCGGTTTCGTCCAGCTTGGTCAGGATGCACCCGGCCAGGCCGCAACGCTTGTAACTGTGATAGGCCGCCGTCAGCACCTGCTTCTGGCTGGTCGTCGCCAGCACCAGGTAGTTGCGCGCCTTGATGCCGCGACCTGCCAGACTTTCCAGTTGCAGACGCAGGGCCGGGTCGCTCGCTTGCAAACCGGCGGTGTCGATCAACACCACGCGCTTGCGCAGCAGCGGTTCCAGCGCCTGAGCCAGGGACTGCCCCGGATCGACGTGAGTCACCGGCACATTGAGAATACGTCCCAGCGTCTTGAGTTGTTCCTGAGCACCGATCCTGAAGCTGTCCATGCTCACCAGCGCGATGTTTTGCGCGCCGTATTTCAACACATATCGCGCGGCAAGTTTTGCCAGCGTGGTGGTCTTGCCCATACCGGCAGGTCCGACCATGGCGATCACACCGCCCTCTTCCAGCGGCTCGACGTCCGGCGTCGAGATCATGCGCGCCAGATGCGCCAGCAACATGCGCCAGGTGTGCGCCTGATCGCCGCCTTCCGGCACCATCGCCAGCAAGTCGCGGGACAGCGGACCGGACAGGCCGATGCGCTGCAGACGACGCCAGAGATTGGCCTGTTGCGGACGGCTGCCTTGCAACTGATTCCAGGCCAGCGAACCCAGCTGCACTTCCAGCAGTTCGCGCAGCCCATTCAATTCGGAACGCATCGAGTCGTACGCACGCTGGCTCACAGCAGGGTCGGCGGCCGATTGACGCTCAGCGCGTTCGGCACGATCAGCCGCGATGGCCGCATGGATCGAAGGGCGAAACGGTTCGTCCAGCGTCGGCTCGATCTGCTTGTTGTCGTCCATCGCAAGACCGGCGAACAACTGACGGTTGGCGACAGTGTCCAGCTCGCTGCGATGGGTCAGCTCAGCCTGAGCGGTGACGATGCGCGACTGGGTCTTGCGCAGTTCGTCTTCGAGCTCGATGTTCGGCACACGCGGCGCCAGCGCGGACAGTTTGTAGTCCAGCGCGGCTGTCAGTTCCACGCCACCGGCGATGCGCCGGTTGCCGATGATGGCGGCTTCAGCGCCCAGCTCATCACGAACCAGTTTCATGGCTTGTCGCATATCGGCGGCGAAAAAACGCTTAACTTGCATGACTCACTACCTCAGCCGTTCGGCCCGACAGTCGCTACGATGGTGACTTGCTTATTGTCAGGAATTTCCTGGTAAGCCAAAACATGCATATTCGGTACTGCCAGACGTCCAAAGCGGGACAACATGGCGCGAACCGGACCTGCGACCAACAAAATAACCGGCTGACCCTGCATCTCCTGACGCTGCGCCGCTTCGATCAACGAGCGCTGAAGTTTCTCAGCCATGCTCGGTTCGAGCAGAACGCCTTCTTCCTGACCCTGTCCCGCCTTCTGCAGACTATTGAGCAATATCTGTTCCAACCTTGGCTCAAGGGTGATAACAGGCAGCTCCGGCTCAATGCCGACAATGCTTTGGACGATTGCGCGGGACAAACCGACCCGGACGGCCGCCACCAATGCGGCGGTATCTTGACTCCGCGCAGCATTGTTGGCGATGGCTTCGGCAATACTGCGAATATCGCGCACCGGCACCTGCTCGGCCAAAAGCGCCTGCAACACCTTGAGCAGCGCGGACAAAGACAGCACGCCTGGGACCAGCTCCTCGGCCAGTTTTGGCGAGCTCTTGGCCAGCAACGTCATCAGTTGCTGGACTTCTTCATGACCAATCAACTCATGAGAGTGTTTATAGAGTATCTGGTTCAAGTGGGTTGCCACTACAGTGCTGGCATCGACCACGGTATAGCCCAGCGACTGCGCCTGAGCGCGCTGGCTGATTTCGATCCACACCGCTTCCAGCCCGAACGCCGGGTCTTTGGCATTAATGCCGTTAAGGCTGCCAAACACCTGGCCGGGGTTGATCGCGAGCTCACGGTCCGGATAAATCTCGGCCTCGGCCAGCGTCACGCCCATCAGGGTCAGGCGATAGGCACTTGGCGCCAGATCGAGGTTGTCGCGAATGTGAACGGTCGGCATCAGGAAGCCCAGCTCTTGCGAGAGCTTCTTGCGCACGCCCTTGATCCGCGCCAGCAACTGACCACCCTGGTTACGGTCCACCAGCGGAATCAGGCGATAACCCACTTCCAGGCCGATCATGTCGATCGGGGTCACGTCATCCCAGCCCAGCTCTTTGGATTCCTGCACGCGGTTCGGTGCGGGCAGCAGCTCCTGCTGACGCTTGACCTCTTGAATCGCCGCCAGCTTGACCATGTTCTGCTTTTTCCACAGCAGGTACGCACCACCCGCCGCCACCAGCCCCAGGCTGATGAACGAAAAGTGCGGCATGCCCGGTACCAGGCCCATCACGATCATGATGCCGGCGGAAACGGCCAGCGCCTTGTGCGAGGTGAACATCTGACGACCGACCAGCTTGCCCATTTCTTCCGAGCCGGACGCACGGGTCACCATGATCGCAGCGGCGGTGGAGAGCAGCAGCGATGGCAATTGCGCCACCAAACCGTCACCAATGGTCAGCAAGGCATACACCTTGCCCGCGTCGGCGAAGGTCATGTTGTGCTGAAGGATGCCCACCAGCATGCCGCCGATGAGGTTGATGAACAGAATCAGCAGGCCGGCGATGGCGTCACCGCGCACGAACTTGCTGGCACCGTCCATGGAGCCGTAGAACTCGGCTTCCTGGGCGACTTCCAGACGGCGGCGCTTGGCTTCGGGTTGATCGATCAGACCGGCGTTGAGGTCAGCGTCGATCGCCATTTGTTTACCGGGCATCGCATCGAGGGTGAAACGCGCGCTCACCTCGGAGATACGACCGGCACCCTTGGTCACCACGACGAAGTTGATGATCATCAGGATCGCGAAGACCACGATACCGACGACGTAGTTACCGCCGATCACCACTTCACCGAAGGCCTGAATCACCTTACCGGCCGCGGCGTGACCGTCCTGACCGTGGAGCATGACGACGCGGGTGGACGCGACGTTCAGCGCCAGCCGCAACAGGGTTGCGATCAGCAGGATGGTGGGGAACACCGAGAAGTCCAATGGACGCAGGGCGTACACGCAGACGAGCAGTACGACGATCGACAGCGCGATGTTGAACGTGAAGAACACGTCCAGCAGGAACGGCGGCATCGGCAACATCATCATTGCCAGCATGACCAGCAACAGCAACGGCACGCCCAACTGACCACGGCCCAGACCGACCAGTCCAATGCGAGCGTTAGAGATTAACTGAGAGCGATCCACCGATTCTGTACCTGCGCGTTAAATCAAACTTTTGACGCCAGAGGCGTTGTAACGCAGGTATTGCAAAAACCTGTCCAACTCTTGGAACGGGTTGAAAATAGCAAGGTGCCAGTATGGGATTTGTGGGGTGGTTGGCAGATTTGGGTGACTGCCTGATTCTGCCTAACGGCAGAAGCGTTCAGCCTGCACCCAAGTCGCGTTTTGCGGTGTCTGGGCTATCGCGTACAAGAGCGACGCGGGCTGGAGCTAACGCCCTTCGCTTTCTTGGTCCTTGCATCCATCTCCCTTGCTCCACTCTCAACTGTAGGAGCGTGGCTTGTCCCGCGATCTGCCGGGAACCGGCAGCAAGACCGGTGCATGCGGAGTGTCAGGCAGAATCGAGTCGCCTGATTTTGCTACCGCTGCGCGGTAGATCGTCCGGATGCGGCCCAGACACAAGCCACGCTCCTACAGGGACTGCGTCAACCTGACGTTTCTGTTTCTGGTCTGGAGCCAACGCTCTTCGCTTCTTGATTCGATCATCAAACGTCCGAACGCACCCCAAATTGTAGGAGCGCGCTTGTCCCGCTATCTGCCGGGAACCGGCAGCAAGACCTGTGCGTGCGGGGTGTCAGGCCTCATCGAGTCGCCTGATTTTGCTACCGCTGTGCGGTAGATCGCGGGACAAGCCACGCTCCTACAGTTGAGAGTGGAGCGAGGGAGATGGACGCACGAACCAAGAAAGCGAGGAGCGTTAGCTCCAGCCCGCGTCGCTCTTGTACGCGACAGACCAGACAACACAAAACGCGACTTGGGTGCAGGCCAAACGCAGACGACGCGCAGTAGGCCGAGCGGCATGGATGCCGCGAGAGCGCCGTCAGGACAGGGATGTCCGTTCGGCGCGGGCCCATGGAGCGTCGTCGGAGTGCGGGTACCCGACGAAGTCGGGCCAAGCCAGGAGCCAGGACACTTGGTTACTTGGTGTCTTTTCAAGTAACTCGCCGAAGGCGAAACAGTTCGGCCGTTAGGACGAATCGCTGTTGATCCTGATCTTGATCTTGATCCCAACCAAACCTAAGAATCCCGCCTCAAATCCGGCGGAATCGGCAAATCATCCCGCAAAGGATCAGGCCGCTTGCCACGCCCCTGCCGGAACTGCCGGATCTGATACACATACGCCAACACCTGAGCCACCGCCAGGTACAACCCCGCCGGGATCTCCTGCTCAAGCTCGGTGCTGTAGTAGATCGACCGCGCCAGCGCAGGCGACTCAAGCAACAGAATCTGATGCTGCGCCGCGATCTCGCGAATCTTCAGCGCCATGAAATCACTGCCCTTGGCCAACAACACCGGCGCCCCGCCCTTGTCCTGATCGTACTTGAGCGCCACCGCATAGTGGGTCGGGTTGGTGATGACCACATCGGCCTCGGGAATCGCCGACATCATCCGCCGCTGCGACATCTCGCGCTGCAACTGACGAATTCGCTGCTTGACCTCCGGCCGCCCCTCACTGTCCTTATGCTCGTCACGCACTTCCTGCTTGGTCATCAGCAGCTTTTTGTGCGCTTCCCATAACTGTACCGGCACGTCCACGGCGGCGATGATCACAAGCCCCAACGCCATCCACAACGTACTCCAGCCCACCAATTGCAGGCTGTGCACGATCGCCATTTCCATGGGTTCGTGGGCGATGGACACCAGGTCGGCCTTGTCCTTGGACAGCACCACCAGCGCCACAACGAGCACGATAAAAAACTTGGCCAACGACTTGAGCAGCTCGATTAATGCCTTGGGCGATACCATGCGCTTGAGGCCCGCTGCCGGGTTCATGCGGCTGAACTTGGGCGCCAGTGAGCCTGCCGCGAAGAGCCAGCCACCGAGGGAGATAGGACCGACCAACGCGGCGATGGTCAACGCCACCAGGATCGGTTGAACCGACAGCAGCGCCGCCTTGCCGGACGTCATGAGCATCAGGCCCATGCTGCGCTCGTCCATCAGCGCTTCACGGGTGATGGTGAAATTGTCGCGCATCAACTGCATCATCATTTCCGCCATCGACCCGCCGAACGCCAGCAAACCGGCAGCTCCGACGATCATGATGATGACCGTATTGAGTTCTTTGGAGCGGGCGATTTCGCCCTTCTCCCTGGCCTCACGTTTTCGTTTGTCCGTGGGGTCTTCTGTTTTGTCCTGACCGCTCTCGCTTTCAGCCATGTCAGCGCGCCCTGATCATTTCCTTGAGCAACTGCAAGGCGTCGACCGCCAGCGGTTGATATTGGTTGAGAATGTCGCCAAGGGTGATCCACAGGATCCCCATGCCCAACACCAGCGTCAGCGGGAAACCGATGGAGAAGATGTTTAATTGCGGGGCGGCGCGGGTCATCACGCCCATGGCGATGTTGACCACCAGCAACGCGGTGATTGCCGGCAAGACCAGAATCAGCCCCGCGCCCAGCACCCAGCCAAGACGCAGCACCAGTTCCCAGAAATTGGCGACCACCAGGCCATCGCCCACGGGCAGCGTGGTGAAGCTTTCAATGAGCACTTCGAAGACCACCAAATGGCCATTCATCGACAGGAACAACAGCGTCACCAGCATGGTGAAGAACTGCCCGATCACCGCCACCGAGACGCCGTTGACCGGGTCGACCATGGACGCAAAGCCCATGCCCATCTGCACGGCAATGATCTGGCCGGCGATGACAAAAGCCTGAAAGAACATTTGCAGCGACAACCCCAGCGCAGTGCCAATGATGATCTGCTCAGCGATCAGCAGCAGCGCACTGAGGTCCAGTGCATGCACGGCTGGCATTGGCGGCAGGCTGGGCGCGACCACCACCGTGATCGCGAGGGAAAGGTAAAGACGCACCCGATTGGGCACCAGTGTCGTACCAAAGATCGGCATGGTCATCAGCACGGCCGCGATGCGAAACAACGGCAACATGAAGGCTGCGACCCACGTGCTGATCTGCGTGTCGGTCAGCGCCAGCACAGGTTCCATTCGAAAATCAGCCGATGACTTGAGGAATGCTGGTGTACAGCGAAATGATGTACTCCATGAAGGTCCGCACCAGCCATGGACCCACGACGATCAGGGTCACGAGCATGACCAGCAGACGCGGCAGAAAGCTCAATGTCTGTTCGTTGATCTGGGTGGCCGCCTGAAACATCGACACGATCAGGCCGACGATCAGGCTCGGCACCACAAGGATCGCCACCATTGTGGTGGTCAACCACAACGCTTCGCGAAACAGGTCGATGGCGACTTCGGGGGTCATAGTGCGCACTCCTCGTCAAACAGGCTCATACACCACCAAAACTGCCGGCCAGCGTACCGATGATCAGCGCCCAGCCATCCACCAGCACGAACAGCATGATCTTGAACGGCAGCGAAATGATCAGCGGCGACAGCATCATCATACCCATGGCCATCAGCACGCTGGCGACCACCAGGTCGATGATCAGAAACGGGATGAAAATCATGAAACCGATCTGAAACGCGGTCTTCAATTCCGAGGTCACGAAGGCCGGAACAATGATCGTCAGCGGCGCGGCATCAGGCGTCGGGATGTCGGTGCGTTTTGACAGGCGCATGAACAGGTCCAGGTCGCTGGAGCGAGTCTGCGCCAGCATGAAGTCCTTGATCGGCACTTCGGCCTTGGCCACTGCATCCTGCGCGCTGAGCTTTTCAGCCAGGTAGGGCTGCAAGGCGTCGTTGTTCACACGGTCGAACACCGGCGCCATGATGAACAACGTCAGAAACAGCGCCATACCGGTGAGAATCTGGTTCGACGGCGTCTGCTGCAAGCCCAGGGCCTGACGCAGAATCGAGAACACGATGATGATCCGTGTGAAGCTGGTCATCAGCATCACGAACGCCGGAATGAAACTCAGCGCGGTCATGATCAGCAGGATCTGCAGGCTGACCGAATACTCCTGCTGACCATTGGCGCCCGTGCCCAGCGTGATCGCCGGGATCGACAACGGGTCGGCGGCGAACGCCAGCGGCGCTGCCAGCAGCAACAGCAGCGTCAAAACAATGCGCATCAGTTCTTATCCTTCTGACCCGGGTTGCCGGAGCCGTCTGTGCCCGGACGCGTCTTGTCGGCGCGCGGCGCGGCGATGCCTTTATTGCCCAATGCTTCCATCAGGCGTCGGGCGAACTCTGGCGTAGCGTTCTGCGTATCGGGCACTGCGACCGGCTCATTCATCACGTGCAGCGCGGTGATGCTCCCCGGCGAAACGCCCAGCAACACCTGCTCGTTGCCGACCTGAACCAGCACCAGCCGATCACGCGGACCGAGTGCACGCGATCCCACCAGCTCAATCACCTGATTACCTGCAGGGCCGGCGCGCTGCACCCGACGCATCAGCCAGGCCAGGACGAAAATCAGACCGACCACCAATAACAGGCCAAGCACCAGCTGCAGCAACTGGGCGCCCACCCCGCTGCTCAACGCACTCGACACAGGCGGCACGGCCACCGGCGCAGCGGCCGACGCTGCTGCCGTTGCAGCAGGCGCACTCGCCGCGGGGGCCGCAGGATCAGCGGCCATGACCGCCCATGACAGCGCCAGCAACGACAGGCCTGACAGCGCCCTGAGCCCCTTCACAAGAAATCCGCCCACTTAACGCAGCTTCTTGATGCGTTCGCTCGGGCTGATCACATCGGTCAGGCGAATGCCGAACTTCTCGTTCACCACCACCACCTCACCGTGGGCGATCAACGTGCCGTTGACCAATACATCCAGCGGCTCACCCGCGAGACGATCCAGCTCGATCACCGAGCCCTGGTTGAGTTGCAGCAGGTTGCGGATGTTGATGTCGGTGCTGCCCACTTCCATGGAAATCGACACCGGAATGTCGAGGATCACATCCAGGTTCGGACCGTCCAGCGTCACCGGGGCATTGTTCTTCGGCATGCTGCCGAACTCTTCCATCGCCAGACGGTTGGTGGAGGAATTCCCGGCATCGGCGGCCAGCAGTGCGTCGATATCAGCCTGACCACCCTCTCCCGCTTCACCCAGGGCAGCCGCCCACTCGTCGGCCAGTGCCTGGTCGTCTGTGGAATTCATTTCGTTTTCATCAGCCATGGTTGTCCTCGGCGAGCAATATTCGTTGACACAGCAAATCGTTTAAACACTACGTTCTGACGCTGACGGCAGTTCGTCAGCGGCGTTCTACCGGTTCGACCACTTGCAGGGCCAGATTGCCCTTGTGCGAACCCAGCTTGACCTTGAACGTCGGCACCCCGTTGGCGCGCATGATCAGGTGTTCCGGCAGTTCCACCGGAATCACATCGCCGGGCTGCATGTGCAGCACGTCGCGCAATTTCAGCTGACGACGGGCGACGGTGGCGCTCATCGGCACCGCCACGTCGAGCACGTCCTGTTTCAAGGCGTTGACCCAGCGCTCGTCCTGATCGTCCAGATCCGACTGGAAACCGGCGTCGAGCATCTCGCGTACCGGCTCGATCATCGAATACGGCATGGTCACGTGCAGATCGCCACCACCGCCATCGAGCTCGATGTGGAAGGTCGATACCACGATCGCTTCGCTCGGGCCGACGATGTTGGCCATGGCCGGGTTCACTTCCGAGTTGATGTACTCGAAATTGACTTCCATGATCGCCTGCCAGGCTTCTTTCAGATCGATGAACGCCTGATCGAGGACGATGCGCACCACCCGCAGCTCGGTCGGCGTGAATTCACGGCCTTCGATCTTGGCGTGGCGGCCGTCGCCACCGAAGAAGTTGTCCACCAGCTTGAACACCAGCTTGGCGTCCAGAATGAACAGCGCGGTGCCGCGCAGCGGTTTGATCTTCACCAGGTTCAGACTGGTCGGCACATAGAGCGAGTGCACGTATTCGCCGAACTTCATCACTTGCACACCGCCCACCGCCACGTCGGCAGAGCGACGCAGCAGGTTGAACATGCTGATGCGGGTGTAGCGGGCGAAACGCTCGTTGATCATTTCCAGGGTCGGCATGCGTCCACGGACGATGCGGTCCTGACTGGTCAGGTCGTAACTCTTGACGCTGCCGGGTTCGATAACGCTTTCGGTCTGCACCAGACCATCGTCCACGCCATGCAACAGCGCGTCGATTTCATCCTGGGACAGCAGGTCTTGCACGGCCATGTCGTGGTCCTACTGCAATACGTAGTTAGTGAAAAGAACCTGTTCGATCACGCTTTTGTTCAGCTCCTTCTGGCCGACTTCCTGCACGACGGCAGCGGCTTTCTGGCGCAGCATCTCCATACCGACCGGGGTCGCGATGGTGTCGAACGGCTGACCGGAGAACATCATGACCAGGTTATTGCGAATGACCGGCATGTGAACTTTCAACGCTTCCAGATCTGCGTGATCGCGAGCCAGCAAAGTAATGCTGACCTGCATGTAACGCTGACGGCCGTTGACGTTGTAGTTAACGACAAAAGGCGGTGTCAGCGGTTCGAAGATCGCTTCCTTCTTGACGTTCGCAGCCTCGGCGGCAACCGCAGGGTCCGGTTTGCTTTCCGCCTTGTGCATGATGAACCACGTGGCGCCGACCGACAGACCGATCGCCAGCAACAAGCCCACCACTACCAGGATGATGACCTTCAGCTTGCCTTTTTTCGCGGGGTCTTTAACTGAGTCGTCGCTCTTCGCCATGCCAATAATCCGTCACTATCCAAGGGGTTCAGTGTTGCGTGACAGAGGAAGAGCAAGGGTTGTGCCAGAGTTGGCGCAGGAGGAGTTTGAAGCTTTCAATTCAAAACCGATGGACCGACGGCGCCGGTTGTCGGCCATGAAACGACCTGTGGGAGCGAGCTTGCTCGCGAAAACGGAGGCCCGGCGGATAATTCTCCCAGTGCCGGACCTTAAGCCTTCGCGAGCAAGCTCGCTCCCACAGTTATTTACACGCAGGATCAGGCGTAATAGTCGACCGCGCTCGAACCCACCACCGTCAACGGCGCATTGGCTGCTGCGGCGGCCGCATCGACCGGTGCGCCGTCCGCGATCAGGTCGCTGCCGCCACCGGATCGACCCGTGCCGTTGCCGCGCTGGGCGTCACCGCCGGACTGTTGTTGCGCCTGCTGTTGCATGTTGCGCGACTGATCCGAAACGTTGACGTCGACCTGCCCCATGCCCTGCTGAGCGAAGGAGTCACGCAGACGCGACATCTGGCTTTCCAGCGCTTCACGCACGCCGACGTGGGCGCTCATGAAGGTCACTTGAGTTTGCTGGTCCGCCGCCATATTGACGCGAATGTCGAGGCGTCCCAGTTCGGCGGGTTCCAGTTGAATGTCCGCCTGCTTCAAGCTCTGGCTCGACAGGTACATCACGCGGTTGACCACGCCTTCAGTCCAACCGTTCTGGTTCATCGCCAAAGGCTGGCTCATCAACGGCGCCGGGGTGGCGGCACTGGTTTTGGTCTGAGCAGCCTGGGAGAGTGCCGCCAGACGCTCGGCGAAGTTATCCACGCGGGTATCGCTGGTGGCGCCTTTCACGTCTTTCAAACCGTCAGCGAGCAAGCCGCTGAACGCCTTGTCGTCGCCGCCCTCTGTGGTGCTCTTGTCAACCGGCTGATCCCCTGCCGCTGCCAGATTCCCGGCCAGCAATTGCGCCGGATCGGCGTTCGGATCCTGCTTGCCCGAGGTCTTGCCCGCCTCGTTGCCATGGCCCGTCGCCTGGGCGTTCTGCTGCGCCTTGTTTTCCAGCGCGACCTGCACGGCCGTCAGCCCTTCCAAAGGGTCAGCCGACGGGTCGAACTTATCGTCGGTGGCGTCAGTCGGCGCCTGCACCACCGGCGGGGGAACAACCGGGGCGCCGCTGTTGGACAGCAATGTCGCGGGGTCCACCACGGTTTGCGAAGCCACAACCGGCGGGGCGGGATCCTGGACGGGCGGGGTCACGACCAGCGTCGGATCCAGCGCCGGGTCGGTGACCGGCGTGTCAGCCAGCGTCGCGTCGGCTGAAGCATCTGCAGTGCTCGTGGTGTCGTCTTCGGTGTCATCGTCATCGTCGTCGCTGGCACTGCTGCCGGCGTCGTTGTTGTCTTTCCCGTTGACCGTTTTGGCAGGCAAGCCATTGCCGCTATCGGCAACGGTCTTGTCAGGAGCGGCAGACGAATGACTGACGCTGTCCTTCTTGTCGACTGCCGAACTCTTGGCGCTCGCAGGCTTGGCCGGCGTATCGTCGACGCTGGAAGGCTTGGGCGCTGCCTGTTTGGCAAAGACGCTGGAAAAGCTGGAAGTCTTGTCCTTGACGGGGTCAGGCGCCTTTACCGAAGTGCTGGTACTGGCTTTCTGGGCTTTGGCAGCCGTCAGAGCCGCGAGTAAAGGATTGTTGGCAAGGGCCATGTTGATCTCCGCAAGAGCACGATTGCACAGAGATCTAGCAAATGGCGGGCCAGTTCGGCAAAGCGATGATGGACTGAGGCATTAACGAAGTGTGCAGGCCTGCAATTCGACGTCGAACAGATCACGTACCACGCTAAACTCGTCCGTGATCGCCTGCACCAGTTGATTGACCACCGCGCCGTCGGCGGCCGACTGATTGCGCGCAAGCTCTTCCAGCAAACGGCACAACTCGGTCAGGCGCGTGGCGCCCATGTTGCTGCTGCTGCCTTTGAAGCTGTGGGCCATCATGCCCAACGGCTGCAATTGCGCGGCAGACTCGACCGAGAAACCGGGTGCGCGGATCAACTGGTTCAACGCCCTGACGCGCGTCTCAGAGTCCTTGATGAAAACGTCCAGTAATGACGGGTATTCACCCTCCATCACATCACGCAACGTTCCGAGAACGCTCACATCCACATGTTCATCCGCCACTTGCTCGCTCCTTGATCAAGAATCGCGGGAGTATGCCAGACCCTCCCACGCAAACTCCACACAGGCTGTACGGCCATCCAGCGACCACTGGCAGCGGTCGCTGAGTTGTCGAACCAGGCTAAGGCCGCGGCCGGACAACTGATCCACCGCAGGCGGCAGCGACAGGACCTGCTGAGCGTCGAAGCCGCTGCCGCTGTCATGCACCTCGACGATGAGGCGACCACCCTGCCCCACCGGGATTATCTGAAAATTAAAGCGGATGAACCCTCGCTCCAGCGCGTCCAGTCGCTCGCCACGTTGCTGGTAGTAGAGCGCAAAACCTTCGGCATCGCGTTTGAGTGCGGAATCCAGTCCCAGCACGCCGTGCTCCAGGGCATTGCTATAAAGCTCGGAGAGCACGATGTACAACTCGCTGCTCTGCAGGCGCAAGCCGTGAACCTCTTGCAGCAGTTGCAACAGGTAAGGCAAGGGGTTGAAGCGTTTGAGCGTCGACGCGCGGAATTCGAAACTCGCCGACCAGTCCAGCGGGCTTGAATCGCCGCTGTCGGTGTAAATAACCGAGGGCGGCCCCAGCAACTCAGGTTGCGTGAAGCCGACTTCGACCATGCTGACGTCATCACGCACCTGCCCGCGAAAACGCGCCAGCGCCCACTGCACTTCCTCGATCAGCATGGCGGGATTGCGGTTGGACACGAATACGTTTTGCAGGCGCCGAGTGCCAAACATCTCGCCGCTCTCGTCGGTGCTGTCGACCACTCCGTCGGACAACAGAAACACCCGATCACCCGCACCGAAGGGATAAACCTGGGTGTTGTCGTCAAAGCTGTTCGCGCTCAACACCCCCAGCGGCAGATGCGCCGACACCAGCGGCGTGTGGGGCCGACCATCGCCGTGCAGCAGATAACCGTCCGGCAGACCGCCGTTCCAGACCTCGACCAGGTGCTGTTTGAAATTGATGCTGATCAGCGCCGCACAGCAGAACATGTCCACCGGCAGGATGCGCTTGAGCTTGGCGTTCATTTCGCGAAGGGTCTCCGGCAAGCCATAGCCCTTCGCCGTCATGCCGTAAAACACTTCCGCCAGCGGCATAGCCCCGACCGCCGCCGGCAAGCCATGGCCGGTAAAGTCGCCGAGCAACACATGCATGTTGCCGGAGGGCGCCCACGCCGCGAGCAGCAGATCGCCGTTGAACAACGCGTAAGGCGATTGCAGATAGCGAATGTTCGGGGCGCTCAGGCAACCGGAATGGGCAATCTGGTCGAACACGGCCTTCGCCACGCGTTGCTCGTTGAGCAGGTATTTGTGATGCCGGGCAATGAGATCGCGCTGCTGCAGGACGGTTTCCTGAAGCAGTCGCAGGCGGTTCATCGCATTGATCTTGGCGGCCAGTACGCCCTGGTTGTAAGGCTTGGCGACGAAATCGTCACCTCCGGCGTCCAGGCAACGGGCCAGCCCTTCACCTTCGGTCAAGGAGGTGAGGAAGATGATCGGCACCAGCGCTTCGCCCGCCAGCTCCTTGATTCGCCGGGCCGCCTCGAAACCGTCCATGACGGGCATCAAGGCATCCATCAGCACCAGTTGCGGACGATTACGCTCGAACAGCGCCACCGCTTCGGCACCATCGCTCGCGCTCAACACCTCATGCCCCTGGCGGCTGATGATCGCCGAGAGCAGCATGCGGTCACTGGCATTGTCGTCGGCGATGAGAATCTTCAGGCGCTCGGGTGGCGCAGATCCCGTCATCAGCCGATTTGGAAGAGTTTGGAGAAGTTGGAGATGGCGAGGATTTTGACGACGTCTGCACTGCAGTTTTCCAACCGCACATCAGCCCGCTCGCCCCCGGCGTGATCGCGCAACAGCAGCAGCATGCCCAACGCCGAGCTGTCCAGGTAATTGGTTTCTTTCAGATCGACCACATAACGCTTGGCCTTGGTCTCTTTTTCATAGGCACCGCGAAAGTCCTGATGCGTCGAAAAATCGAAGCGTCCCTTGATCTTGATGGTCAGCTGCTGCTCGTCTGGTGAACGATTGGAAGTTACTGACATGGACAAATCCTTTATATGAAACGACGTCAGACGGTGAAGTTTTAGCACTGGTTGTGCGGCGCGGCAAATGGAAGATTGCAGCACCTGCGTTCGGCGTTACGGCCAGATTGTTTCGCCGTCGGTGAGTGACTGGAAAAGTCCGGTTGCCGCACCACCCAGGTAGCCTGGGAGCTTGTTGTTATTCTGGCTAACGCCAGACCTGTTCCGCCTTCGGCGGGTTGCTTGAAAAGACCCCAAGTAACCAAGGGTTCAGGCTGCAACCAAGTCGCAATTTGTGGTGTCTGGACTGACGAGGCAGGAAAAGCAAAAGCAGGAGCGAAAATATCAGGCTGACCCCGAGCCTGTAGGAGCGTGGCTTGTCCCGCGATCTGCTGCGAAGCAGCAGTGAAACCGGACACCTTCGCAGTATCAGGTAAAACGCATTCACAGAATTAGCTGCCGGTTCCCGGCAGATCGCGGGACAAGCCACGCTCCTACAGGGACTGCATCAGCCTGATATTTCGAACCCGCAGCAAGACCTGTGCATGCGGTGCGTCAAGCATGATCGAGTCGCATGGTTTTGCTACCTATGCGCGGCAGGTCGTCCGAGTGCGGCCCAGAGCAAGCGCGCTCCTACAGGTATCGCGTCATCCGATGCTTTTGATTTTGCTTTTCTAGCGCGACAGTCCAGACACCACAGAACGCGACTTGGGTGCAGGCTGAACGCAGGTGGCGTGGAGTGGGCCGAGCGGCATGGATGCCGCGAGAGCGCCGTCAGGACATGGATGTCCGTTCGGCGCGGGTCCACGGAGCGTCGCCGGAGAGGTAACCGACGAAGTCGGGCCTAACCAGGAGCCAGACACTTGGCAGCTTCTTGAAACAGAGAGAGGGGCTTTTCAAGCCACCCGCCGAAGGCGGAACAAATCTGGCGTTAGCCAGACCCCAAAGATCACCACCGAAAGAACGGATCCACACGCGATCCAAACACTCACAAACTCAAATCCTTAAAACCTCAAAACGCCTCATGCCGAGGCAACCGCTGCGACAGCTCATCCAGCAACTTCTGCTCCCGCCTGTCCTCCAGCGCACGCGCCTCATCGATATACCGCTGCACCAGCTTGCGCAAACCCTCGACCCGCGCATAAGCCTTCTGCCACTCACCGCGCGCCTTGTTCACATTGCTCTGATGCCAGGCCAGACTCTGGCGCTGCTGACTGACCGCCGTTTCCAGCTGATTGAGAAAGCGCTGATAGTTCATCAGCCACTGACCCGACACGCCATGCGCGCCCTTGTCGATCCACTGCTGCTGGTAGTCGGAACGAAACTTTTCGAGGTCGCCCAGCTTGGCTTCGGCAAGCCGGACCTGCCCCTGAAAATGCCCCAGACGCTGAACCGCGGTTTTCTCGGCTTTTTCAGCCATGTCCACCACCGGAGCGAGACGGGCCGCGCGACTCTGCGCCATGACCTATCAGCTCCCGCCCTGGGGATTGAAGATCTTCGCCAGCTGAGCCTCGCTGCTCTGCATGCTTTCGTTGTCGTGCAGGCCCTGACGCAGGTATTGCACCAACTGCGGCTGCAGGTTGATGGCGAGGTCGGTTTCGCGATCTCCGCCGGCCACATAGGCGCCGACACTGATCAAGTCGCGGCTCTGTTGATAACGCGACCACAACTGCTTGAAGTATTGCGCCTGCACCATGTGCTGCGGATCGACCACTGACGGCATGACCCGGCTGATGGACGCCTCGATGTCGATGGCCGGGTAATGCCCCTCCTCGGCCAGACGCCGGGACAGCACGATGTGCCCGTCCAGCACACCCCGCGCCGAGTCGGCAATCGGGTCTTGCTGGTCGTCGCCTTCGGACAGCACGGTGTAGAACGCCGTGATCGAACCGCCGCCCTTCTCGGCATTACCTGCGCGCTCCACCAGCTTCGGCAGCTTGGCGAACACCGAAGGCGGATAACCCTTGGTCGCCGGGGGTTCGCCGATGGCCAGCGCGATTTCCCGCTGGGCCTGGGCGAAACGGGTCAGGGAGTCCATCAGCAACAGGACGTTCTTGCCCTTGTCGCGGAAATATTCGGCGATACGCGTGCAATACATGGCGGCCCGCAGACGCATCAACGGCGCGTCGTCGGCAGGGGATGCCACGACCACCGAGCGTTTGAGGCCCTCTTCACCCAGAATGTGCTCGATGAATTCCTTCACCTCCCGGCCCCGTTCGCCGATCAGCCCGACGACGATGATGTCAGCCTCGGTGAAGCGGGTCATCATGCCCAGCAGCACACTCTTACCCACGCCGGTACCGGCGAACAGGCCAAGACGCTGACCGCGACCGACCGTCAACAAACCGTTGATGCAACGAATGCCCACGTCCAGCGGCACGCTGATCGGGTCACGCTTGAGCGGGTTGATGGTCGGGCCGTCCAGCGGCACCCAGTCTTCAGCCTTCATGCCGCCTTTGCCGTCCAGTGGACGACCGGCGCCATCAAGCACGCGGCCGAGCATGGTCATGCCCATCGGCAGACGCCCGGTGTCCGGCAGTGGCACCACGCGCGCGCCGGGTGCGATCCCGGCGACGCTGCCCACCGGCATCAGAAACACCTTGCCGCCGGAAAAACCCATGACTTCGGCTTCAACTTCCACCGGGTGATGGCTGTCGTCGTTGATCACCACACAGCGGCTGCCCATGGCGGCGCGCAGGCCTTCGGCTTCAAGCGTCAGACCGACCATGCGCAACAGGCGCCCTTCCACTACCGGCTGTACCGGCAGCGTAATCGCGTCTGCGTAGGTGCTCAGTCGCTTGCCGAAGCTGGTGCGATCAAGACGCATCGGAAGCGTCCGCGTGCTTCTGCATCACTTCTTCCGCGCTTTTGATCGCCGCTTCCAGGTCGACACTGACGTCCGGCGCAGCCGGGTGCAGGGCCTGTTCGTGCAACTGATCGAACATCTTGGCAATCGCAACGCTCAGCCGGGTCTCGACGGTGGCGTCGATGCGGCTGTGTTCGGTTTCGACCCGGCAACCGCCCGGCTGCAAGGTGTCGTCTTCGAGAATGCGCCAGTTTTCCTCATGACGTTCACGCAGGGCTTTGACCTGAGCGAAGTCTTGGGAATTGACCAGAATGCGAACGTTGTTGGCGCCCATCGGCAGCAGGCGCAACGCGTCCTGAAGCACTTTGCCGATCTGGCTGGAGTCGGTTTTCAATTCGCGCTGAATCACTTCGCGAGCCAGGTGCTCGACCAGTTGAATCATGGATTTTTCGATCTGCGCGTCCTGATCGGCGATGGGCTCGAACAGGTGCGACATCAACGTTTCCAGACTCTCCAGCTTTGCCGTCAGGGCGACTTCGGCCTCCTGACGCACCTTTAGCTGGGTGCTGTGAAACCCTTCCTTTTCGCCGATGGCGAAGCCCTCGTTGTAGGCGTCCTGACGGATGCTTTCCAACTCTTCCAGGGTCAGCGGCTGGACTTCTTCCAGCGGCACTTCTTCGCTTTCGGCTGGCTCCGGCTCTTCGGCCACCGGTTCAGGCTCTGGCTCCGCCACCTGAGGATCGAAGCTGGGCAAGGCCCAGACATCCAACCCGCGCAAATCCTTGGCGCGGATGAGCTCGCTGGGTGCTTCTTTATCGGAGCTGAACATCGACTGCACCTACTGTTAAATCATTTCCTCGCCACCTTTGCCGCCGAGAACGATTTCCCCGGCCTCCGCCATACGACGGGCAATGGTGAGGATCTCTTTCTGAGCAGCTTCCACGTCGCTGACGCGAACCGGGCCTTTGGCTTCCAGATCGTCGCGCAGCAGCTCGGCGGCACGCTTGGACATGTTCTTGAAAATCTTTTCCTTGATAGCGTCGTCCGACCCCTTGAGTGCCAGTACCAGCACATCGGAGGACACTTCGCGCAGCAAGGCCTGAATACCGCGGTCGTCGACGTCGGACAGGTTGTTGAAGACGAACATGAGGTCTTCGATCTGCGTCGACAGGTCTTCGTCCACTTCGCGGATGGAATCCATGAGCTGGCCTTCGATCGAGCTGTCGAGGAAGTTCATGATGTCCGCAGCACGCTTGATACCACCCAGAGTCGTACGCGACGTGTTGGCGTTGCCCGAGAACTGCTTCTCGAGGATCTGGTTCAATTCTTTCAGTGCCGCTGGCTGCACGGTGTTCAACGACGAGACGCGCAGGATGATGTCCAGACGCACCTTGTGGTCGAAATGGCTCAGCACTTCACCGGCCTGGTCGGCGTCCAGATACGCGACGACGATGGCCTGGATCTGCGGGTGCTCGTAGCGGATGACGTCCGCGACCGCGCGCGGCTCCATCCACTTCAGGCTGTCCAGACCACTGGTGTTGCCGCCCAGCAGGATCCGGTCGATGAGGCCGTTGGCCTTGTCTTCGCCCAATGCCTGCGTGAGCATCTTGCGAATGTAGCCGTCCGAGCCGATACCGACGCCGGTCTGGTCACCGATGACGTCGACGAACTCGCTCATCACCTGCTCGACCTGCTCGCGGTGCACATTGCGCATTTGCGCCATGGCCACGCCGACACGCTGAACCTCTTTAGGGCCCATGTGACGAAGCACCTGCGCAGCATCCGTCTCACCCAGGGTGAGCAGCAGGATGGCGGCCTTATCAACTCGGGTCATTTTGACCGCTGCAGCGCGACTATCACTCATCTGTGTTGATCCACTCTTTTACGACCTGAGCCACACGAGCCGGGTCTTCAGCCACCAGGCTCTTGATTGCGTTGAGCTGCGCGTCATAACCCTCACTCGGGCTAGGCAGCAGAATGCTTTGCGGACCACCCAGACTCACGCGGTCGTTCGCCAGTTCACCGTCCAGACCGACCATGCCGCCCAGCTCGACGTCACCGTCGCCGTGCTTGCTCTTCGGATTGGTGATGTTGTTCAGCACCGGACGCAGCACACCGAATACCAGCACCAGGATGAACAGCACGCCCATGGCCTGTTTGACGATGTCCCAGAACCACGGCTGCGAGTAGAACGGAATGTCCGGAATCACTTCGCCGCGATCGGCCGAGAACGGCACGTTGATCACGCTGACGCTGTCGCCACGGCTGGCGTCGAAGCCCACGGCGTCCTGCACCAGACGGGTGAAGCGAGCCAACTGGTCAGCGGTCCACGGCACCATGGTGGTTTCACCGTTGGCCGCGTTCACTTTCACCTGATCGTCCACGACCACCGCGACCGACAGGCGATTGATCTTGCCTTGCTGTTGCTTGGTGTGGCTGATCGAACGGTCCAGCTCGAAGTTCTTGGTCGACTGGTTACGTTTGTCCGACGGGTACGGCGCCAGCATTGGCTGACCGGTGGCCGGGTCCATGATCTGCTGACCGTTGGCGTCCAGCAGCGGCTGTCCAGGAGCGATCGGGCCAGCGGCGCCGCCAGCACCGGCGGTGGCGTTCTGCGGGGCAGTCGCCGGACCAGGTGGCTGGTTGCTCAGAGCACCCGGAACGCCTTGCGGACCGCTGCTGCTGGAGCGCTGTTCATTGGTGGTCTGCTCACTGCGCAGTGCCGGTTGGTCGGGGTTGAAGCTTTCGGCCGTGGACTCCACCGCACTGAAGTCAACGTCAGCCGAAACTTCAGCTTTGTAACGGTCATTGCCCAGCACCGGCTGCAGAATGTTTTGCACGCGTTGAGTCAGCATGGACTCCATGCGACGGGTGTAGTCGAACTGCTTGCCAGCCATGGTCAGCTCGGAGTTCTCCGCCTGATCGGACAGCAGGTTGCCTTTCTGGTCGACGACGGTGACCTGGGACTTGGTCAGTTCAGGAACACTGGTCGCCACCAGATTGACGATGGCCATGACTTGACCCGGCTCAAGGGTGCGACCGGCGTACATCTCCACCAGCACTGACGCGGTGGGTTTGCGATCGTCGCGAACGAACACCGAGCTTTTCGGAATCGCCAGGTGCACGCGAGCGGCCTTGATGTTGTTCAGGCTGGAGATGGTGCGTGCCAGTTCGCCTTCCAGACCACGGCGATAACGCGTGGCTTCCATGAACTGGCTGGTGCCCAGCCCCTGGTCCTTGTCGAGGATCTCGAAACCGACGTTGCCATCGGTCTGCGCGATACCGGCGCCGGCGAGCTTGATACGCGCACGGGCCAGGTCATCGGACTTGACCAGCAGAGCACCGGAATTCGGCTCAACGGTGTACGGAATGTCGGCCTGCGCCAACGTGTCCATCACCTGCTTGGTGTCCATGCCGGACAGACTGCCGTAAAGCGGCTTGTAGTCCGGCTGTTGCGACCAAAGCACGACGGCAAAACCAATCGCCACGCTGGCAGCCAGACCGACCATGAGGCCGACCTGCCGCAGCATGGTCATCTCGGACAGATTTTGCAGGAACGCCAAACCAAACATCGGTGGTTTGCTTCCTGTCGCACCCGCTTTGGCGGGTACGTTATCGGCGACGGCTTCAGCCATGACTTAGATCGTCCTCAAACCGGCATTTGCATAATGTCTTGGTACGCCTGAACCAGCTTGTTACGTACCTGGGTCAGCGCCTGAAACGACACGCTGGCTTTCTGCGAGGAAATCATCACGTCGGTGAGATCCACGCCACTTTTGCCCATCTCAAAGGCCGTCGCCAACTGGTTGGACGCTTGTTGCGTATCGTTGACCTTGTTCACCGCCATGCCGAGCATGTCGGAAAAACTGGTCGCGCCCGTCTGCTCCGGCGCCTCGATAGCCTTGGGCTTGGCCATGGCGTCCATTTGCATGGAGCGCATGTCCAACATCAAGCGATTAAATTCAACACCTTGGCTCATGGACTTCTCTCTCAAAGGGCCGCAAATTTTTGACACGGATTTAGCGATTACCCATGTCGTAGCAACAACGGTGCCAGACCAATGGAGGCACAGTGCCAGCTTTTCATGAAAGTATTGGGGCGGTTACAGAATCGAACAGTAGGAAAATCAATGTGGGAGCCGGCTTGCTGGCGAATGCGATAGTTCATCCACCCCTGAAGGTGTCTGACACTCCACAGTCGCCAGCAAGCCGGCTCCCACAAGTAATGCATCATCCAATGAGCACACGCGTATCAGCTGGCGAACAGATAGCCCTCGACATCCATCCCGGCATCCCGCATCTGCGCCAGCTTGTAGCGCAACGTACGCGGGCTGATACCCAGGCGCTCGGCAGCTTCCTTGCGGCGGCCGCGCTCGGCCCGGAGCGTATCGATGATCATCTGAAACTCACGACGCCTGAGGTCTTCACCCAATGCCCCACCCAGATCGCCACTGGCCGTCTCGGGCGACGAATCCATGGCGCTGGAGGTTGTCGGCACCGTCGGCAGAACCTGAAGGACCGGCGCAGGCGTCGGAAGGGATGCGAAGGTGATGGGGCCGGTCAGGCAAAAGTCTTCCGCCTGAATCACCCCGCCCTGCTGCAGAATCAGTGCGCGCTGCACAGCGTTGTCCAGCTCGCGCACGTTGCCCGGCCAGCTGTAGCCGACCAGACACTTTTGCGCGTCAGCCGACAGGCGCACCGGCGCGTGCTTCATTTTATTGACGTGTTTGGCCAGGAGACGCTCGGCCAGCGGCAAAATGTCGGCGGGACGCTGACGCAACGACTGCCATGCCAACGGGAACACCGACAGACGATAGAACAGGTCCTCACGGAAACGGCCTGCCGCCACTTCGCCCGCCAGATCGCGGTTAGTGGTCGCCAGTACACGAATATCCAGCTCGATAGGCTTGCGCGCGCCAACACGCTCCACTTCCCGCTCCTGCAGCACACGCAGCAGCTTGGCCTGCAACCCCATCGGCATTTCGGAAATCTCGTCGAGCAGGATGGTGCCGCCATCGGCCTGTTCGAATTTGCCGGGCTGCGCAGCAATGGCGCCGGTGAACGAGCCTTTCTCGTGACCAAACAAGGTCGCTTCGAGCATGTTGTCCGGGATCGCTGCACAGTTGATGGCGATAAACGGCTTCCCGGCACGCGGGGATTGCTGGTGAATGAAACGCGCCAGCACTTCCTTACCAGTCCCCGACTCGCCCGAGATCAATACCGTGGAGTCGCTCTTGGCCACGCGGCTCGCCAGGTTCAGCAGTTGGATGCTCGCGGGCTCGACCGCAATCGGCCCCTCGCCGTCCGCCGGCCCGAGACGCCCCAGGGCGTGGCGTGCCACCAGCGCGAGCAATGCCTTGGGCTCGAACGGCTTGACCAGGTAATCGGCGGCGCCCTGACGCATTGCGTCCACCGCACGGTCCACCGCGCCATGTGCCGTCATCAACAGCACTGGCAGCTGCGGGTAGCGCGTGCGCAACTGATTGAGTAATTGATGTCCGTCCATGCCGGGCATGTTGACGTCGCTGACCACCAGACTGAACGACGCCTCGGCGGCGGCCAGAAGCGCCTCCTCCGCCGAACCGACCGCGCGGTAGTCATGCCCTGCGAGCGCGAGGGTTTCGCCCAAGGCCTCACGCAGTGAAGGGTCGTCCTCGACCAGCAATACCTTGATCGTCATGAGTCATCACCCACCGTGGTGATCGCCGCGCTGAGACCCGGAATCAGCGGCAAGGAAACGATGGCACAGGTGCCGCGCCCCGGACGCGACCGAAATTGCACCTGCCCCTGGTGAGCCCGCGCAACGGCCGTGACCACGGCCAGGCCCAGCCCGGTGCCCGTCGTCTTGGTGGTGAAAAATGGCTCACCGATGCGGGCCAGCGCAACAGCGTCAATGCCGCTGCCGTTGTCACTGATACACAGACGCAGCGTAGTGCCGCGGCTGTACGCATGAATCTTGATGCGTGACCGACCGGCGCTCGCCTGCACCGCGTTCTCGATCAGATTGAGCAAGGCACCGACCAGCGTGTCCCGGTTGCACAGCAGTTCGCCATTGAGGTCATTGCACTGCCAACGCACTGTCGCATCACGCACGTGGGTCTGCGCGGCAGACTCAAGGGCGGTGACCAGTTGGCTGGGCGAGAGGCGGTCCGTCAGCGGCAGCTCGCCGCGGGCGAACACCAGCATGTCGCGCACCTGATGTTCGAGCTCGTGCAGCCGCTCTTTCAAACGGCCGGCGAAACGCTGCTGCGTCTCTACATTCAGCGCCTGCTCGGTCAAATGACTGGCGTAAATCATGGCAGCCGACAAAGGCGTGCGAATCTGATGTGCCAGCGAAGCCACCATGCGGCCCAGCGAGGACAGACGCTCATGGCGCGCCAGCTGACTTTGCAGGTGACGGGTTTCAGTCAGGTCGTTGAGTAGCACCAGTTGGCCGGGCTCAGCATCGAGGGATCGGGTCGCAATCGACAGGCGACGCCCGTCTTTCAGCGAGATTTCGTGACCGTCGTCCTCACGGGGCGCAAAGCAGCGTGCGATCACATGGCGCCAGAGCATGCCGATCAGCGGTTCGCCCAGCAGATCAAGGGCTGCGGGGTTGGCCTCGCGGACCATGCCGTGAGCGTCGATGACAATCACACCGCCCGGCAACAGGTCGAGCAGGTTCTGCAGACGGTTGGCCAGACGCTCTTTCTCGGCCAGCTCCTGCATCCGCTGAGCACTCACGACCGCCAGCTCACCTTTGAGCTCGGTGACCCGCGCTTCCAGCAAGCTGTAGGAGTCAGTCAGTTGTGTCGACATCTGGTTGAACAGGGCAAACGCCTGCTCCAGTCCTTGACGACTTTCCACTTCCGGGGACGGCTGCACTTGCGAACCGGGTAAAACAGGTTCGGAAGACATCTGAGCGGCCTGGGGCATAGTGTTGATCTCTCGCGTGGCGAACCGTCAGTAAACGGTATGTTGCAAGAGACTTAGCAATCCTCGTGCCGAAAAAAAACCGCTGAAAAATCAGCGGCTTATTTTTGGCGCGTCAAACGAGTGTCAGTCGTCGACCTGATCGTCGCCGTCGCGACGGCTCATGCCGTACTTGCGCATCTTCTCCACCAGCGTGGTGCGGCGGATACGCAAGCGCTCGGCGGCGCGGGCCACGATACCGTTGGCATCGTCCAGCGCCTGCTGGATCAAGCCCTGTTCCAGACCACCGAGGTAGTCCTTCAGGTCCAGGCCTTCGGGCGGCAGCATCGCACTGTTGGCGAAGTTGGGCGTGTGACCGTTGATGGCCACGCGCTCTTCCAGATCGCTGCGCAGGCTGTCCACCAGTTGCTCGTCTTCATCGTCGACGTAGCGGAATTTCTTCGGCAGTTCGGCAACGCCGATCACGCCGTAGGGGTGCATGATCGCCATGCGCTCCACCAGGTTGGCCAGCTCACGCACGTTGCCCGGCCAGCCGTGGCGGCACAGCGACATGATGGCGGCCGAATTGAAACGGATCGAACCGCGTTTTTCGTGCTCCATGCGCGAAATCAGCTCGTTCATCAGCAGCGGAATGTCTTCCACGCGTTCACGCAACGGCGCCATTTCGATCGGGAATACGTTCAGGCGGTAGTACAGGTCTTCACGGAAGCCACCGGTCTCGATCATGTCTTCGAGGTTCTTGTGGGTCGCTGCAATGATGCGCACATCGACGCTCTGGGTCTTGTTGCTGCCCACGCGCTCAAAGGTGCGTTCCTGCAACACCCGCAGCAACTTGACCTGCATCGGCAACGGCATGTCACCGATTTCATCAAGGAACAGCGTGCCACCGTTCGCCAGCTCAAAGCGCCCTGCCCGGCTGGTGATCGCACCGGTGAACGCGCCTTTCTCGTGGCCGAACAGTTCGCTTTCCAGCAGCTCTGCCGGAATCGCACCGCAGTTGACGGGGACGAACGGCGCGTCGCGACGTTTTGAATGGTAGTGAAGGTTACGTGCAACCACTTCCTTGCCAGTGCCCGACTCGCCCAGGATCAACACGCTGGCGTCGGTGTCGGCCACTTGCTGCATCATCTGGCGCACGTGCTGGATCGCACGGCTGGTGCCGACCAGGCTGCGGAACAGGTTGGGCTCGCGCTGACGGCCGCGCTCGCGGGCCTGATCGTACATTTCACGATAGACCTGGGCACGGTGCAGGGAATCCAGCAATTTGCTGTAGCTGGGCGGCATTTCGACCGTGGACAGCACGCGCCGACGCAAGTCTTCGGCCAGCTCGGCAGAAGAATTTTCGCCCATCAGCAGGACAGGAAGGAACTCATCCCATGCAGCGACGGTCTTAAGCAGCCCTTGGAGACTGCCCGGCGCATTTACCGAGCCGACCAGCACGCAGAGAACTTCTCGAGTGGATGTCAAAGAGCCTACGACTTGCTGCCAGTCAGTGCTGGAACAGGACAGGTTCTCATCGCCGAGAAAATTCAGAATCACCGCCATGTCACGGCGGCGCTGGCTATCGTCATCGATCAGCAGAATCTTGATTTCACGCCACATGCAATAGCAACTTCCCTAGTCAACTCGATGCCCATCAGGGGCAAGCTTGGCATTTGTACTGTCCGCAGGACGCTACATCAACCAGAAATTAGTGAACATCACTAGTTAAGTCAAAAAACCGTACACAGTCAATTTTATGGCGCACAAATTTTTTAGATCAACCAAGCGTCAACCAAACAGATGGTAAACCTTTGCAGCGCTTTTCGCTCGCTGGATCTGCGACATTTCATCGACAATCGCCTGACGCTCCCCCGCAGCGATATCGATCAGCTGCCGATACACGCCCAATAACTCTTCCAGATTGCTGCGCACTTCAGGCTCGTCGTCAGTCGCCTCGCGGATGACTTCGTCGACGCAGGCACGGCAGGCCAGATCGAGCTTGCCGATCGCCTCCCAATCTCGCTCGGCGAGGGCATCGACCAAAGCTTCGCGGGTTTCTTCGATTCGCTTGAGTGCAGCACTCATGGTTATCTCCTTACAGCGCTTGCTGCTGATCGCCAATCCCGTCCCAACCTTCCTTGACGGTCGTCAACAAACCGCTGACTTCGTCGAGGATTTTCGGGTCGGTCTTGATGTTGGCTTCCGCCAGACGCTTCATCATGTACACATACAGGTTGTCGACATGGGCCAGGGCCTCTGCCTGCTTCTCCATGTCCAGGCCTTCACGCAGGCCACCCACGATCTCGATGGCCTTGCCAATCAACGTGCCCTTGGCGGCCACGTCTTTGCGCTCGATCGCACCTTTGGCCTGGGCGATACGGTCCAGTCCCGCTTCCATCAGCATCTGCACCAGACGGTGCGGCGTGGCCACGGCGGTCTGTGCGTGTGAATTGACCTTCTGATACTGCCGAAGGGCTGCCATCCGGTTCATGTTCTTACCTCACACAACTCGAAGTTTCTATATTCAGGGTATCGACACGGCCTTGAGAAACTTTAAGGCCAGATGCCAAAAACCCGGCACTGGGCCGGGTCCTTGTTTTTATTTCAATGATCAGCCACTTTTCTGCGCGTTCAGCGAGTCGAAGAACGACGTGATGCTGGTCGCAGAGGCCTTGAGCTGCCCTACCAGCAAGTCCATGGCATTGTACTTGGCGGTCAGGGTAGCGGTCAGGTTGGTGACACGCAGGTCCAGCGCAGCTTGCTGGTCCTGCAGATCATTCTGCTGTTTGTTCAGACTCGTGGTACGCGTGTCAAAAATGCCACCCGTCTGGGTATAAGGCGTGATGGCCGCGTTCATGCGCGCAATCAGACCGTTGGAACCGTCGCCGGTGCCGCTGAACAACTGCTGCACATCGCCGGCCAGGCCCTTGTCCATGGCCGCGCTGAATTTGGTGGCATCAAGCGACAGGGTGCCGTCTGACTGGGTCGTGGTAATGCCCAACTGCGACAATACAGAAAGATCACCCGTGGCGCCCGTTGTCACTAACTCGTTTCGCATAGCCGACAGGATCGAACGAGGCATAGCGTCGCCCGTCAAGGCAGCCGGGGTAACGGTCGCCCCGGTCGTAGGGTCCGGGGTATCACTGACGGTGGCCTTGGTCACCGTGGAAATAGCCTTGACCACGGCGTTGTAGGAGTCGATGAACGCCTGCAAGGACGTCTTCAGTCCATCGGTGTTGGTCGATACGTTGACTGTCGTCGTTCCCACTGCCACCAATTGCAACGAAATACCGCCGAGCGTCTTGTCGACGGTATTGCTCTTGCTGATCACGTTGAAACCGTTGATATCGACGTCCGCACTGATCGGCGGGCTACCGATGTAACCGGCAGAGGTCGCTGATGCGGTGTTGATCGCCACACCCGATGCAATGGTAAAGCCGGTGATATCACTGCTCGTGGTGATGTCCGAACCCGCACCGGTTGTGCTCGAGCCCAACACCATGCGTGAACCGTTGGCGTCGGTGATGATGTTGGCGCTGATGTTCGTGGTCTTGGTGTCGGCGTTGATCTGCTTGACGACCGAGGCCAACGTCGCGCCTGTCGGGATCGTGTAGCTTTTGGAAATGCCATTTTGAGTGACGGTCAGATTGCCACTCGGAATGGCACTGTCAGCGCCGCCAGAAAATGCAGCGGTCGCCACACTGGAGCTGGTGGCCAGCTTGTTGATCTTGACGGTGTAGTTACCCGGAACTGCACTGTTGTCGGACGTTACAGTTGCTTTGGTTTCGTCAGACGACTTGGCCGCGTAGCCTGCGAACTGCAGAGTGCTGGTGGTGCCGGTCGGTGGTTTCAACAATGTCTGAAAGGCCGACATCGCTGATTTCAGCGTTCCGATCCCAGAGAGCTTGGTGGTGACCAGCTTGGTCTGTGTGGTGATCTGAGTCTGCTTGGCGAGCTTGTCGGAGTTCACCAGCGCGGTGACGATATCCCCGATCGCCAGGCCAGATCCCAGGCCGGTTGAAGGGGTGATTGGACTAGCCATTTGTGTCTCCTTTCAGTTTGAGTCAGTCTTTTGACTACGTTCCAGCTCAGAAGAACTGCGTTCACGTTTCATGCCATTTACACTTTTGCGTCGAACAACAGGCTGTTTGCATTCTTCAGGCTGTCGGCGATTTTCAGAGCTTCGGCTGACGGCAATTGCCGCACCACCTCGCCCGTTTCAGTGGCAATAACCTTCACGACCACCTGGCCGGATCCCTCGTCGATCGAGAATTCCAGATTGCGGCGAACCGACTGAAAGAACTTTTCCATTTCCTGCACAGCAGCTTTCAAGTCTTTTGACTTCTCTTCAGGGTCAGCGTCTTTACTCGTTGCCGTATCCGACTTCGCAGAGGCTGCGGGCGCAGAAACGACTTGAGGCGCCACGGCCTGCTTGTCAGCAACCACAGGCACCGATGGCAACGACTGCACCGGAGGATAGACCGTGCTCAACCGGTTGCTAATGTCCATGTCCACTCACCTCTAAAAGTAAAAAGCGGGAGAGCACGCAAGCACACTCCCCCGCTAAAACTCTAACCGATATTACTGAAGCAGTTTCAGTACAGCGGATGGCAGCTGGTTAGCCTGGGCCAGAACAGAAGTGGAAGCCTGTTGCAGAGTCTGTTGTTTGGTCAGGTTAGCGGTTTCAGCGGCGAAGTCGGTGTCTTGAATACGACCCAGTGCAGCGGTGGCGTTTTCGTTGACGTTTTGCAGGTTGGAAATGGTGCTGGTCAAACGGTTTTGCGAAGCACCCAGGTTTGCACGGGTGGCGTTGATCGTTGCCAGAGCAGCGTCAATCGCGGTAATCGCGTTGTCGATGTTGGTGGACGCAGTGGCGCTGGTGCCGGTGATGGCAACCGAACCGCTGGCAACCGACAGCGAGGTGGCGTCGAACTTGGAGCTCAGAACCAGGTCGATGCGGTTGGCCGAGCCAGTGCTCGAACCGACTTGCAGGGTCATGGTGCCAGCCGAACCGTCCAGCAGGTTTTTGCCGTTGAGGTTGGTGGAAGCCGAGATACGGGTCAGTTCGTCGGACATCTGACCGAATTCGGCGTTCAGAGCGGTACGGTCAGCAGTGCCGTTAGTGTCGTTTCGCGACTGAACAGCCAGTTCACGCATACGCTGCAGAATGTTGGTCGACTCTTGCAGAGCGCCTTCAGCGGTCTGAGCCATCGAGATGCCGTCGTTGGCGTTCTTGATTGCTACGGTCTGACCACGGATTTGCGAAGTTTCGCGGGTAGCGATCTGCAGGCCGGCTGCGTCGTCTTTAGCGCTGTTGATTTTCAGACCGGAAGACAGACGAGTCATCGAAGTCGACAGTGCATCGGAAGCTTTGGCCAGGTTCTTCTGAACAGCCAGGGAAGCTACGTTAGTGTTTACGCCTAAAGCCATGATGAATTCCTCGTTGGTTGGGTACTGCGGCTTTCCGGCCCTGGCAAGCGCCGGGTGTGGCCTAGAGAACCTTCGTAATGTTTATCGTCGTATCTGGAAGGAGCTTGAGGACAATTTGAAAATTTTTTGCCACCAGAGCGCCACCCCTGCTTTTGACGGGGGTTACACAGCGTTTCGGCGTGACCATCGCAATCTTTAACCAGAACGATAACCTTATGATTCTTATGATTAATTTCTCCGTACACGCCCTCTCACGTGCACGGAGGTCAAGGTCCTGTAGCGGACGGACGGTTACTGAAGCAGCTTCAATACCGCAGCGGGCAGCTGATTGGCCTGAGCCAGGATGGCGGTTGAGGCTTGCTGGAGGGTTTGTTGTTTGGTCAGTTCAGCGGTTTCGGCGGCGAAATCGACGTCTTCAATACGGCCACGAGACGCTGTGACGTTTTCGATGATGTTGCTTATGTTGGCCACCGTCGTCGTGAGACGGTTTTGCTTCGCGCCCAGGTCAGCCATCCCTGCAGTGACTCTGGCAATGGCGCTGTCGATCTGGATGATAGCCTCGTCGATGTTCTTGTTGGCCACTGCAGCTTCCAGCGCGAGTTCTTCCTTTGTGGGCTTGAGGGGATCCGCTCGAGTCACCCCCTCATAAATCCCAGTGCCGTCAATTTTAGGCGTCAAATCATCGCCAGCCTTGATGTCTTTATTCCCCACCTTCATCGGTGCTGTCGCCGTTGCAACCTCCGCAGTTTCTGCCGCTCGGTCCGCAGCAGCAGCGAACAGGGATTTAGTGGAATAATCCTGATCCAGAACTATCTGAATTTCTTCATGCTCTCCTGTATTGGCCCCCACATGAAAGGTCAGGCTTCCTGCACTGCCATCCAGCAGGTTGAGATCTTTCCCGAACTTCGTACTTTTGCTTAGCCGGGTCAACTCTTCAGAAGCTTGTTCAAACTCCTTGTGAGAGGCCAGTCGATCAGAAGCCGTGTTGGTTCCATTCTTGGCTTGCACGGCGAGGTCTCTCATCCGTTGCAGGGTATTTAATGTTTGTGACAATGCACCTTCTGTTGTCTGGATAACCGATATTGCATCGTTAGCATTGCGGGTCGCCACCGATAAGCCTCTCGCTTGAGTGGTCAGGCGACTGGCTATCTGCATACCGGCAGCATCATCCTTGGCGCTATTGATCCGAAGACCCGAAGATATGCGGGTCATCGCAGTGCTCAACGAATCAGAAGACTTGTTCAAATTCCGCTGAACAGACAACGACGCAATATTGGTATTAACGGTTAAAGCCATTTTGAATTCCCTCGTTGATAGAAACGGCAGGTTTTCAAAAAAGCGGGGAAGTCCATTTCTCCCGGAAAACCTACAGTTTCGTTATCGACGATTCAAAAAAGGCCTTTAGTAACTTGCCAGCGGGCTACGCCGTGCCTCCACGACAGATGAAGGGGAATAATCAAGCTAACTCATTCAATTGTTTCAGTTAAAAAAAACATAAAAAAAACGGCCATTCAAGGCCGTCTATTCGTATGTCACGCAACCGTTATGTCGGAACTTTCCTTTATTGATAACTGACCGGAAACATCAGACTCGACACAGCGCTACGAACTCAACTTCGAGCCAGTCTGCGACCCCCAACCAGTCCTGCCGTTCCTGGCAGCGCAATATTTCGCTCAGGACGAGCGTCCATTCCGCCTTTTGTTCAGGCGCTAATCGGGTTGATAGCGGCATGGCAGTATCGATCAGTTCGACCATGTTCAACGCAGCTTCAATATCGCGCCCGAGGCGAAACAGGCGGGCGCAGTGCTGTGCGTCGGCGATGATTTGAGCATGGGAAGTCATGGCGCGGTCCACTCCGGGTCGAACTCGGTGCCGGCAATGAGGGCACCGTCACGGCTGGTGTTCAAGAAGTGCACGTCGGGGTGCAGCGCGATGTAGCGCTCCAGCTCGATCAAGTAGCTGCGAAAGTTGAGCTGCGTTTTGACCTTGTTGCCGCGGCCGTCATACACCCAATGCCTGGCGATGCTCATTTCTGGCCCCAGGTCCCCGTCCTGCCACCCGGTATGGGTTTTGCCGCCGGGGAAGGCGAAGTCGGCGCCAAACAGGGTGATGCGCGTCGCGCCCATTTTGACCGCGAGGTCGATGGCCGGGTGAATCACGCTGCCCCCCACATGCAAGTTGGCGCGCGGGACCTGCTGACGAATTCGCGAGTAGACCGGGCTGGTGGAATAGCCGACGTAGCGCGGTCCTTGCCATGCCTGAAGCATCGCAGCTTCCTGACGTGGCAGGTAGACCAATGCGATGCCTTGAGTATCGTCAGCAGGCAAATGACGGGAGGTGATGCGGTGGTCGATGCTGACCACCAGATCCGGCTTGATCCCTTGCTTGCGCAGTGGCACATACGCGGTGTCGACACAGATGAACAGCGGCCGATCAGCACGCTCAAAGGTGCTAGACAAGCGCGGCAGGTGCTGCTGCAGGCTCGGACCCGTGGCGATGACAAACACGTCTCGCCCGGCCTGAGTACCAAAAAGCGCCGCGACGTCGGTGTCGCTCTCCAACAGCGCTCTGCCCTGCTCCAGTCGCCGGACGTTTTCCGGGTTGTCGGGCGAAAACTCCTGATTATTGAAATCGACATGCACTTCACTGACCAGACGATCGCGGATTCGCGCATTGGCATCGTCGGCCAGCACCAACTCGGCGGGCAGCGCGAAGAACGGTAGCTGGATTTCCGTACGTGCATCGGCGTAGTCCAGCACCACGCGGGGGTCGCTGAGCCAGTCACTTTGCTCAAGCAATTGCATCACCAGGGCGAACAGCGCGCCATTGAGGATGTGCACATACAGCTGCTGCAGACGGTCGCAGGCCAAGAGCACGCGCTGTAAATCCCCCAGCCCGGTGCCGTAAAGATGAATCACGGGACTCTCTACTGGAAGGCTGTCCGCCTGTATCTGCGCTTCGGCGAGGCGGTCGTGGCGGCTGGTGAGCTGGATGCCCGCAACGCTAAGGGTCGAGCCTTGCCCTTCGAGCAATTGAGCCGGAACAGAGGATGGATCTTCGCCGGACAGGCGTTGCATGACTGCGGGCCAGCGTTGCGCCAAAACGGCGCTGTTGCGCTGATAAATCTCGTCCACCGCGACTGTCCTTATAAAAAAGGGAGAAATGAAAACGGCGACCTGAAATCCAGTGTCGCCGTTTGTGTGGGCTCAATCAGAAGCAGGTCAGGGTCAAGGACGATAAATGATCGCCGAACCCCAAGACAAGCCTACGCCGAAACCACTGAGTGCCACGCGCTTCCAGGTCGCGTTGAGCACGTGTTTTTCCAGCAGCAGCGGAATGCTCGACGACACGGTGTTGCCGGTCTCCAGCATGTCCTTGACGAACTTTTCAGGCGAGCTGCCTTCTTCGAAACGGCGGGCCACTGCGTCGACAATCGCGGCGCTGCCCTGGTGGATACAGAACGCGTCGATGTCTGTCGATTGCAGACCCGAATCGGTCAGCAGTTCGTTCAGGTGCGCCGGGACCTTGACCAGCGCGAAGTTGAACACCTGACGGCCGTTCATGAAGAACGCGCCATTGGTGGTCTTGAGAAACTCGGCGCCACCGCCGTCAGTGCCAAACTTGGCTTTGCCCAGTTGCCACGGCGCGCCGTCGCACATCCAGGTGGCGGTCGCGGCGTCGCCGAACAACATCGTGGTGTTGCGGTCTTCCGGGTCGACGATCTTCGAATAAGGGTCAGCGGTGATCAGCAGGCCGTTTTTCAGGCCAGCGGCTTCCATGAAGCCTTTGAGCGCATAGATACCGTAAACGTAACCCGAGCAGCCCAACGAAATGTCGAACGCCGCCACATGGGTCGGCAGGCCGAGCTTGTGCTGAACGATGGCAGCGGTGTGCGGCAAGCCTTCTTCGTCACCGTTCTGGGTGACCACGATCACCGCGTCGATGGCGTCGCGCGAAAGCTCAGGATTGTTGGCGAACAGCTGGTTGGCCGCTTCGACGCACAGGTCGGAGGTTTCCTGAGCATCGTCCTTGCGTGGCAGAAAAGCAGAACCGATCTTGCCGAGGATGAAGTCTTCATCCTTCCCGAATTTGGCACCCTGCGCGTAATTGTCAACGCCGGCTGCTGGCACGTAACTCGCTATGCTTTTAATGCCAATCATCATGGCTTCCCAATCAAAAACTGCTGAACATCACCCATCGCCCAAAGGCGGGGCATTGAAAATCCGGGGCTTGAAGCCGAAAAAAAAGGCAACCGGAAGACTCTGGCCGCTTCAGAAAGTCTCTGAAATCAGCCTGATGCCTTCATCGCCTGCAAGCACGATACAGTGAAGATGCCCGTTATGACTCACAGGTCACCAAAAGTTTTACAAGCTTTTAGCTGACCGATGGGTCCGGTGCAAGGGTCGATTGCCTTTCAGACAGGGAATAGACATGAAAGCGTCACGGATTCGATCCCGATCAGAGACGCGGTTTTGGTGCAGGTAGCGTTTGGACACATGCGATAGGTTGTTGACGTCCTCAGTGCCTGACACACCACGCTCCTAGCCAACCGACTCCCAACTCAGCGCCGTGCCGCGCGCGAGGGCATGGCGGGCGGTGCGGCCGATGACCTTGTCGATGTGTTTGGGGGCCAGGCCCAGACCTGGCCGGATCGCGCGGACGTTGTCTTTGCTGAAGGCTTCGCCCGCTGCGATGTCCCGCACCACGTAGAGTGAGCGACGGAACACCAGCGATTTCTGCTCAGCCTGGGTCGCGCCGTACTGCACGTGGCCCAGGCCTTGCCAGGCCCGTTCGGTCTCAACCACCAGGCTGGCCATTTCCGCGGGTTCCAGCGAAAAGCTCGCGTCCACGCCGCCGTCGGCACGGTCCAGGGTGAAGTGCTTTTCGATGACCGTCGCCCCCATCGCGACCGCCGCGACGGACACGCCTACGCCCATGGTGTGATCGGATAACCCGACCTGACAGCCAAACAACCCCGCCAAATGCGGAATCGTCCGAATGTGACTGTTTTCTGGCGACGCCGGGTAGGTGCTGGTGCATTTGAGCAATACCAGGTCCTTGCACCCGGCCTCGCGCGCGGCACGCACGCTTTCGTCGAGCTCGGCAATGCTGGCCATGCCGGTGGAAATGATCATCGGCTTGCCGGTGGCCGCTACCTTGCGGATCAGCGGGATGTCGGTGTTCTCGAAACTGGCGATTTTGTAGGCCGGCACGTCGAGGCTTTCGAGAAAGTCCACGGCGCTTTCATCGAACGGGGTGGAGAACGCCAGCAACCCCAGTTCCCTGGCGCGGGCGAAAATCGGCGCATGCCACTCCCAGGGGGTGTGCGCTTGCTCATACAGCGCGTACAAGGACGAACCGGCCCACAGGCTGTTCGGGTCCTTGATGAAGAACTCACCCTCAGCGATGTCCAGGGTCATGGTGTCCGCGGTGTAGGTCTGCAGCTTGAGCGCGTGAGCCCCGGCCTTCGCGGCCGCTTCCACAATGCGCAGCGCCTGATCCAGCGACTGGTTATGGTTGCCGCTCATTTCCGCGATGACGAACGGCGCCGCGTCCGGGCCGATGGGTCTGGAACCGATCTTGAAACTATTCATCGTTGAGCACTCGCTGAAAATGACGCTCGGCCTGGGCGTACCCGGCCTTTTGAAAAAGAGAAACGGACACGGCGTTGTCAGCCAGCACCTGTGCCTGAATGAGGCGGACATCCGGCCAGTGGCGTCGCAGAAAGCGCTCGCCACTGGCCAGTAAAACCTGCCCCCAACCGACGCCGGCATGGCCTTCGAACAGATAGATCGACACCTCGACGCTGTCGCCTTCGCGATCGTAACGCACCATGCCGACCGGCCCTCTTGGGGTATCGCCGATCAGGATCAGTCGCTGTGGATTATTAAGGCTGCTCGCAAGCCAGGCGACATGGCTGTCCCAGTCGATCAGGTCGGCGTTGAAGGCCCACTGCCGGACATGCGCAGCATTGCGCCCTTCAAACAGCAACCTGGCGTCCCGTTCGGTGGCCTGACGCAGCGCCAGGACCGGCGCTGCCAGTGCGACCGCGAGACGTTGCGCGCCCTTGCCGTCTACCAGCGCCCGTGAACGCTCGGCAAGACTCTGGCGCAATTCGCGGTTATCCCGCAGCACCGCGACAGCGTCGACCAGCCGTTGCGGATCGAGGGTGTCATGCGCGCCGAGGTAAAGATGGCCGCCGGCTTTCGCCAGTAGTTGCGCATTGAGTTGCTGGTTGTGGGCGACGGTCATACAGATCGTAGGCAACCCTAGCGCCGCACGCTCCCACGTGGTGCCACCGCCCGCGCCAATGAACAGATCGGCCTGCTGCATCAAGCCAAAAAAATCACTGACCAAGGTGTGCAGCCGCCAGTTCGGGCGGGCCTTTGCCTGCTCGCTCATGGCGGTCCATTCGGGGTTGTGCAGGCCCGCGACGAAATCCACCTGCAGATCGTCGAAGTCGCTTAAAGCCAGCATCGTCGCGTACACCTGACGCGCCGCATCGAAGCCACCGAAATTGACCATTACCCGCTCAACGCGCGCTTTGATGACAATCGGCTGGCACTGAAACTCATCCCGCATCAACGCAAAACGTGGACCCAGGAAGGTCTTGCAGGCGCCCTCGAGCCACTGCGCGTAAGGACGATCCTGCGCCTGTGCGGAGTAATTCTGATCCAGCAGCACGTCCACCGCATGGGGTCGATTGGCGAGGTCGTCAATGGCCATCAGGTGATCGGCGAACTGGCGGGCGGCCCTCTCCCATCGTGCATCCAGCCCATAGTGATCGACAATCAGCCAGTCGAAGCGTCGCTCGTTGCCCAGCGCACTCGCCAGGGCATCAATGTCGGCCTGCCAAGGCAAGAGCGCTTCGATGCCAGCACCAGACGCCTCCTGCGGATAACGATCAGGCAACCCAAGGGCGAGATACCCTTGATCACTCAGACGCTGAAGCAGGTGTCCGGGCAATTGCCGGCAGGCGAATACCACCTCGGCGCCGTCTTCGCGCAAGGCATTCGCCAGCGTCAGGCAGCGCGCGATATGGCCGCTGCCAATGGCAATCGACGCGTCGGCTCGAATCAGGACCCTCACGGCTCCAACTCTCCGCCTGCCTTGAGCGCTGCATAGAGGTATTCGGCACGCACCCAGTCTTCCTCGTTGTCGATGTCCTGAACCAGATGACGTGGCAGGATCACCGGCAGGCTCTGCGACGAAAAAATCACATCGCCACGCAACCACGCGTCGCTGCGACCCCAGTAAAACTGCCCGGCGTCCTGGTAGGCCGCCGGCAAATCCTGGGAGCGCACATTACGGTATTCGGGGTGCATGGCATCCAGGCTGCCATCGTTATTGATCAGCAGCGCCCGTTGAATCGGGAAGCCAAAACCACACACCGAGAAGGCATAGGATTTCTCAGGTGCAGCCTGCAACGCATGCAAACCCTGGCGCAGGAACCGCGTCTGCAGCAGCGGCGCGGTCGCGTAGAGGCAACAGGTGAAATCGTAGCGTTGATCGAGGGCGCGAATCGCGTGTTGAATCACCGCCGCCGTGCCGGTGTAGGCATCGGCCAGGTCGGCAGGCCGCAGAAACGGCACGTCTGCACCATGGGCACGCGCCACGTCAGCAATTTCATCGTCATCGGTGCTGACCACGACGCGCTCGAACAGTCCGCTGGCCAAGGCCTTGCGAATCGACCCGACGATCATAGGCTCGCCGTTGAACAGCTTCAGATTCTTGCGAGGAATCCGTTGACTGCCGCCGCGCGCCTGAATGATCGCCACCGCGCTCATGGACGCTTTTCCAGCAGGAACCAGGTGATGTCGTCCACCGGAAACTGCGGATCACGGTGATAACCGAAGCCGTAATCCAGCAGGTGCAGATCGGCAAAACGATCCAACATCTCGCCCGCAAAATCCCGCTTGAAGAGCTTGCCGCTGTTACCGCGATAAGAGACTTCCACCGGCGCCGGATTGTAATACTCGGCGATCAACACATAGCGCGAACTGAGGTGATACAGCTGGTCGTACGCCTTGCTCAGCAGCTCGGGCGCCAGGTGAATCAGCACGCCCTTCGTGAGGGTCAGGTCATACCGGCGCTCTCGCGGGAAGTCGAACAGCGAGCCTTGCCAGATGTCGCCAATGTTCAGCGATTGCGCCTGTGCGTGCGCCTTGGCGTTGATTTCGACACCATTGAATTCACAGGTCGGCAGTAATTGACTCAGCGCCAGCAAGTTGTTGCCGGTGTTGGTACCCAGTTCAAGCACGCTCTTGAGCGCGTGCGCACGCCCCAGCGCCTTGGCAAACAGCGCGACGTTGGCCGACACCAGCGCGTGCCCCTGATTGCGTTCCACGTACTGATCGCCGAAATCGCCTTGCCAGAATTGCTCTTGTTCACTCAGATCACGCATGTCTTGCGTCCGTCTATTCAGCAACGATCACATCAGAAACGACTAATAGCCGCTTGAGCTGATCGATCACATAGTCTTGTTGAGCATCGGTCATCGCCGGGAACAGCGGCAGACTCATGGCTTGCGCGTAATAGGCTTCTGCTTCGGGGAAGTCACCCGCCACAAACCCAAGGTCCCGATAGTAAGGCTGCAGATGCACCGGGATGTAATGCACGTTGACGCCGATGCCCGCCGCACGCAAGCCTTCGAACACCTGGCGATGGCCGAGCGTCAAACGCTCAGTCTGCAGGCGCACGACGTAGAGGTGCCATGCCGACTCGGCCTCGGCTTGCAGTGTCGGCAACGTGAGCGGCAGATCGGCGAGCAGGCGCTGGTAGCGCGCCACGAGTTCGCGACGACGGGCCAGAAATCCCTCGAGCTTGTTCAACTGCGACAAACCCAGCGCGGCCTGCATGTCGGTCATGCGGTAATTGAAGCCCAGCTCGATTTGCTGGTAATACCACGGCCCATGGCTGGGCTCGTCCATCTGCGCCGGATCGCGAGTCATGCCGTGGCTGCGCAGACGACGCAGCCGTTCGTCCAGCTCCGGACGATTGGTCAGCACCAAACCGCCTTCGCCTGTGGTGACGATTTTCACCGGGTGGAAGCTGAACACGGTCATGTCGGCGAACTCGCCGCAGCCCACCGGGCGTCCGGCGTAGCGCGCGCCAACCGCATGGGACGCATCTTCGATGACCGTAAACTCGTAACGACGGGCCAGCGCAGCCACCGCGCGCATGTCACAGCTCTGCCCCGAAAACGCCACGGCCACCAGCACTTTGGGAAGTGTTCCGATGCGTTCGGCGGCTTCGAGTTTGCGTTCGAGGGCCTGAGCATCGAGGTTCCACGTCAGCGGGTCAATGTCGACGAAGTCGACGTCGGCGCCGCAATACCGACCGCAGTTGGCCGACGCCAGGAACGTGTTGGGACTGGTCCACAACACGTCGCCCTCGCCCAGGCCGGCCGCCAGACAGGCAATGTGCAAGGCCGCCGTGGCATTACTGACCGCCACGCCAAAGCGCGCTTCACAGCGCTCGGCCACGGCCGCTTCGAAACGCTCGATCGTCGGGCCCTGCGTCAGCCAGTCGGACTTGAGCACTTCGACCACTGCATCGATGTCCGCCTGATCGAGGCTCTGGCGACCATACGGAATCATGGCTGGATGGCAGCGTGCAGATCGCCGATCTGGCGGACCGACATGAAGTCGGGGTTGGTGTCGGAGCGGTACTCGAAGTCATCGGACACCGGCTGACCTTTTTCGCCCGTCGCGTCGACCGCGAAATCGGTGTCGACGTTGTTGAAGCGGATCGACGGCACGATGGTGTAGTGGTCCCTGAACTCCAGCGTCATGCGGGCGTCATCCTGCGGGACCATGAGCTCGTGAAGCTTTTCGCCCGGGCGAATCCCGACCACCTTGTGCGGCAGCTCGGCCGCCATCGCGTGCGCCAGATCGACGATGCGCACCGAAGGGATCTTCGGCACGAAGACTTCACCGCCGTGCATGCGCTCGAAACTCTGCATGACGAAGTCGACACCGTGATCCAGGGTGATCCAGAAGCGCGTCATGCGCGGATCGGTGATCGGCAGTTCCTTGGCGCCCCCCGCGATCAGCTTGTTGAAGAACGGCACGATCGAACCGCGCGAACCCGCCACGTTGCCATAACGGACCACGGCAAAACGGGTCTGCTCTTCCCCACCGATGTTGTTGGCGGCCACGAACAGTTTGTCCGACAGCAGCTTGGTCGCGCCGTACAGGTTGATCGGGCTGGCGGCCTTGTCGGTCGACAGCGCGATGACTTTCTTCACCCCGTTGGCAATCGCGGCCGCAATAATGTTTTCAGCGCCATTGACGTTGGTGCGAATGAACTCGGTCGGGTTGTATTCGGCCGCAGGCACGTGTTTCAGCGCCGCCGCGTGCACGACGTAGTCGATGCCGCGCATGCCCTGCTGCAGCCGGTCGGCATCGCGCACATCGCCGAGGAAATAACGCATGCAGGGCGCATTGAATTCCTGCTGCATTTCGTACTGCTTGAGCTCGTCGCGGGAGAACACCACCACGCGCCGAGGCTGATAACGCTCCAGCAGCGTGCGAATGAACTGACGACCGAACGAGCCGGTCGCGCCAGAGATGAAGATTGATTTGCCGCTGAACATAACGGTGTCCTTTAACGAGGCGACTTCAGACGAGCCACTGCTGCCAGTTCACACCGCTGGCAGCGCCTAGGGTGAAGCCGGTTCCGGTCAATGCCAGATTCTGGTTATAGGCCAGGTCGTGAGCGAACGCGCCGGCCCACTTTTCCTGCACGGCAGCCAGCGCCGTCGGAGCGTCAGGCTGGTGGCCTGGGTGAATGATGTGCACCTGAGGGGTCCAAACGGTCAGGAACCCGTTCTGGCCGATTTTCAGGCACAGATCGACGTCTGCGTACGCGTCGGCAAACCGATCGTCATCGAAGCCGTCCACGGCGTTGAACAGCGCCTTGCGCACCATCAGGCAGGCCCCGCTCACCGCCGAATAGTTCTGCTCCAGCATCAGGCGTTGCAGGTAACCCGGCGCATCTTTGGCCTGCCCCAGGAAAGCCGATCCGACTGCTCCGTTCATACCCAGAATCAGACCCGCGCCAGTGACCGCACCCTCGCGATCGATCAGCTTGGCGCCCACTACACCCACTTCTGGACGCATGGCGTGATTGAGGAGCGCGTCGATCCAGTTTGGATTGACCACCTCACTCTCCGGCGACAAGAAGACGAGGTATTCACCTTCGGCGTGCTGCGAGGCGGTGTTGGCCAATGCCGCATCGCTCAGACGTTGCTCACTGCGCAGGATACGAATACGTTTGTTCTGCTGCTGTTGGCGGTCGAGCCATTCGTGCAGCTCATCGGACTGACTCCCGTTGTCGGCGATCAGCACCTCATAACGGGTATAGCGCGTGCGCTGCAGGATGGCTGTCAGGCAACGTTGCAGCTGAGCCTGATTATCCTCACTGCGCAGGATCAGCGAGACCAGGGGGCGCTCGCTGTGGCGGTAGTCAATCTGCCAGGTGCCCGGCAACGATGAGGTGACTTGAGCCTTGTAACCCAGCGCACTGAGGTGCCGGGTGAGCGTCAGCCGCTCATCAGCATTGTCTTGCAGGCTCGGCGCGTCAGCGATCAACAGCGGCTCATCCAGGTGTGCGAGCCACGCAGGGCCGCCCTGTTCGATGATGCGCAGCAAGAGATCGAACTCAAGAGCGCCCGCGTAATCCGGGGAGTAACCGCCGACATCAAGCAGCACATCCTTACGCACCAACCAATGGCGAGCCATCAACGCTGGAACACGCAGCAGCAGATCGAGATTGAATCCAGGCCTGAAGACGTCCTTCAGCGCGCCATTGGACGAGCGCTGGATTTCATCGCCCGCCACCGCACGCACCTGCGGCGCATCCTGCAACTCCAGCGCGGCACGCAGCAGGCCGCTGGATATGAACTGATCGCCCGCCTCTGCCAGCAGCAACCAGGTGGACGTCGACTGCCGTGCGATCTGATTGAGTTTGTCGACATAGTTGCTTTTGCTGACTTTGACGAAATGCAGCGTGTTCTGAACCGAGGTCGCCACCGGTGGCTCGCCTGTGGTGAACACGACAATCTTGAACGACCGATAAGCACCCTCGACGAGGCTGTCCAGGGTGATCTGAAGTTTTTCCAGATCGTCGTCAAGGTCAAGCAGAAAGATGCCGAGCTGAGGCGCTGCGCCGCGACGGCTCAGGGACGCGTTAGCTCGAGCGGCCTCGTCGGCGCTCGGACGACGGGCATCCAGCCAATTGAGCAATTGCCCTGACGGCGTGGCTTGCAACAATTGATGACGATCAACGGTGGCGACCTCACCCAGACGTTGCAGCCAGGCATGCATGCCGCGCGCTTCGTCCGGCTCATTGAGCGTATCCAGTTGATCGGCCAGGTGCGCAACCACTGCCGTGTTAAACACGTTGATGTCCAGCGCTTTCCACAGGCGGTCGGTGATGGTCTCCGGCGTATCGTTGTCATGCCGCGCCAATAGCTGCTCCTGCAAGACCCAGGCCCCTTCCAGCGCTTGCAGCTGCGCATCGCCCGCTGGAATCGCACCGATGAGAAATTCGATGTCGGCCAACTGGTCGAAGAACGTCTGATTGTAGAAAGGCAACTCGACGTACTGATTCGAGCCGAACTGTCGGACCGGATCGGCCAGCGGGCTTTTCCACGTTGACTCGACAATCAGTTCATGGGCCGAGGCGGCGTCCTCACGAACACATTTGAGCAGTGTCTCGAAGCTTTTGAGTACAAACCCTTGCGCAGCCCGCGCGTCGTGCCCCAACGCCGTCTTTGACATAGAGGCCAGAAACTCGGCGAACGATTCCCGGGTGGCCTTGGATGCCGGATCGGCATTGCTCAACGCGGCGACCTGTTGCGCCTTGTTGCGAGCGGGGGCATCCGCCACTTCGCGCACCGCGTAAGGCACCGGCAGCACGCGCGCCTTGGCGCTGGCGAACAGGTACCAGGCGACGCCGGTTTCGTGCCATTGCGCACTGATGCCTTGCGGCATGGATCGGTACCAATGACGCAGCAACTCGGTACGCGTGACGGCGTGAAACGGCGAGATGAATGCGCCCATCGCCTGCAGAATTCGCTCCTGCACGTTCGCTGAGCTGAAATCTTCCTGGACTTTTTTATCACGACGGAAGTAGTCGACCTGATGACCGGTACTGCGATAGCTGAGCGAATAACCGTGACAGAAACCGTAGTCAGGATGGTCCTGCAAAAAACTCACGCTCTCGGCCATCGCGCCCGGGAGGATGAAGTCATCATCATGAGCAAAGGTCAGGTAAGGCGTGGTGACAAGCTCGGCAACATGGGCACGCTTGTCTTGCTCACTGGCCTGGGCGAGCTGTGGCACGTGCAAGTAAGTGACCAGGGGTGCGCGGATGCGATCATCGCCCTCTGCCAGAAGCGATGAGTCCAGCACCAGCACCGGGCCGGCGTAAGCACGGTAGTACTGCAGCGTGCGACGCAAAAAGTCAGACCGGTCTTGCGTCAGCACGACCAGTGTATTGAGCTCGCTTGACGCTGCGGTTTTTTTGACACTGGACGCTTGAGTCGTAACGCCGGACATTGCCCATCCCCACCGAAATTGAAGTCGAGGCCTTGATAATCGGCCTCACAGGCCATGCACCGCGCCGGAAAATCTGCGGTGCATGACGTTATTCAGGGGAGATTGCAGGAAACGCGCCAGCTCGGTTCGCTGGTGTGGGTCCATCAGCGGCCCGTGCAAGCAACCGATGCCTAGTCCGCCAGCCAGCCGTTGACCCAATATTGAAGGTTATCGCCGCGCAGCATGAAGTCGCGCATTACCGCTTCGTGCAGTTCGTCCCCCATGCGATAGCTCGCATCAGGGTCCGCGAGGTGCATGCGAATCGCTTCCAGCCACTCTTGGGTGGAGTTGGTGGTAATGCGGGTACACGGCAAGTAGCCCCGGTAGGCCTCGGTATCCGTGCAGATCACCGGATAGCCGCACGCGCCATACTCCAGCAGACGCAGGTTGCTCTTGCAGTCGTTGAAAATGTGGTACTCCAGCGGCGCCAGTGCCAGGTCGAGGTTGAGACTGGACAACTTGGCCGGGTAAGCCTCAAGACTTACAGCCGCATGAAACTCCTTGAGGTATGGCCGCAGTTCTTCAGGGCACATGCCGAAGAACACCCAATCCACCTCGTCGGCCAGTTCTCGGATGACCTGCGCAATGATCTCCAGATCGCCGCCATGACTGGTGCCCCCGCCCCAGCCCACTCGCGGCTTGAACGACGTGCGACGCTGCGCCCGACGCCCCGTCCACAAGTGGGGTGCAAGCATGTTCGGCACCACACGAATGTCGTGATGCATCGACGACAACGCATTGCCCAATGCCTGGGTCGACACGACAACGCGGTCACACAGACTGATCCCCCGGCGCACCACTGCCTCCAGGTTAGTGGGCATGTGTCGGCCATGGGCGTTTTTCTTTGGCACGCTGATCACGTAGTCATCAAGCTCAAAAATCCGACGCGCATTCGAGAAGGTCTTCAATCGCACCGTGTCTTCCATGGACGCTTCGTGATAACGCCCCTGTAGCACAATGACGTCGGGCGACCGACGCTCCAGCTCGATGGTGGTGGGTGCATCGTACGAGATCTGCCCTATGATCCTGTCCGCAGCGGCCAGCTCGGTAAACGGTTGGGTCACCCGATAATGACCCACTGCGGTCGCGTTCATCGGCAACGCCAGCACACTGGGTAACGAGCGTTCGGAGAACGGCGACCACCCCGTGCGCAGGCCAGGATCAAGGCGGAAGCTGTAAGCGTCCAGCGTCAGGCTCGGGTTGTAGGCAGGGTCTCGGGCAATGATCGGCAACCAGCGCAGGTACAACGTTTCGAGCTCCTGGGTGCGCCTTTTCTGGGCCGCCTCATCCACCGGCCTGCCCGATTGATCGCCCAGCGCCATCACCGCATACGGCGTCCAGACCACCCGGTAGCCGAGTTGACGAATGCGCAGGCACAGGTCCACTTCACTGAACGTATCGGCGAACGCGTCAGCGTCCAGCGTACCCGCCTGATCGAACACCGACTTGCGCACCATCAGGCAGGCCGGACCGACGGCACTCAGGTCCTGAACCACCTGCAAGCGCTGCATGTAACCCGGTGCCTGAAGTGACTCCCCGTAGAACGGCGTCGCTGCGGCATTCTGCAGCCCCAGGATCAGGCCCGCATGAACGATGGCGCCATTGGGATCGAACAGTTTGCCGCTGACCACACCGACCTCAGGCCGTTGTGCATGGATCAGCAGCTCGTCCAGCCAATCCCCCTGAGTGATGACGATGTAGGGGTTCAGCATCAGCAGGTATTCGCCGCGTGCATGAAGGGCCGCCAGATTGCGCAAGTGCGTGATGCTGGTCTGCTGTTCGCATAACAACACCCTCACCTTGTCGCCCCCCATACCGGCCAGCTCGTTCAACCAGGCCAGCGCATCAGGGCTGTCGCTGGCGTTGTCGATGATCAGCAGTTCGTAATGAGCGTACGCAGTGTGCTCAAGCACGGTTTCAAAACAGCGCTGCAACGCGGCCAACTGATTACGATGGCTGACGATGATCGACACCCGTGGCTGATCGTCATGGCGGTAGTCGATACGGTTCAACAGCGCCTGATGGCCCTGACGAATCTGGTGGGCGATACCGCAACGTTGCAGATGCGCGTGCACCACACGCGGATTCTGCTCGATCACGGCACTGGACGTCAGCCATTGGCCCAACGGGAACTGGCTTTCCAGCAGCAGGTCGGCCACATGGCCGACCGCCGCGTCGCCGTCAGCCTCAACCAGACGCCACAACGTGTCATGGGGTGCCATTTCGCCGAAATCGGCGTCGAATCCACCGAGGTCCAGGAAACGCTGACGGTTGAATGCCAGCGCTCGGCCAACGTAGGGATAGCTGCGCAAAAAATCGAGGTTGAATGCCGGTTTGAACACCGGCTCCGCCGACTCGCCCTCACGAAGCGCACCTTCGTCACTGTAGAGACACGCCAGTTGAGGCGAGGTGGCAATGCGATCGGCCAGGGTGAGCAACGCCGGGCGGACCAAACGGTCACCTGCACGGAGCAGATAGAACCAATCCGCGCCCTCAAGCTGAGCCAGTAAACCGTTCAACTGTGTATGCCAGTCGCTCTCCAACGGCAGCTTGAACACACGGTCTTCCAGCACTGGCTCGCTGACCGACTCGCTCAGCAAGAGTACAAGTTCTGCCGGATAAAACTGTTCGGCGAGGCTGTCGAGCGTCAGCGTACGACGGGCACTGCGGTTATGGTCGTCGACGACCACTGCGACGATTTTCGGCTGCATCGGCAAGCGATGCAGCCGGTCAGGCAGCAAGGCCAGCTGCTGCGGCGTGAAGGTGCGGCAACTGAGCCATTGGGCGTACAACTCGGCGAAGCTCTGGCTGTCGACACCGACCTTGAGTGGCAACACGGCCTGCTGACTGCCCAACGTTCGGCTCAGCGCCAATTCCTCCCAGACACGCGGCTGCTTGCCCGCATTCTCCAGCTCCACATACCGGACCCAACCCTGGGCCGGGGGCGGCTCGCTGGTGCGTGCCTTGAGCAGGTCCACCAGCCATTGCAGCTCATTGACGGCGGCGGTGCGCATCGCTTGCTGGCGGCTCAGACGCTCCGGATGAAGACGCTCCACGCTCAATACCTGGTTGAGCACCACCAGATTGCCGCGACGCAGCAGACAGGTATAAAGCGCCAGATCGAGCATGGCAGCGAAGCCCTGCTCTGCCCCCGTCAGCGCCGGAAAGAACGCCTCGACGTCCGCACGCCGAAACAGGGCACTGGTGAAACTGCCGAGAAAATTGGAGGGGAAATTCTCGAAAATCGCCAGCATGTCAGTGCCCAGAAACACTGAGTTTTTGGGAGCCACCGGGGTGTTTTCGAGGCGTGAAGGCAGCTGGATGCTGTCCGCATCCCACAGAAAACGCTGCGCCAGCACCAGGTTCACGTCAGCGTTCTGATCGAAGCCCTGGGCCTGCAGCGTCACACACCCGGGGAACAGACGATCGTCGTCGCACAGAAACTTGATGTATTCACCACGCGCCTGGGACAAGCATTGTTTCAGGTTGCCAACAAATCCCAGGCGCTGAGAATTGCGCACATAGCGCAATTGCACGGTGCTCAGCGCGCGGAGACTCTCGACGATGTCGCTGATCTCGTTGTCACGGGAGTCGTCACAGACGATGACTTCCAGGCGGCTGTACGTCTGGGTCAGAGCGCTGGCAAGTGCCGCTTGAAAGAAACGGGGGTTGTAGGCGGGAATGACGATGCTGACGAGAGGAACTGAATTCACGGGCGGGCTCACGAGCGGCGCCTCCCCTTGCTCCAAGGATCGGCCTAACCGCTGACAATAACGGTTGATGCTCAGCGGCGGCGGCGCCTGAAACACAGGGCGCCGCCTTCCGGTGGTGCGATTACAACTTGCTGAACAGGTTCAGCGCGGACAGTTGGGTAAACACCAGTTGCGAGGCCTGCAGCATGGTTTTCTGCAAGGTCAGACGCGCAATGGCATCCACCGGGTCAGACGCCGTGATCGTGCTCGACTCGGTGGTACCGTTGTCGAGCAGATTCTGGTTGGTCACACCCTGATCAGTCGCGGTTCTTGCTCGCGCGCCGCCGTCGCTCACCGCGTCGTTGATCTGGTTGGCCGCGCTTGTCAGGTTGCCAATGGTCGAGGTCAAGGTGGCTTGCAGGTTCTGCTTCGCGACGGGGTCGCCATCGACCTTGCCGTTGAGTGCAGTGATCATGTTCGACAACGTGTTCAGTACGTTCTGGGTCTGCTGACTCGACGACTGAGCGGTGAATTGATCACCTGCGACCGGCGCAGGTGGTGTACCGCTGAGCGTGAAGGTCACACCCGCTGCAACCGCCTGGTTGGCGACCGGCGTGCCGCTCAGGGTGCCGCTGGACACCGGCGAGCTGGTGGCCGGGTCGTAAGGTGCTGCGTACAGATCGAAGTTGGTGGCGCTGGTGAATCGAAGAATGGCGCCGCCGGATGGGAACGTCTTGTCGAACGTGGCCTGGTCCGTGACCGTGGATCCGGTGATCACGGTGGTCGACGGGTTACCCGGCAGACGCGCCGTGCTGACGGTACTCGGAGACACGGCCAACTGGAAGCTGTGCGCGGGCGTGGTCAGGGCCGTATCGGCCAACGACGAATCCGCGTACTGCGCATCGGTCAGGTTGATGTTCAGGTTCAGTTCCAGGCCACGGAAGCCGATGGTCTGGTTGGCTGCGCTGGTGGAGCTGAATTTGCCGGCGGAGGTGGCTTCGGCCGTGACGTCTGCCCCGGAACCGTCCGTAATTTTGTACTGCGTGCTGCTCGTGAAGGTAATGCTGTAAGGCTGGCCCGCCGTGAACTTGCTGTTGTAATCGGCCGAATTGCTGACGCTGCCGCCGGACAACGAAACGATGCCGTCGTCGGTCGCCGGGGAGGTGCGCGTGGTCGAGGTGCGCGTGGTGTTGACCGCCTGCTCGAACGCATCCCAGCCTGTCGTGTTGCTGGCCATGCTGATGCCGCTGCCGATCGCCAGTGTGTTGCGCGTCTGGTCGCCCTGGTAGCTGTAGGTGCCATCCGGGTTGACCGCATACGGCGGCGTGCTGGATTTCGAGCCGGAGAACAGGTAGGAGCCATTGGCATCCTTGCTGTTCATCAGGCCCAGGATTTGCGTCTGCAATTCTTTGAGCTCGGCGGCGCTGGCCTGACGGTCTTTGTCGGTGTAGGTGGCGTTCCCCGCCGCCAACACCAGCTCCTGAGCACGTTGAATGGACGAGGTGATCGCGTTCAGCGCGGTTTCGGTGTTCACCACGCCGGTGTTGATGGTGTCGATGTTGGACTTGTACTGATTGAGCATCGTGCCCATCTGCTGCAACTGCAGCACGCGCGCCGCACCCACCGGGTCATCGGCAGCCGTGTTGAGCTTGATCTGACTGGCGACTTCGTCACCGGTCTTGGTGACGTTGGCATAGGTGCGCGAGTAGTTTGCAGCGCTGGTTTCGTAAAACTGAGAAGTAGAAATACGCATGGATTACGACCCCTTAAAGACTGTTGATCAGCGTGCTGAAGATGGCTTGAGCCGCTTTGATGATCTGCGACGACGCGGTGTAGTACTGCTGGTACTTGACCAGGTTGGCGGCTTCTTCATCCAGCGAAACGCCCGAGACACTGTCCCGCGAGCTTTTCGCCTGGGCCAGTACGGCCGTGGTCGCCGTGGCATCGTCCTTGGCTTGGGCGGCCTGAGACCCGACCGTCGTGATCATCTTGCTGTTGGCATCGCTCATGCTCATGCCAGTGCCGTTGCCCGAGGCCGTGTCTATCGTCTGCTTGGTTTGCAGGCCCATTGCAACTTCAGCGTTGCGGTTGTCGGAGGAGCCCGCACCGGTCAGGTTGATGCTGTAGGTGTCACCCGATTCCGGTGTCCCAGAGATAGACATGCCGATCTTGAAGGACTGCGCGGTGCCGGAAGAGTCGGTGTAACCCACTTCCATGCTGATGTCGTTGTTCTGGCCCTGAACGATACTGCCGGTGATCGGGTTGCCGTTCTTGTCCTTGACCGCCGCTCCGTTGGCATCGACCAGCGAGTACGCCTGAGCGCCACCCGAGACCGCCCCCATCAACAGGCGCATCGGCGTCGCGCCGCCAATCGCCTTGCGCATGTCCGCGGTGGCCGTGGGGTTGTAGATATCGGCCTGGGTGTTCAGGGTTGGTTGGGAGAACGTGCCGGTGCCGGTGTTACTGCCGGTCGTACCTGTCAGCGGCGCGGCCACGGCGAGGGTCTTCGGATCGGTCATCACCGTCTTGATACCGCTGGCGGCAGTGTTCGTCGGGCTGACCTTGAAGCTGTCACCGGCAGCCACCGCACCACCGCTCAGCTTCAGCGAGAAGCCGTCGATGACCGGAGGCGGCGTCGTGGTCGTGCTGTAGGCACCCATGTCCTTGCCGTCCGGCAGCCGGGTGACGCTGTAACCGGTGGCGCTGGTAAACGTCACCTGATAATCGTTGGTCGTCAAAGCGCCCGTGTTGGCGATGGTCACGTCCAGGTTGCCGGAGCCTGCGCTGTTGCCCTTGGTGGCAATGCTGCGCTGGCTGGTCAGGCTCGGGTTGTTGATGCTGTTGAACAGGTTCGAGCCGAAGTCGCCGTTGGCGTCCACACCTTGATTCATCTGCTGGTTCATCTGGTCGGAGACCACCAGCGCCAGACGGCCCAGCTCATTTTGCGCAGGCTGCAACACGTCGCTGCGATAGCGCAGCAGACCGCCGATGGTGCCGCCGGTCACGACCGACGATACGTCGACGCTGCTGTTCTGGTAATTGAGCTTTAGCGAGTAGACGTTCGGGTCGCTGTCGCTTGGGCCGGCACTCAGCGTGTTGGCCTTGTTGCCCGTGACCAGCGGCTGACCGGTACCGATGTAGATGTCGTAGCTGCCGTTGTTGTCGACGACCTTGGCGCCTACCAGATCGTTGAGCTGGCGCACCGCTTCGTCACGGGAGTCGAGAAGCGAGTTGGGCTCGGCACCCGTGGCTTTGGCCTGCGTGATCTGCGAGTTCAGGTTGGCAATCGAAGACGCCAGCGAGTTCACCTGACCTGAAAGCGAGGTCAACTGGGTGTTGACGCTCGCATTCTGGTCCTTCATCTGCGAAGAGATGGCGTTGAACTGCCCTGCCAACGCTGAGGCGCTGGTCAGAAAGTTAGTGCGCGCAGACGAGTCGTTCGGTGATTTCGACAGCAGCTGCAGATTGCTGAAAAACTTGCTCAAGACCGTACTGATCCCGGTCGAGCTGTCCGACAGGATCGAGTCCAGCTTGCTCGCCTGCCCCAGGTACGCCTGGGCGTCGGAATTGAGCGATGTACTGCTTTGCACTTGGGTATTCAGGAAGCCGTTGTAGATACGGCGCACGTCGGACAGCGTGGTACCGGTGCCGATGAAACCCACGCCGATGTTCTGCTGCGCACCGGAGGTGGTCATCACCTGCTGACGCGAGTAACCCAGCGTATCAACGTTCGCAGTGTTGTTGCCGATGGTGGTCATCGCTGCACTGCTGGCGTTCAGTCCCGAAAGCCCAATTGAAATCAGTGACATGGTTCAAACCTTATAAAGTCGTGGAAGAGCCCGCTGCGGCTGCGTAGTTCTGGTAACTCTTCATCTGTTTCGCTATTTGAGAAATCTTGCTGGCATAGTCCGGGTCCGTGGCGTAACCGGCCTTCTGCAGCTCTTTCACAAACTGTTCCGGGTTATCGGCCGACTTCAGCGTGGCTTGATAGCGATTGTTGTTCTGCAGGAAGCTCACCAGGTCATGGAAGCTGCTGGCGTAGGAGTCGTAGGAACGGAAGTCCGCCGTCTCCTTGACCATCTTGCCGTCACGGAACTCGCTGGTGATCGCGCGGGCTTCAGGGCCTTGCCAGTTACCCTGTGCCTTGATGCCGAACAGGTTGTGACTGCTGCTGCCGTCGGACTGACGCATGATCGATTTGCCCCAGCCGGTTTCCAGCGCAGCCTGCGCCACGAGCACGGTCGGATCGACGCCGATACGCGCGGCGGCGTCCTTGGCCAGCGGCAGCATGGTCGAGACAAATTCGTCGGCATTGGCAAACGCCGCCTTGCCCGGCGCCAACGGGGTCTGCACCCGGCTGCGCACATAGGCATTGGCCTGGGCGGTGAATTCCGGGCCGATGGTCCAGTCGCCATTGCCCTGACTGCCGGCTTTTTTGGCAGCGTCGACGGCATTGGAAACAGCGATGCGATTCTTCAGCGTGGTCGCACTGGCAGCGGCATCCTGCGCGCCAGAGGTGTTCGGCACGATGCCTGCCAGGATCCGGTCGCTGAGCTTGCTGGGCAGCGACAGACGACGGGAATTCAGCGCGGCGACGTCGTTGTGCGGCGTGCCGTCGGCCGACGTGGCAGGCGCGGCAACGGAACGAGTGGCCCACAGCGGACGCTGGGCAACGCGGGTCGCCAGCCCTGACGGTGCCGAGGCGGCGTCAGGCTTGGCAGCGGCATTGAGTGCGTTGGTCGCAGGGGCGATTTCACTGGTCTTGTTCTTGGACAGTTGACGCATCAACACGTCCTGCAAACCGATACCACCGCCCTCGCGCGACATGCTCACCGACAACTGCTGGTCGTACATGTCCTGATACTGCCGCGTGGCCGCGGTGTTCATCGAGTTGTCCTTGGCCAGCACTTCGTTGGCCGAACGCATGGCCTTGAGCATCTGGCTGACGAACAGCGACTCGAATTCCTGCGCCACTTTCTTCAGGTTGGCATCGCTGTCGCGGTCGCCAGTCTTCAAAGCGGTCAGACGATTGAGGTCGGTATACGCTCCCGAATCACCCGCAGTACTGGACGGACCGCCACTTGGAATACTCATCGCTGCGCCCTTAAATCACGATCAGATCGGCTTGCAATGCGCCGGCCTGCTTGAGTGCTTCGAGAATGGCCATCAAGTCACCCGGGGCTGCGCCCACCTGGTTAACTGCACGCACGATTTCGTCCAGCGTGGTGCCGGGACCGAACTTGAACATCGGGTGCAGCTCTTGCTGAGCGTTGATCTTGGAACGCGGGACCACGGCCGTCTGGCCGTTGGAGAACGCACCCGGCTGACTTACCACCGGGTCTTCGGTAATGGTCACGGTCAGGCTGCCGTGGGTGACCGCAGCAGGCGACACCTTGACGTTCTGCCCGATGACGATCGTGCCGGTTCGCGAGTTGATGATGACCTTGGCCGAGGTCTGGCCCGGATCGATTTCCAGGTTTTCCAGCACCGACAGGTAATCGACGCGCTGGTTAGGGTCCAGCGGCGCGGTCACGCGTACAGAACCACCGTCCAGCGCCTGAGCAACGCCAGGGCCAAGCATGTCGTTGATCTTGTCGACGATGCGCTTGGCGGTGGTGAAGTCGTTGCGATTGAGGTTCAACGTCAGCGAGTTGCCCTGGTTGAAACCGCTCGGCACCGCGCGTTCCACCGATGCTCCGCCCGGGATACGACCCGACGACGGCACGTTGACGGTGATCTTGGAACCGTCACGGCCTTCGGCATCGAAGCCGCCGACCACCAGGTTGCCCTGAGCGACCGCATACACGTTGCCGTCGATACCTTTCATCGGGGTCATCAACAGGCTGCCGCCGCGCAGGCTTTTCGAGTTACCGATGGACGACACGGTGATGTCGATCTGCTGACCCGGTTTGGCAAACGGTGGCAGGTCGGCATAGACCGCCACGGCCGCAACGTTTTTCAGCTGCACCGTGCCCGAGCCCGCCGGCACCTTGATGCCGAACTGCGAAAGCATGTTGTTGAAGGTCTGCAGGGTGAACGGCGTCTGGGTGGTCTGGTCACCCGTGCCGTTCAGGCCCACCACCAGACCGTAACCGATCAATTGGTTGGTCCGCACGCCGGAAATGCTGGCGATGTCCTTCAGGCGCTCGGCGTGTGCGCCGATGGCCGTGGTGAACAGCAGCGCTGCCGCTATCAGTTGCTTGAACGTGATCATGGCTATCCCGGTATCAGAAAGGGAACAACGGGCTCAGGAAGAATCGGTCGAACCAGCCTGGCTGACTGGAATCGGCAAACGCCCCTGTACCGGAATATGTGATGCGCGCATCGGCCACGCGAGTGGACGACACGGTGTTGTCAGTGGCGATGTCATCAGCACGGATGAGGCCCGCGATACGCACCAGCTCGTCGCCGGTATTGAGCGTCATCCATTTCTCGCCACGCACCGACAGAATGCCGTTAGGCAGCACATCGGCCACGGTCACGGTGATCGAACCGGTCAGGCTGTTGCTCTGTGCGGCCTTGCCATCGCCCTTGGTGGCGCGGTCGCCGGTGTAGCCGGCGTCCAGACTCAGATCGCCACCACCCACTGGGTTGTTGGTGTTCACGCCCACACCGAACAGCGAGGTCAGGCCGACACTGGTTTTGCTGGTCTTGCTGATCCCGGAACTGGCTGCCTTGCTGGCCGCCATTCTCTCGGACAGGGTGATGGTGATGATGTCACCGACCCGGTAAGCCTTGCGGTCGCCGTAGAGGTTCTGCTCGAAACCGGCCTGATAGATCGAACCGTTGTTCGCCGCCGAAGGCAGCGGCGTTCGTGGCAACACCGGTGCGTAGTAAGGGTCATTGGGTTTGGCCGAAGGCGCAACGCAACCGGTCAGCAGCGCGATACCGCACAGCGGTGCTGCCAACAGGGAAAGCCGCAATACAGAAAGCCGTTTCATGACACTTAAAACCTCGCGGTGTAGCAGGCGGTTTTCAGGCGCCCCATCGGATTGATCAGGTGTTTCATTGAAGAACATCAGGTGTTTCAGGCTCCGTTTACAGCGCCGGATTACAAGTTCTGCGTCACGTACTGCAGCATCGAGTCGGCGGTCGAGATCACTTTGGAATTCATCTCGTAAGCGCGCTGAGTGGTGATCATGTTCACCAGCTCTTCCACGGTGCTGACGTTGGAGTTTTCCAGGGTGTTCTGCTTGACCACGCCCAGACCGTTCAGGCCCGGCGTACCGACCTGCGGCGCACCGCTGGAAGCAGTTTCCAGGTACAGGTTGCCGCCTTGCGATTGCAGGCCGGCCGGGTTGATGAAGTCGGCGGTCTGGATGTTGCCGATGATCTGTGGCGTCGCGGTGTTGGTCGACGTGGTGATCGACACGGTGCCATCTTCACCGACCGTGAAGGTCTGCGAGTCTTGTGGAACGACAATCGCAGGCTCCAGCGCATAACCGTTGGAGGTCACGATCTGGCCGTTCTGGTCGAGGTGGAACGTACCGTCGCGGGTGTATGCCAGGGTGCCGTCAGGCTGACGGATCTGGAAGAAACCACGGCCGTTCACCGCCATGTCCAGCGGCTGGTTGGTGGTTTGCAGGCTGCCCGCCGTGAAGTTTTTCTGCGTGCCGACGATGCGCACACCGGTACCCAGCTGCAGACCGGAAGGCAGCTCGCTGTCCTGAGTGGACTGAGCACCTGGCTGACGCTTGATCTGATACAGCAGGTCCTGGAACTCGGCGCGATCACTTTTGAAACCGGTGGTCGAGACGTTGGCCAGGTTGTTCGAAATGGTGGTCAGGTTGGTGTCCTGAGCCGCCAAGCCGGTTTTCGCAACATAGAGTGCCGGAAGCATTCGTGTTTCTCCTCGAGCGCCTGATTATCGGCGCAAGCTGTCAGTCATTAGCCCATTTGCAAGACGCGAGCCATCGACTCGTCATCCTGCTCGGCGGTCTTCATCATCTTGATGTGCAGTTCGAATTGACGGGACAACGCCAGCACCGAGGTCATTTCCTCGACGGCGTTGACGTTGCTCGACTGCAGAAACCCGGATTCCACCTGCACATCGGCATCGGCCTGCGCCGGTTTGCCGTCTTTGGTGTGCATCAGACCGTCGGGACCTTTTTCCATGTTCGCCAGGTCCGGCTTGACCAGCTTGATGCGGTCAATCTCAGCCATCACCTGCGGGCTTTCACCCAGGGAACGAACGCTGATCGTGCCGTCGGCACCGATCTCGATCTGCTGCTGAGGCGGCACGGCAATCGGCCCGCTGTTGCCCATGACCGGCAAACCATTGCCATCACGCAGCACGCCGAGGGCGTCAATGTTCATGCTGGAAGTGCGGGTATAGGCTTCGCCGCCGTCGGGAGTCTGGACTGCCATCCAGCCATTGCCTTTGACGGCAACGTCCAGTTCACGACCGGTGTCGATCATCGAACCCTGGCTGAAGTCCGTGCCCGGACGCTCGCTCATGGCATAGGCGCGCGACGGGTTAACCTCGCCAAACACCGGCATCGAGCGGGCCTGTTCAAGGTCGCGCTGAAACCCGTTGGTCGAGACGTTCGCCAGGTTGTTGGCATGGGCCTTTTGCGCAATGGCGTTTTCCGACGCACCGCTCATGGCCACGTAAAGCAACTTGTCCACAGTCTTCCTCCTCCGACAGACGTTTGCCGCCTGTAGCTGTACTGCAGAGGTCATAGCAATAATCGAACCAGTTTTTCAGCGGTGATACAAAGTGCTGATTTTCCAATGGTTACGGGGCCAAATCATTGCTGGCGACCGAGACGTTTTCTGGCCGCGACAGCGGACCGCCGCTTTGTACGCAATCCGTCGTCAGCGCCGCCAAAAATTTCGCGTGAGGCGCTTCACCCGAGGAGCGATAATTGCAGCGGTTCGCTCACCGGCCTTTTTTGCCACAGGAAACTGTCATGCGTTTGCCGCTCGTCTTCGCCCTCCTCCTCGCCTGCTCGACCGTGGCCGTTGCCGCGCGAGCGCCGTATTACCTGTGGCAGGGGAAGGATAAAACCGTCTGCGCACAGACCAGCCCCGGCAAGGGCTGGACCAAGGTCAGCAGAGGGTTTGTGAAGTCTGATTGTTCGATTTGAGTTGAATCGGGTGCTGACACAATCATCCACCCTTTAAGCGAGCATCCAGTCCACGCCTGTGGGAGCGCATTCATTCGCGAGAGGCCTGGGCAGGCGATAAAGATCCATCGCCAGATCGACCGCATCGCGAATCAATTCGCTCCCACAGGGTTATTCGATAGCCTTGGAAAGGCGGCGCACCCGGCATCCGCGCACGACGCCACCCTCTCGATCATGTCGCCCGAATTAACGTCTGCATCAACTCGGCTTCGGTGGACAGCGTTTTCGAGTTCGCCTGATAGGCCGTCTGCGCCTGAATCAGCTCCACCAACTCCTGCGACAAATCAACATTGGAGCCCTCCAGCGACTGCCCGGCGATGCTGCCCAGACTGCCGGTGGCGGGCCCGTCGTACTGGGCGACGCCCGACTCATGGGTCTCCTTCCACCGTGTGCCGGTGATGGGCTGCAACCCCTGATCGTTGGCAAAGCTGGCGAGCATGACCTGGCCGATCTTGCGGTTGAGGCCGTTGCTGAAACCGGCGCTGATAACGCCTGTGCGATCAATCGAGATCGCTCGGATTTCCCCCGGCGCGTGCCCATCCACAACCGGCGAGGTCAACGCCGTAGCTGCGCGGTACTGACTAAGCTTGCTCATGTCTATGACGATCCCGTCACCGTTGGCCGAAGCGCCGTTGCTGCCCCACGAACTGCCAGGACGACCACCCTCCAGCGGCTTGGCCGGCACCCAACCCGTCAGCGTCAATGTCTGGTTGGCACCCGACAAACCGGCACCGCCGACCAACGACTGCAAATTGCCCCGACTGTCGAACAGCATGCTGGCCGTGACCGGGTCCTTGCGACTGGGATCCTGCGGGTTCAGGCCGTCGACCAGCACATGCATCTTCCAGCTGTTGCTGCCGTCCTTCACGAAGTACTGCGTCATCGGATGCCCGTTGCCGAGGCTGTCGAATACCGTGGAGGTGAACATCTTGCTGTAGGTCGTCAGATCGTTCGGATTGAACATCGGGACCGGACGCGGGATGACGGCGTCCGTCGGGCTGAGCAAACTGCCGCTGGCATCGCTGAGCGGGATCGAAATCGGACCGGCATTGGCCGCATCACTCGGCACCCAACCGCCATTGACCTTGATCGCCGGGCGCCAGTCACGCAATGCCAGTTCAGTGTTGGACGTCTTTTCAATCGCCGCCGAAGTGCCCGTCAGGGACAGCGCGCCGTTGAGCTGGGTGTGCAACCCCACCTCCAGCGGCGACCTGTTCGAAGGATCCAACGGGTTGATGCCGTCAATGAGGATGTAAGAGGTCCAGGTGTTGTCGTCGAGTTTGACGAAGTATTGCTTGAGCTCATGATCCTGCGGTGGCACCGCGGCTTTTGCTGGCGTAACGACGATGCTGTTCCCCGCAGCATCGACACCCAGCACCTCCTTCACCTCCGGCACGCCCGCATCCTGAATCGTGCGGCTGACCATGCGGGTATACGTGCGCGCATCATCGGGATTGAAACGCGGGACAGCCGCCAGCGAAGCCGTCGCGGCGTCAAGGTTCACGGTCTGCTCCATCTTGCTCGTGGCCTGGGGTGCAAGGTTGGCGGTGTCGATTTTCAGGTCACTGCGCACCCCGCTGATGAGTTCGCCTTCGGTGTTGACGCCGTACCCTTGCAACCGACTGCCCTGGGCATCGACCACGAAGTTTTCCTTGTCCATGTGAAAGGCCCCCGAGCGCGTGTAGCTCAATGCGCCGCCGTCGCTCATCACGAAAAAGCCTTGACCCTGGATCTGCATGTCGAGCACACGCCCCTGGCTGGAAATCGCCCCGCCCTGCGCGAAGTTTTGTGACACGTTCGCTACGCGTACACCATCGCCCGAAGCGTAACGGCTGCCACCGAGCGCCGCCGATGAATAGAGTGCGGCGAATTCCGCCCGCGAAGACTTGAAACCTGAGGTATGGACGTTGGCAATGTTATTGCCGGCAACTTCCATTCGTTTATGCGCCGCGTGCAGACCGGCCACTGCGATGTTGAATGACATGAACTCTCCCTGAGCCGTTAAGCACGGCACGTCCGTCAATGCATGGGTTTCGCAGGCAAACGAATGCGATCGAAAGCGACCTCTCAATGGCATTTATTTGTCAGCGAATTCGAGTCTCGCATTAACGGAAGTAGGAAATTTCCAGGAAGAGAGTGGGATGACTCTTGATGTTTTTTGTACCGGAGTTGGCGGCGGTGCGGCTGTGATTCGGACGAAGATTCCCTGTGGGAGTCAGCTCGCTGACGAATGCCATGAGTCATTCAACAACGATGTATCTGATCTGCCGAATTCGTCAGCGAGCTGACTACCACAGGTCTGAAGTGGGCTCAGGACTGGTGAGCCAGCAGTGAATGCGTAGTTAACAAGCACGAGCAAAGCGAGCTCCGCTTTTGATCCTCATACCGAGGAAGCTCAAACACCACAAAACGCGACTTGGGTGCAGGCAAAACCATCTTACAAGGGTACGACGACAAAGGAGTCGCCAAACCAGGAGCAAGCACCCTCGAAACACCATAAAAAAAGCCCCTCCGAAGAGGGGCTTGATCAAACGCTATCAACCGTTATCAGGTCATCTGAATCGTGGTCTGCATGATGGTGCTTTCAGTCGAAATGGTCTTCGCATTCGCCTGATAGTTACTTTGTGCCTTGATCAGTTCGACCAGCTCGGTGGTCAGGTCAACGTTGGATTCTTCCAGCGCCGAACCGGTAATGTTGCCCAACGTACCGGACTCCGGCGCGCCGGTCACCGGGATGCCCGACGCATAGGTTTCACGCCACATGGTACCGCCCGCCGGGGACAGGCCCTGGACGTTGGCGAAGGTGGTCAGCGCCACCTGGCCGATGGTCCGAGACTGGCCGTTGGTGTAGGTGGCGAACAGGTTACCGCTGGCATCGACGTTCATCGCGCTGATCTGGCCGGTGTAGTTACCGTCTTGAGTCTTCGCGATCGCACCGCCCACCGCATTGGTTTGCGTGGTCGCCAGCATGTCCAGCTTCATGCCGCCCGCTGCCGCCGCTGCACCGTTCGCCGCCCAGGTCGTGGTCGAACCGACGGTCTTGCTCTGGCCCGGAACCCAGTTGGCGACCGTGAAGGTGCCGTCAGTGTTCACCACCATGTTGGCCGTCGACGTCGGCGCTGGCGTGGTCACCATGTTGCCGGCCGAGTCGAACGTCAGGTTGGTCACATCTGGCGTGGTTTTAGTCGGGTCATTGATGCTGCGACCGTCCACCAGGGTGTACATGTCCCAGGTATTGAGTCCCGTCTTCCGGAAGTACTGATCCAGTGAGTGCTCGTTACCCTGGCTGTCGTAGATTTTGGTGCTGTAGGTCAGGTCGTAGGTTTCGACCTTCGCCGGATCGAACGCGGCAGCGGTGTTGATTTCCTTGGACGAATCCAGGTTGGAGCTGATGGTAATGGTGCTCGTCGCCTTCGGCGGCATGTTCGAGGTGTCGACCTTGAGGTTGGTCAGGACGCCCGTCTTCACGTTGCCGTTGGCATCAACGCCGTAACCCTGCAGGTTATTGCCGTTGGTGTCGATGACGTTGCCGGCGGTGTCGGTATGGAAGTTACCGGCACGGGTGTACAGCTTCTCGCCATTGTTGCTGACCATGAAGAAGCCGTTGCCGTTGATCGCCAGGTCCAGATCGCGGCCGGTACCGGTGGTCAATGCACCCTGGGTGAAGTTCTGGGTCACGGCTGCGGTGGTCACGCCGCTGCCGACGTTGGTGCCGCCCGACGTGCCACGAATGGACTGTGCGTACTGGTCGGCGAATTCCGCGCGGGAAGACTTGAAGCCGACGGTCGCGACGTTGGCAATGTTGTTGCCGGTGACGTCGAGACTTTTATTTGCTGCGTAGAGCCCACTCAGACCGATATTGAAAGACATGTATCACTCCTGCGCCGTCGAGTCGGCTCTAGATTCCGATTTGTTGAACTTTGGACAAGGCAATGTTTTCGCCGTTGGCCAGGTTGAGCGTCATGGCACTGCCTGCCGAGCCCATGGTGACGCTCGTCACTGTCGCTGGGAGGTAGGTCGTGAGGCCGGTCTTCGTGCCGTCCAGGCTGCCCGAGGCTTTGAAGCTGTAGTTGCCGGTCGCCAGCGTCTGCCCCGCGTCGTCTTTGCCGTCCCAGGTAAAGCTGGCCTTGCCGGCCTTCTGCTCACCGAGATCGATCGTGCGCACGATGTTGCCTTTGCTGTCGTAGACATCGACGCTGGTCACGGTGCTGGTAGAAGGCAGAACGACTTGGCCGGTCATGCCTTTGGTGGTGTCCACATTGGTCGAGCCGCTGTCGACGATCACCGAGCGACCCACCAGCGACGATGCTTGCAGCGCTTGCGAGGACTGGTACATGCCGCCGATCGCATCAACCGACGTGCTCAGGTTCTGCATGGTTTCCAGGCTGCTGAACTGCGCCAGCTGCGCCACGAACTCGCTGTTGTCCTGTGGATCGAGCGGGTTCTGGTTCTGCATCTGGGTGACCAGCAGTTGCAGGAACGAATCCTTGCCCAGCGTGCTGGCGCCCGTGGTGGAATCGCCGGTCTTGCCGGAGGTCACCTGCTGCAACGACTTAAGGTAGTCGCTGCTGGTAGTGTCGTTAGTCACGCTCATTGCATACGCCCCTTATCACTGACCCAGGGTCAGGACCTTCTGCATCATTGTTTTGGCGGTGTTCATGACTTCCGCGTTGGTCTGGAACGAACGACTGGCCGAAATCATGTCCGCCATCTCGTTGACGACGTTGACGTTCGGGTAATAGACGTAACCGTTCTTGTCGGCTGCCGGGTGGTTTGGCTCGTAACGTGCTTCCAGGTTGGAAGCGTCTTCGACGATGCCGGAAACCTGCACGCCGGTGCCGGCCTGCCCCTGATCTTCGAACAGCGATGCGCTGCCGCCGGACTCCTGGCCCTGAAACACGGTAGCGAACACCGGGTGACGGGCGCGGTAGGTCTTGTCCAGACTGGACGAGACGGTCTCGGCGTTGGCGATGTTACTGGCGACGGTGTTCAGGCGAGTGTTCTGCGCACTCATGCCACTACCGGCGATATTGAAAACACTGGATAGAGACATGAATTACTCTCCGCGCAGGGCTGCTACCAGCCCTTTGAACTTACTGTTGAGCAAAGTGAAACTGGCCTGGAAGCCAATGGCGTTCTCGGCGTAGTTGGCGTTCTCGACCTGAGAGTCGACGGTGTTCTGGTCCAGCGAAGGCTGCGACGGCGTGCGGTACAGCAAGCTGGCGTCGCCATCGGTCAGGCCTTGCGCTTCGATATGACGGTTGTTGGTCATGTTGAGGGCGAAGGTGCCGTTGTTGGCCTTGTCGCTTTCGGCGGCCAACACCTTGGAAAAGTCCAGGTCGCGCGCCTTGTAGTTAGGCGTGTCGGCGTTGGTGATGTTGTTGGCCAGCACTTCGGCACGTTGGGCGCGGAAGTTCAGCGCCTTTTCGTGAATGCCCAGTGCTTTGTCGAAGCTGATGCTCATGTCGGGAAACCTTTACCGGTTGACCAGATGTTCGTGACATAGAGATAGCAAGCGGCGTGCCACTTTTGGAAAGGCCCGTATTCCGGGGGTTTCGGAGGCGATCGGCAAGGGTGATGCCAGAAAAGCGGCAAGCGATTTCCGCTGGTGGGGAGGCAAGCGGCAAGGTGGGTGCCGTTTTTTTGCCGCTATAGCGGTGGTGCTTTGATTGGCGGCGTTTAGAACTTTTGCACATCCGACGTTTGTGTTGGCGCTGACTAAGTGGTTCGTCCTAACGTCCGAACTGTTCCGCCTTCGGCGGGTTACTTGAAAACCGGAATGCCGGACTATCCCAAGTAACCAAGGGTCTCGCTCCCGGTTTGGCCTGCACCCAAGTCGCGTTTTGTGGCGTTTGGACCATCGCGCATGAAGAGCAAGATCAAAACCAGAGCAAGGGGAGAATCACCGCTCTGCTTTTGATTCTGCCGAAGGCGTAGGAGCGTGGCTTGTCCCGCGATCTGCCGGGAACCGGCAGCAAATCCGATACATGCGGTGTATCAGGTACAGCCGAGTCGCCAGATTTTGCTACCGCTGCGCGGTAGATCGCGGGCAAGCGCGCTCCTACAGAGGCCCCGTCAACTTGATGTCTTTGGTCATGTTTCTGCTGTTGCTGTTGATTTTGCTCTTCGACCTCAATGGCCCAAACACCACAAAACGCGACTTGGGTGCAGGCTGAACGCAGGCGGCGTGGAGTGGGCCGAGCGGCATGGATGCCGCGAGAGCGCTGCCAGGACATGGATGTCCGTTCAGCGCGGGCCCACGGACCGTCGCCGGAGTGAAGCAACCCGACACAGTCGGGCCCAACCAGGAGCAAGGCCTTTTTGGTTACTTTTTTGTGGTCCGACATCTCGGCTCTTGAAAAAAGTGACCCGTTGTAAGAGCGGAACCGTAGTCAGCGTCACCCTCAATAACGGATATACACACAAAAACCAGCACCCACAAAAACCCAAAACAACTCAAACCCCGACCATAAAAAAACCCCGCCAAAGCGGGGCTCTCGACAAACCGAATACAGACTCACTTGGCCTGATAAATAATCCCGGGGCTGCACTGAACCATCTGGTAATGATCCGGCAGACCATTCAACGCCTCCGAAGCCCCCAGAAACAAATACCCGCCTGGTTTCAACGTCGAATGAATCCGCAGCAGAATGTCCTTCTTCACCTCAGCCGAAAAATAGATCAGCACGTTGCGACAGAACACGATATCGAACTTGCCCAACGCCGCATAACTGTCCAGCAGGTTGAACGAACGAAACTCCACACGACTCTTGATAGGCGCCTTCACCGTCCAGCGCCCCGGCGTTTTCTGGTCGAAATAACGCTGCAGCCGATCCGGCGACAAACCACGCCCGATCGCCAGACTGTCGTATTCACCCGTCTTGCAGTTATTCAACATGCTGCCCGACAGGTCCGTCGCCACGATCTGCGCGCCGGCCTTCAAATGGCCCGGGTTGCTGCGCTCGAACTCGTCGATCGACATCGACAGCGAATACGGCTCCTGCCCCGACGAACACGCCGCCGACCAGATACGAGGACGCAAGCCGGGGCTTGCCTTCAACTGCTCCGGCAAGACCTTGTTCTTGAGCACCTCGAACGGGTAGGTGTCGCGAAACCACAGGGTTTCGTTGGTGGTCATCGCGTCCACCACCTGCTCGCGCAACCCGCTGCGCGGCTGGCTCTGGATGCGCTGAATCAGCTCCCCAAGGGACTTGATGCTCTGCTGCTCCATCAGCTTGTTCAGGCGACTGGAGACCAGATACTGTTTGTTTTCACCCAGCAAAATGCCACAGGCTTTTTCCAGGAAGACCCGGAACTGTTCAAAATCCAAATTACCTGTAGACATGCCGCCTCTCAAATCATGTGAACAGCTGAGCAAGTGCTTGCTCAGCTGATATCTGCCGCCTTGATACGATCTACCACTCTAGCCGCTAGATCGTCCGGCCGAAACTTGGCCAGAAAATCATCGGCACCTACTTTCTTCACCATCGCCTGGTTGAACACCCCGGACAGCGACGTGTGCAAGATGATGTGCAGCTTCTGCATGCGCGGATCGTTACGGATCTCTGCTGTCAGGGTGTAGCCGTCCATCTCCGGCATTTCAATGTCGGAGATCATCATCAAGAACTCTTCTTCCGGTTTTTTGCCCTCGTCCACCAGTTTGCGCAGGAATTCGAGTGCCTGACGACCGTCATTCAACGCCGTGACCTCGACGCCCACCGTTTGCAGGCAACGCGTCACCTGCTTGCGTGCCACCGATGAGTCATCGACCGTCAGTACCCGCAGCGACAATGCCTTGTGCGCGACCTCTTCAGTGACCACACCTACGGAAATGTTTTCCGACACCGGCGCCACTTCGGCGAGGATTTTCTCCACGTCGATGATTTCCACCAACTGGTTGTCGATCCGCGTCACCGCCGTCAGGTAGTGATCGCGACCGGTTCCCTTGGGTGGCGGATGAATGTCTTCCCAGTTCATGTTCACGATGCGCTCGACCGAATGCACCAGGAAACCCTGAATCTTGGTGTTGTATTCCGTGATGATCACGAACGCGTTGTCGATGCTACCCAGCTTCGCCGAGCCGGTGGCCATCGCCAGATCGAGGATCGGTATCGTACCGCCACGAATATTTGCCACTCCGCGCACAATCGGACTGGATTTGGGCATGTGGGTAAGTTTTGGGCACTGAAGCACCTCTTTTACCTTGAACACGTTGATCCCATACAACTGCTTGCCGTCCAGACGGAACAGCAGCAGTTCAAGGCGGTTCTGCCCTACCAGTTGAGTGCGCTGGTTCACTGAATCCAAAACACCAGCCATGCCCCACTCCTTCCCAAAGCGACCAATTGCGCGCTGCCAGATGGCAAACGGCACGGGCCTTGCTATTTACCCGTCATGAACACACAAACGACAGTATCTCGACGCCCGACATCCGCAACCCGCCATTTCTTGTGCGTGTTGGCTGCAGTGTGCCTGATGGGCACCGCCGGCCTGAGTCGAGCGGACAACGTGACCCTGCCTGAACAACTTATCGGCGTCACCCAGGGCTTTCTTGAATTCACAGTGGAAGACTATCTGGCGACGAGTCAAACCCAGGGACGCTATGAAATCGAGGTCAAACAACTCGATCCCCGTTTGCGCATGCCGCATTGCGACAAGGATTTGACAGCGTCGCTGGAAAGCCCGGCCCAGCCGATTGGCCGGGTCACCGTGAAACTGCGTTGCGAAGGCAGTGCTCCATGGACGGTGTTCGTGCCCGCCCAGGTACATTTGTTTCGCAATGTGGTGACTGCCATTCGCCCCATGAAGCGCGACGCGATCGTTTCCGAGGCTGATGTGGCGATGCGCGAGCGCGACGTAGGCACGCTGGGGCAAGGTTTCCTCGATTCGCTGGACCAAGCGGTCGGGCAAAAAGTTGTCCGACCAACGGTCATCGATCAGGTGCTGACGCCTGTGCACCTGGAGCAGCCGCAGATGGTTCACAAGGGCGATCAGGTCGTGATCAGTGCACGCAGCGGTTCGATGAGCGTGCGCATGCCGGGTGAAGCCCTGTCCGACGGCGGTTTCAATGAGCAAATACGGGTGAAGAACCTGAACTCCAAACGCGTGATCAAGGCCAACATCGTGGCCCCCGGTCAGGTGGAGGTTTCTATGTGACGGGCATTGACCTCTGGCGCTACGCCTGCGCTTTTTCTACACTCGGAACCGATATGCCCTATGCGAAGTCAATTCAAGACTGTTTTCGCACGGGCCCTAAAGTTATTCCGGGTTTGGCCGAAACCAAGGCAAGCGTCCTAGAACCCAGAGGTTTTCAATCATGGTCATCGACTTCAGTCGTTTGAATAACTCCACTACCGTTGGAGGTACTCCACGTACCGCCAGCACCAAAGAAGCCAGCAAAACCGAAGCCCCGGCGACGGTCAGCACTTCCGGAAGCGTCAGCGGTAGCGGCGAGACAGTCAGTTTGAGCAGTGAAGCTCAGCAGTTGCAGAAGATCACTGATTCGTTGCGTGATCAGCCCGTCGTCAACAGCAGCCGCGTGGCTGAGTTGAAACAGGCTATCGCCGACGGCAGCTACAAGGTCGACAGCAACCGTGTTGCGAACAAACTGCTTAATTTCGAAGCCCAGCGCTAGCCCCCGGTACGCGCAGGGGCTTCTGGACGCTTAAATCCCAGGGCATGCGATGCAAGACACTACATTGCTTCAACTGATCACGGACGATATTGCGCCGACCCGGCATCTGCTGGACATCCTGAGGGCCGAGTCACTGGCGCTTCACGGCCGCAATATGGTCGAAATGGAACACATCCTGGCGCAGAAACAAGCGTTGGTGATCGTGCTCGAACAGCACGGACGCAGACGCAGCCAATTGATGACCAGCCTCGGCCTGCCCGCCAATCGTGCGGGACTCGAAGAAGTGGCCAGGCATTCATCGGTCGGTGAAGCGTTGTTGAAGGCGGGTGATGAACTGAGCGCGCTGATGACTGAATGTCAGGCCGCCAACGAGCAGAATGGCAGTCTGATCCAGCTCCAGCAGCTGACCACGGCTCAGCAGCTCAGAATCCTCAACGGTGGCGATACTCCAGCGCTGTACGACAGCCGGGGATCGACGTCCGGGAAGATCAGACCACGTCCGCTTAGCCAGGCGTAAGTTCTTGTATCAAGGCGTGCGACATGATGGCAAAATGCCGCTGGCCGCACGCTGTCGTTTTTTGCCTGGAGATGGATAAACCGTGAATGCCTCAAGCGCGGAAGATGTTCCGCAGCCCCCGAAGGTACTGACCACGCCTTTGGAAATTGCCGCCAACCTGCGGCTGCTGATGGAAAGCCATGATCCCCTGATCATCACCTTTCACGAGCGCAGCCAACGCTTCCAGAGCTATGTCATCGACGTCGACCGTGACAGCAACGAGATCTCGCTCGATGAGATGATCCCGCGTGACGGCGAACGCTTCCTGGCCAACGGTGAAGCGTTCCGTGTTGAAGGTTTCCATGACGGTGTGCGCATCGCCTGGGAAGTCAAAGCGCAGATGACCATTATCGAGGATCCGCACTCTTATCGTGGGCCGCTGCCTGAAGAAGTGGTGTATCACCAGCGCCGCAATGCCTTCCGCGCTGCCCTGAAACTGGCGTCTCTGGTCGATATCGAAATCGGTGGCGACAAGCTGAAGTTTCCGCTCAGGGGCAAGCTGCTGGACATCTCCGCGACCGGTTGCAAACTGCGCTTCGAAGGCGATGTTTCGGAACGGATGCAGCTGGGTCAGGTGTACGAACGCTTCATCGCCTCCCTGCCCTTCGGCAGCATGACCACCCCGGTCGAGCTGCGGTATCTGCACTTCGAAGAAAGGATCAACACTACCTTTGCCGGCGTGCGCTTCCACAACATCAGTGGGCTGGTGCAGCGCCAAGTTGAGCGTTTCGTCTACCAGCTGCAACGCGAAGCCCGTCGCTTCGATAAAGACGACGACTTCTGATCAGGCCGCTCACAGGGTTTGCATGCAATGCCAAATCCTGTGGGCCTGCCCTCTGTTCATCTGAAAGCCATTTAACGCACCTGCACGGGATAAACCTGTGGGAGCGAATTCATTCGCGATTGGCCAGTGCAGTCCACGAACTTCTAATGTCTGGCAGATCGTTCGCGAATGAATTCGCTCACACAGGGCGTGGATCCACGTCCCGCCTGACTAAAACGCATCCACCACCGGCCCGAAACTGCGCCGCAACGACTGTGGCGATTGCCCGTAGACCCGCAGGAACGCGCGACGCATCCTCTCCCGGTCGCCAAACCCGGTTTCGCTGGCCACCGCTTCCAGCGAATGACGCCCCTGCTCCATCATCAGACGCGCCGCTTCAAGGCGCAGGTTTTCCACCGCCTTGGCGGGCGAGATACCGGTTTCGGCTCGAAACGAACGACTGAACTGACGCGCACTCAGGCACGCGGCATCGGCCAGCTCTTCAACCGACAGTTCGCGACGCAGGTTCTTGCGGGCGTATTCCAGGGACATCTGGATCCGGTCGGAGCTCGGGCTCATTTCCAGCATTGCCGAATGCTGCGATTGGCCTCCCGCCCGACGATGGTAGAGCACCAGATGCTGGGACACCTTGCGCGCGAGCTCCGCGCCATGGTCCTTTTCCACCATGCCAATGGTCAAATCCAGCGCCGCCGACATCCCGGCCGACGTCCAGATCTTGCCGTCAACGATGTAGATCCGGTCTTCCTCGACCTTGATCGCCGGAAAGTTCTGGCGCATTTCACGCGCCCTCGCCCAGTGCACCGTCGCTCGACGACCGTCGAGCAGGCCGGCCTCCGCCAGCGCGAATGCCCCCACGCACAAAGCCCCCACACGGCGGGAATGGGCGTACGCCTCGATCAGGAAGGCATTGATGGCAGGCGATGCCGATGAGCGATCCATGGCGCCGCTGATCAGCAAGGTGTCGAACCGCGCGTGATCCAGTGGCTGGGTGGACACCGAGGTAAATAGCGAGCTAGCGGCCACAAGGCCGCCGTGCTCTGACAGCAGATGGATGTCATAGAGCTTTTTTTCGGCGGCAATGTTGGCGAATTCGAACGCCGACAGCGCCGCCAGGCTCATGACTTGAAAGTCCGGCCTGACAATGAGCGCAACGGTTTGCATGAGGCTGGGTCCGTCACAAAGATGTCGATTCTAGACCCCGGCGCCTTGCACGCAAGCATTGCCTGCAAGGCCTCGGTACCGCGTGATGAAACACGGACGGTTGACCGCCACACCGATTGATGGGGCGGCGGCCCTCCCGAACGAATCAGCCCGCCAGGAAAGACTCGTTGAACGCCGTCACAAAGCCCATTTCGTTCGGCCCCACGGCAGCGCGCAGGGGAACGGCGCGTTCGACGAGGATTTCATCGGCGTCGGTCGCCAGTACCGCCATGGTTTCCTTGATGAACTCAGCCAGCGGCATGGCGCGCGGTTCGTCGTTGCTGCCCAGCAGGTCGGTCTGAACCCAAGGCGGCGCGATTTCCAGAACCCGTACCGACGTGTTGCGCAACATGAAGCGCTGGGACATCGAATACGAGTGCATGGCGGCTTTGGTCGCGCTGTAGACGGCTGTCAGAGCGAGCGGTACGAAGGCCAGGACCGACGACACATTCATGACAACGGCCTGCGGTCTGGTTTTCAGGTGCTCGATCAAACCGGAAGTGACACGAATCGGCCCAGACACGTTGGTGGTCAGCGTGTCGATCAGCAGTTTTTCGTCAATTGCGCTGCTCGCGTCGTCGATCTGCATGATGCCGGCGTTATTGATCAGCACGTTCAAGTCCGGAAAACGACGGGTGATGTCAGCGGTAACCCGGGCGATGTCTGCCGCATCCCCCACGTCCAGCGTCACGGCTTCCATACCCGGGTTGGCGGCGGTCACTTGTTCGAGGAGTGCTTTGCGACGCCCCGCGATGATGACTTTGTTACCACGAGCGTGCAGCGCTTCGGCCAGGGCACGACCGATGCCGGACGTACCGCCGGTGATGAAGATGGTGTTGTTGGTCAGGTTCATGTCGGTTCTCCGAGGGAAAGTGGTTATGAACGACGCGTGGCTGTTCGAGCCGTGTCGTGCATTTCGAGAACCGATGTTAGAGAGATGAACCACCCCGCATCTGCCGTAAAACCAACCTTTTCGGCCATTCGGTGCGAGGCCGGAAAAGACGTCTGGAATGGTGGGTTTTATGGCCGGTTAACGGTCGGAGATCCCCTTACGCTTGCGCCTGATAAAGTCCCCGACAGCAGACCCACCATGTTCAAGCACCGAGGCACCGCAGTGATCACCGGCGTATCGTCCGGCCGCAGCCAGGCCTACGCCCGCCGGATGGCGGCCCAGGGTTATGACCTGATCCTGATCGCTCCTGACCTGGAGCGGCTGCAGACACTGGCCCGACGCATCACCGATGCATCAGGACAGTCCGTGGAGGTGATAGCGGGCGATCTGAGCATTGCGCAAGACCGGCAGCACATCGCGCAGGTCTTGAGCCACGACGCCAGCATCACGTTGCTGGTGAACTACGCCACGCCCCTGTCCTGCTCAAGCGGCCTCTGTGGAGCGCTGAAGCCGGGGTTCATGGCACGCCGCCGAGGGGCTGTGGTCGAGGTGACCGGCAAGGCGGAATGCCCGACGGAGGACGCGGCATGGACCGAAGAGCTTCTGGAAATGCACAGCACAGGCTCACGGCATTGAGACGGGCCGCTACAGCGGCCGGTCAACGCCGACATCCCGTGACGCATCGTGTGCCGCGTCGGGTCGTGCGGCCTGGGGTTCGGCGCTGACGGCTTCATCGACAACCGCCACCGGGCGCACAACGCCCTCGCCTGAAGGCACGACGCGCTCCGGCGCCTCACCTTCAACCTCAGGCTCGTGTTCCGGCGGCGCAGCAGGCTCCGTGGCGGTTTGCATCTGGTCCTGAACCACTTGCTCGTCAACACGCGGATCGAGCGCGACCACCAAGGGCGAGCTGGACATGCTGTCGGGCATCGCAATGTGGTGCAGCGGCGCGTCTTCCACCTGGTGCAGATTGGTGACGGCCTTCGGACGAATACGCAGCACCAGCACCAATGCCGTCACACAGACGAAGGCATACAGCATGTTGCTGCCAAACTGCTTCATCAACACGCCCGACACCAACGGCCCGATACTCGCCCCAACGCCATAGGTCATGAGCAGCATGGCGGTCAGCGATACCCGGCGCTCGCCTTCGACGTGGTCGTTGGAAAACGCCACGGCCAGCGGGTACAACGAAAACTGCAGCAACGACGCCACGAAACCGACGGCAAACAGGACCTCCATCGGCACGTTGGGAAAGATCGCGAGCGGTAATGCGGCCAGCACCAGCATCCCCGCGACGCCGCGAATCAGCCAGGCACGGTCATAACGATCCGAGAGCTTGCCCAATGGTCCCTGCACCAGCAGGCCGGCGCCGATGCAGCACGCCATGAACAGACCGACGTGCTCCGTGGACAATCCCTGCTGAGCGGCGTACAGCGGCGCCAGGCCGTAGAACGAACCGATGATCAACCCGGCACTCAGTACGGTCGTCAGCGATTGCGGGACGCGGCGCATGAAGAACAAGGGTTCAAGCGGCGCAGGACGCATCGGGGCCGGGTGAATGCTGCGGGTCATCGCCACGGGCACCAGGCACAAGGTGAAACACATCGCGACCAGCATCAGCAGCTCCGGCCCCAACTGCGGATGGATGACCAGGATCAGCTGACCGAGCACCAGGCCCATGTAAGAGGCGATCATGTAACCGCTGAACACCAGACCCCGCTGTTTGGGCGATGCCTGCTCGTTGAGCCAGCTTTCGATGACCATGTACTGACACATCATTCCCAGACCGACGATCATCCGCAGGAAGATCCAGGCCGGCAGGTAGTTGATCAGGCCATGCCCCAGCACCGCCGCGCCGACGATGCCCGCGCAGGTGGCGTAGGCCCGGATGTGCCCGACCCGGCCAATCAGCCGGTGGCCGATCTTGCCGCCCAGCGCCAGGCCCACATAGTTGGCGGCCATCAGCGCACCGACCCACAGGCCATCGACCTGATCGGCCGCGAGACGCAAGGCAAGGTAGGTACTCAGGAGGCCCGAGCCGATCAACATCATCAGCGAGGCAAAATACAGCGCTCGAAAGGATTTCCAGATTTGGCGCATCGGCTTTCCAAAAAGGAAACCCTCCTCCACGGAGGGTTTCCGAACCACGGTTTCTAAGCTTGGGAAGCCAACACTCGTCGCTCCCAAGGCGATATTTCGTTGAAGAAACTGGTCAATTCCAGCGTCTTCGACGCGACGTACCCTTCGATGAATTCGGCACCAAACAGTTCCTTGGCCAAAGGGCTGCGTTTCAGACGTTCCAGCGCGGCATGCAAGGTACATGGCAGCGAAAGATTGTCCGGCACGACGAATTCCCCCTGAATCGCATCCGACGGCTCCAGCCGTTGCTCCATTCCGTAAAGCCCGGCTGCAAGACTAGCTGCAATGGCGAGATACGGGTTGGCATCCGCGCCCGGCAAACGGTTTTCTACACGACGCGCCACCGGGGCGCTGGCCGGAATGCGCAAACCTGCCGCACGGTTGTCATGAGACCAGCATGCGTTATTCGGTGAGGCGAAAGGATGACACAAACGCTGATACGAATTGACGTTGGGCGCGAACAAAGCGGTGAAATCCGCCATCGCCGCCTGCTGACCGCCGATGAAGTGATGAAAGGCCGACGTCGGTTCGCCTTGAGCGTCGCTGAAAATGTTCTGGCCGGTCACGCTGTCGACCACGCTCTGATGAATGTGCATCGAGCTGCCCGGCGTATGCGCCAACGGTTTGGCCATGCACACCACGGTCAGCCCGTGCTTGAGCGCCACTTCTTTGAGCATGTGCTTGAACAGGAACGTCTGGTCGGCCAGCAACAGCGGGTCGCCGTGGAGCAGATTGATCTCGAACTGACTCACGCCCATCTCGTGCATGAACGTATCGCGCGGCAGGTCCAGCGCCGCCATGCACTTATAGACCTCACTGAAGAACGGACGCAGGCCGTTATTGGAACTGACGCTGAACGCCGACTGGCCGTCCTCACGGCGACCGTCCAGACCGACCGGAGGCTTGAACGGCTGATTAGGGTCGCTGTTGGGCGCAAAGACAAAGAACTCGAGCTCGGTGGCCACTACTGGCGACCACCCATGACGCGCGTAACGGGCAATGACCGACTTGAGCTGTCCCCGAGTGGACAGGTTCGAGGGCTCGCCATCCAGCTCGTCGGCATCGCAGATCGCCAGCGCACGGGGCTCGTCGCTCCAGGGCAATCGATGAATCTGCCGAGGGTCCGCGATCAACGCCAGGTCGCCGTCGTCGCTGCCGTAGAATTTCGCCGCCGGATACCCGCCCATGATGCATTGCAGGAGCACGCCGCGCGCCAGCTGCAAGCGACGGCCTTCAAGGAAACCCTCGGCCGTCATCACTTTCCCGCGTGGCACGCCGTTCAGATCCGGCGTGACACATTCAATTTCATCAATGCCCATCAATCGCTGCGCGAGTGAATTATGGCCATCGCTACTCATGACTCAGTCCTTTAATGGTTGTGCAGGCCGCACCGCGGCAAGGCGTACAAAATAAGCATCGGGCGTTCGGAATATCAAGCGAGCCATCCAAGTTGTGTGCAATTGCCACTCTGTTTTCGTACCTGAACGTGCATCCAAGCGATCAAAAACGCCTTGGCCACGACCGGTAACGGCATCGATACAAATTGGCCGGTTTTTTGCTATTCAACCCTCATAAAGCATTCAGACGCCATTTTCGTGGCAGTCGACGAATGTCCGCCGTGTGCCGGGCCCTTGACGTCTGTGCCGTCAGCGCAATCTCCACCCCTTTCATGAGCCGTGTCGTCCATGTCGAACCCGATTCCCGTCACGAGTCCGCTGCTTCCACCTCTGGAGGAATTCCTGCCTTATCTGGAGGAAATCTGGCGCAGCAAGCGGCTGACCAATGGTGGGCCGTTCCATGAGCAACTGGAATCCGCGCTGGCTGAGTATCTGGGTGTTGAGCATGTCTGCCTGTTCTCCAACGGCACGCTGGCACTGGTCACCGCGCTGCAGGCCTTGCGCATCACCGGAGAAGTGATCACCACGCCCTATTCGTTCGTCGCCACCGCGCACTCGTTGTTGTGGAACAACGTCAAGCCCGTGTTCGTCGACATTGATCCGGTGACCAATAACCTGGACCCCAAGCGCGTCGAAGAAGCGATCACCCCGGCGACGACGGCGATTCTGCCGGTGCACTGCTACGGCATTCCCTGCGACGTCGATGCCATTCAGCGCATCGCCGACACCTATGGCCTTAAAGTCATCTACGACGCGGCCCATGCGTTTGGCGTTCGTCAGAACGGCGTCAGCGTCCTGAACCATGGCGACCTGTCGATTCTCAGTTTCCACGCCACCAAGGTGTTCAACACCTTCGAGGGCGGCGCGATCATTTGCCCTGACAAAAAGATCAAGCAACGCATCAATTACCTGAAAAATTTCGGCTTCGCGGATGAAGTGACGATCATGGCGCCGGGCATCAACGGCAAAATGAACGAGGTGCAGGCCGCGTTCGGGATGCTGCAGCTGCGCCACATCGAATCGGCACTGCAGATTCGCAAACGCATTTTTGATCGCTACCGATCAGCATTGACGGGCATTGACGGCATCACCCTTTTGCATCAGCCGCAAGGGGTGGACTGGAACTACGCTTATTGCCCGATCCTGATTGATGACGCTCGTTTCGGGGTCAGCCGCGACGAGATGTATGACCGCTATCGGGCGCGCGAGATTCTGGTCCGGCGTTATTTCTACCCGCTGATTACCGAGTTCCCGATGTACCGCAACCTTGCAAGCTCGGACGCCACAAAGCTGCCCCATGCTCATCGAATTGCCAGCCAGGTCTTGTGCCTGCCGATCTTTCCGGACCTGTCACTCGAGCAGCAGGACACGATCATCGACATCCTTCTCAGCGCACGCGAGGGCTAACCGATGGTCGACACACTGGCCACGGCCAATGCCCGGGCAACGCGGCAGACGCAGCCTGAAGACCTTGCGTTATTGCGGGAGGGACGGGTTGCCTTGATGCAGCCTTATTTCCTGCCGTACCTGGGGTACTTTCAGTTGATCGCTGCCAGTGACTGCTTTGTGGTGTACGACAACGTGCAGTTCATCAAGAACGGCTGGATCGAGCGCAACCGTTACCTGCTCGACGGCGAGGCGAAGTGGTTTGGCGTTCCCCTTGCCAAGGGGAGTCACAGCCAGATGATCATGGAGCGGCAGGTGTCGGCGCATTTCGACATGGCCTCTCTGATCAACAAACTGGCATTCGCCTACCGCAAAGCGCCCCATGTGGAGCGCACACTGACCTGGCTGGAAGCGCTGCTCAAGCTGCCCGCCCAGAACATTGCGGAGCTGAACGAGCTTGCGCTGCGTTCATGCTGCAGTCTGCTTAAACTCAATACGCCGATCATCCGCGCCAGCGAATGGGCGCCCTCGTCACACTCCCGAGGGCAGGATCGCGTGATCGAAGTGATCAAGTCAGTGGGCGGCACGTCGTACCTCAACCCGGCCGCCGGTGGCAGCCTGTACGAGGCGGACGATTTTGCGCAGGCCGGCTATGCCTTGGAACTGCTCAAACCCTCGCTGCCGGTTTACGCCCAGCACAACAAACCGTTCGTCCCCGCGCTTTCGATTCTCGATGCCCTGATGTTCAACGAAGTGGAAACCGTCAGCGCCTGGGTCAGACAAGGAGAGATCCTTCGTGCATGAAGCCATGGGCGGTTATTTTGAAATGGAGCTGCGACGCGGCCACCAGCCGTTTCCTGATGCGCTTGCATTCAACTCGGCGCGGTCGGGCTTTCAGGCGCTTTTGCGGTCGCGCGATATTCATAGGGTTTTCATGCCGCATTTTCTCTGTTCGGTCATGCCGCAGGCCGCACGCTCGGCAGGGGTCGAGGTCGTTGAATATGGCTTGAACGACCAGCTTGAGCTGGTGATCCTGCCTCAGCTCGGCGAAAACGATGCATTGCTCTACGTCGACTATTTCGGACTCAAGACCCACTACCTTCGCAACGTCCTGGCAGAACATTTCTACGCACACTTGATCGTCGACAATTCACAGGCGCTGTTCGCTGCTCCGCTCGACGGCGTGCCGACGCTCTATTCGCCGCGCAAATTTGTCGGGGTGCCGGACGGAGGATGGCTGGTCAATGGCCCTGCCGGTATTGAGCAACCTGAACCGGGGGCCTTTGTCGGTCGTTTCGACGCCCTGCTGGGCCGTCTGGGCGACGCACCGGAAGCTCATTACGCAGACTTCCAGAAAACCGAGCAAGCGCTGGGTCTTGAGGGCATCAGCGGCATGTCGCGTGTCACTGCACGCCTGCTCGACAGCATCGACTATGACTCGGTAAAAACCAGGCGGCAGAGCAACTTCAATCGACTTCACGACGCACTTTCATCGATTAACCGTTTCACTCCGGCCTTCGGCGAACACGCAGGTGCGCTGTGCTACCCCGTGCTGCTGGAAAACGCTGCCGGCGCCAGCGCCGTGCGCGAGGCATTGCTCAAGCAGAGAGTGTTCGTGCCCTGCTATTGGCGTGAAGTGCTTGAAAACCCAGAGACCCCTCCGCTTGAGCGCGATATGACCGAGCGGCTGCTGGCGCTGCCTATCGATCAACGTTGCGGCCCCCTACAGATGGACCGCTTGGCCTCCATCATTCATCAGACATTGAGGACAGCATGAGTATCCGAGGTACACGCATCACCCTGCGCGCACTGGAACTGGATGATCTGGAGCGGTTGCATACCTGGTCCAATGATGAGGCGTTATGGTCGATGCTCGGTGGCTGGCACTTCCCGACCTCACGCGAGTCGCAACGCGATTGGCTGATTCGTCTGAAGGACGATCGTCTGAACCAGCGTTTCGGTATCGAGACAGAAGCGCATGGCCTGATCGGCACCGCCAACCTGGTGGACATCGACTGGAAAAACCGCACCGCGGAACACGGGATGCTGATCGGCTTTGAGCATCTTCGCGGTCATGGCTATGGCAGCGAAGTCGTGACCACGGTCATGCGGTACGCCTTTGAAGAACTGGGCTTGAGCAGGCTGTCCACGACGATCATCGAATATAACCAAGCCTCACTGGCGACCTACACGCGCAAGACGCCATGGATCATCGAAGGCACGCAGCGCCAATGGTATTTCCGCAAGGGTAAACGTTGGGACCGTTATCTGCTGGGCGTTACCGCCGAGGATTACCGTTCCTGGCTGGCCGCTAAAGGTGAACCGGCATGATGCAAGCGGCCTGGGAAACACTGCGTGAGCAGGGTTACGTCTGCCTGCCAGAGCTGATCGACAATGAACAGCTGACTCGGTTGCGTGATGATCTGGCAACGGCGATCGAGCGCTGCCGCCGCGTCCAGCTGGAAAACAACATCATTCAGCGCACCGAACAGACAGCCCACCACATCCTCGAGCCTGACAATGGCTTCATCGCGTTGCTCGACCGCTTCGGTGCATGGGGGGTGATCGATCTGCTGCACAGCATGCTTGGCGGCGTGGCGATCCTCAATTCATTCGGCGGCCTGAACAACCTCAACAGCACCAACGCTTACGTGCGTAACGTCCATCGTGACGTACGTTCCTGGTCCGCCGAATCCATGCAGATGGCTCAGGTACTGGTGCTGCTCGACGACTTCACCCCCGACAACGGCGCCACGCTTTTTCTGGCCGGTTCGCACCGCACGCCAGACAAACCGACCGATGCCGATTTCGATAGCGGCGCCAGCAAAGCCCTTGGCAAGGCCGGTTCACTGTACCTCTTCGATTCGCGAATCTGGCATGCGGCCGGAGTGAACCGCACCTCAGGGCCTCGCCGCTGCCTGACCCTGACGTTTACCCGAAGTTACCTCAAGCCGCAGTTTGATTATTGCCGCGCGCTGGGGGCGTCGTTCTGTGAGGCACAGAGCATGGAAATTCAGCAACTGCTGGGCTGGTATGCCCGCACGCCGTCCAACCTTCATGAGTGGTATCAGCCGGAAGACCAGCGCTTTTACCGAAAGAATCAGGGATAAATCATGGCCACACGCGACTACAACCAGGAATTTCAGGACAACGCCCATCGCAGTTATTTTTATGACTTCGACGGGCGTCTGCGCCGCTACATGCTGGACACCTTCACGCCGTGGCTCAGCCAGGGGCCAGCGCTTGAACTGGGCTGTTTCGAGGGCGAGTTCACGCAGATTTTCAGCGAGCACTTCAATGACCTGACCGTCATCGAGGCCGCCAGCGATCTGATCGACGTCACTCGCCAGCGCGTCGGCGAACAGGTCAGATTCGTATGCAGCACGTTCGAGACCGCTGAGCTTGAGCCGCGATTCGAAAACATTTTCCTGATTCATACCCTCGAACACCTGGACGACCGTAAAGCGGTGCTGCAACGCATTACCAAATGGCTGAAGCCCGGGGGCCGGCTGTTCATTGCAGTCCCGAATGCCAACGCGCCTTCGCGACAGATCGCCGTGAAAATGGGCCTGATCGAGCATAACAGCGCGGTGACAGAAGGCGAGCGCCTGCACGGCCATCGCATCACCTACTCGCTCGACACTTTGGACCATGAAGTGCGCTCTGCTGGCTGGACCGTGAGGCACCGCGGCGGCGTGTTCTTCAAACCACTGGCCAACTTTCAATTGGACAAAGCGATGGAAACAGGCCTGCTGGACGACCGCTTCATGGACGGCTGCTATGCCTTGGGCATGCAATACCCCGATCTGTGCGCGAGCATTTTCGTTGTCTGCGAACACAGCGCTGCGGCGGAGTAACCTGGCATGATCACCCGTAATCTGCACGGCAAACTTCCTGCGCCTTACTACATCTACGCTCCGGACTACCGTGAGACGTCGTCAGGCATCTGCGTGATGCACTACTTGTGTCACGCATTGAACATTGCCGGCCACGAGGCTTATGTCGCGCTGTGCGACGTGATCAATCCGGCGCTTCGCACGCCGTCACTGACCGATGAAATCATCAAACGCCACAAGGATCTGGGGCGCACGCCGATCGTTGTCTACCCCGAAGTCGTGTCGGGCAACCCTTTGTCGGGGCCGGTGGTGGTGCGCTACATCCTTAACCGGGCGGGGTTTCTCACCGGAAACTCGCTGCAGGCCGGTCAGAACGACCTGTTCTTCCACTACGCTTACGACTTCCGTGACGAAAGCCTGAACACCAACATGCTGACGCTACCGGTCATCGATTCGGAGCTGTTCTCTCCACCCGCGGAGCCTGTCGAGCGTCGTAAATCCTATCTTTATCTGCACCGCCATCCATTGCGGGATGTGGACTTCGCGACCTTGCCTTCGGACATTGAAATCCTGTCCCTGAACAAGCCCAAGACCCTCGCTCAACTGGCCGAAATCTTCAAATCAGCAGCGGCGTTGTACTCCTACGAAATCTCCGCGACCTGCACGGAAGCGATGTTGTGTGGATGTCCTGTGATTTACCTTAAGGGCGGCCACATCGACACCCTGCCCTTCACCGAGCATTTCGGTGATGCAGGCGCAGCCATGTACGACGAGCCAGGCGGCCTGGAACGCGCTCGCGCGTCGCTGCCACAAGCGCGCACTCGCTGGCTGGAGATCGAAACCACCTTCTGGGAGCAGTTCGAAGAGTTCATTCGGCTGACTCAGCAAGCCGTCACGGACCACAAGGCCAATCTGCACACCCGACCTCTGCGCGAATGGCTCCATGCACGTACGCTGTCCCCGGTACAGCAGCACCTGATCGCCGAGCGTCGGGCACAGTTGAGCGGCAGCAACAGTCTGACAGCCGTGGTCGTGGACGCCACTGGCGACGCCGCAGCGTTGCGCCTCACCCTCGACAGTTTCAGCCAATGGCAACCTCAGACGACCACTCTAAAAACGGTGGTATTCAGTCATTTGCCTCGTCCTCAGGGGCTGGAGCCAGACATCGACTGGCAGCCTTTGAACAATGACGTCGCGCAGCAGCTGAATGCCGTGCTGGAAAGTCACGACAGCCAATGGTTTACGGTACTGCACGCAGGCGATGAATGGCAGGCCACAGGCACCCTGCGCATGGAGCTGGAGTTGTCCGACGCCCGTGAGTGCCAGATGGTGTATTTCGACGAAATCCATCATGACGGCGCTGTCCGGGGCATCGCTTTGCGCCCGGATTTCAACCTGGACCTGCTACTGAGCTTCCCCGTGAGCATGGCCAGACACTGGTTCTTCAAGCGAGATCTGGCGTTGCAGGCCGGAGGGTTCGATACACAGTACTGCGACGCCCTGGAGTTCGATCTGATCTTGCGCATGATTGAGCACAACGGCATCGGCGCTATTGGCCACATCGACGAACCCCTGCTGGCGTGCAGTGCACCGACGCTCGAACAGAACAGCCATGAGGTGCAAACCCTCAGACGCCACTTGCTTGCCCGTGATTATCATCATGCAGATATCATCGAGGCGCCTTCCCGTCACTATCACGTGCAATACGGTCACCTCGGGCAGCCGATGGTCTCGATCATCGTACCGACCAAAGACCAGTTGCCCATGCTGCAACGCTGCATTGAAACGGTCCTGGAAAAAACCGAATACCCGCACTATGAAATCCTGATCATCGATAACAACAGCGAAACCCCGGAAGCCATTGAATGGCTGGCCAACATGGAAGCGGTCGGAGGGCAAAAAGTACGCGTGCTTCGCTACCCGTTCCCCTTCAATTTCTCGGCCATGAACAACCGGGCCGCGTCCGAAGCACGCGGGGATTATCTGGTATTGATGAACAACGACATTGCGGTGCTGCGCGGTGACTGGCTGGACAAACTGCTCAATCATGCTCAGCGGCCAGAAGTCGGAATCGTCGGCACTAAGCTGCTTTACCCCAATGCCACTCTGCAGCATGCCGGCGTGGTCCTGGGCCTGCGTGGACCTGCCAACCATCCGTTTTCCGGAGAATCTGCGACTTCGCCGGGCTATATGCAGCGACGCTGGCTGGATCAGGACCTGAGTGCGGTGACCGCAGCCTGTCTGATCATCCGCAAATCGGTTTACGACGACGTCGGCGGCATGGACGAGGAAGCGTTCAAGGTCTCCTACAACGATGTCGACCTGTGTCTCAAGGTGGGGGCTCTCGGTTACCTCACGGTCTGGACGCCCCATGCGCTATTGCTGCACGAGGGTTCGGTAAGTCAGACCGCGGAACTGAGTGTCGAGCGCAAAAGAAAAGAAGAACGCTTTGCCAGCGAACAGGACGCGATGTATGCCAAGTGGTTACCGAAACTGGCACGTGATCCGGCGTATAACCCCAACCTGTCGCTGGGTGGTAACGGCTTCGACCTGGAGTCGATCACTGCACTTACCTGGCAGCCGATGGCTTGGCGCCCGCTTCCCAGGGTGATGGCACATCCGGCGGATGTGTTGGAGTCCGGACACTGTAGGGTGCTCAATCCGCTCAAGATGCTCATGGACAGCGCTGTCGTAGACGGTTTCGCAGTTCCCAATGCACTGCCGGTGGTGGATTTGCAGCGTTACAACCCGGACGTCCTCGTCCTGCAGCGTCATCTGGACGAACAGCGGCTGACAGCGATGCGCCGGGCCAAGGCCTTCTCCTCGTCGTTCAAGGTCTTTGACCTGGACAGCGACCTGTTCAACCTGCCGGCGGCTCATCCCGACCGCGAGCGCCTGCCCGATGATCTGGTCACGGCCCTGGAATCGGGCTTGAGCTATGTTGATCGATTCGTCGTCTCAACGCCTCACATGGCGGATCTTTTCTCCGGCTTCCATGCAGACCTGCGGGTGATGGAAAACCGCTTGCTGCCGGAGCAGTGGGCGAATCTGCGTCCCCGCCGCAACCGAGGGTTCAAGCCACGCGTCGGTATCCTCACCGACACGGACATGCATTTACTCGACGATGTCATCCGGCAATTGGCCAATGAGGTCGAATGGGTATTCGTAGGCGCATGCCAGGGTGATCTGCGCAACTGCGCGTTCGAGATTCATGGCAGTCCGTCGATCGCGCGCAAAGCCGCCGCCTTGGCGAGCCTGGACCTCGATCTGGCGTTGGTGCCGCTTGAAGACACATCGTTCAATGAGGCACGGGGCAACCTTCCCTTACTGGAGCATGGTGCTTGCGGCTATCCCGTGGTGTGCAGTGATGTGCGTGCCTTTCGGGGTCAACTGCCGGTGACCCGAACCCTGAATACCATGGACGCATGGGTGGATGCGATTCGTGCACATCTGCAAGATCTGCCTGCCGCTGCGCGCATGGGGGATCAACTGCGCGCCAAGGTGCTCAATGACTGGATGTTCGACGAGAAAGGCATTCAGCTGTGGCGCGAGGTATGGCTGCCTTAGCCTGTAGGGTGAGGCCATATTGACCATCGAGCTTCGACAGAACCATGCACTGCGGTCCTTCAGACCGCATTGCGCGTTCGGTAGGCGCCCGGGCTCTCCCCTGTCCACTTCTTGAACGCCCGGTGAAACGCACTGGGCTCCTGAAAACCCACCAGCGCCGCGATCTCGACCACACTCATGTCGGTTTCCCGCAGTTTCTGCTGAGCGATCCCGCGTCGCACGTCATCCTTGATGCCTTGAAAGGCGCACCCTTCGCGTTCAAGCCGACGCCTGAACGTGGTGGGGCTGAGTTTCAGTTCATCGGCCATTTCCAGAAGCGTTGGCCAATGGCCGTAATGACTGTTTCGCAGACGCTGGTACACCTGCGCTGCCAACCCACGCTGATTGCGGAAACGGATGACTAGCCATTGCGGCGCGGTGCGCAGGAAAGACTTGAGCGACGGCAGCGACTGCACCACGGGCAGCCGTAAGTAGTGGCTGGAAAACTCGACCTCGGTGCGCGGCTCGCCAAAGCTCAGGTTGAACCCCCACAGCAAGGAGTCGTCACTCAGCCGCTCACGGCTATGACGAAACTGCGCACGGTCGATGGTGATCCGTCGCCCGCCTAACCAGCACAACAAGCTGATCATCAACAGCAGAAAGGTCTCTTCACCGAAGCGCCGTTTGACCGGATCGGTGGCGTGATTGTCCACCGCAATGATCGCGCGCTGTCCGCGCACGATCAGGCTGCCGCGAAAGTCGCGCAGGAACAGCCTGAAGTTCGCCAGGCACTGACGCAGGGCTTTTTCCAGGTTGGGCTCCTGAATCAAACCCCGACAAATGAGCGCGAAGCTGCCGGGCGGCATGCCATGGGAATCCAGGTCGAAGAATTCGTCGCCGAGCTCCTTGATCTGAACCAGCCACAGCGTCGCAAAGGCACTGGCCGGAACCCGCGACTCAGGATCACTGAGCAGCGCCATGTCGATCCCGGCCGCTTCCAGCACCGATTGCAGGCGCAGCGGCTGGTCGCGCAACGCGTGCACCACCAACTGGACGAAGTAGATCGACACCGAATCCTTTTCCCGCATGAGCCGCCTTTCCTTTTCTCGTTGTGCGCTCAAAACATGCCACGGCGCTGATGGTAAAGAACGCCAGTCGATCTGGACAGTTTTGGCATAGGCCCGCCTCAAACGCCGATCTAGACTTGCCCGCAAACAGCACCTGGCCGAAATACCGTTTGTCGGTGCCACTCACAATAAATTCAACAGGTTTCAGGAGTCGACATGAGCAATACCGAAGTTTTCGTCGTCAGCGCACTGCGCACCGCCATCGGTGGATTCGGTGGTTCTCTCAAAGACGTCTCGCCTATCGAACTGGGCACCCAGGTCAGCCGCGCCGCCCTGGCGAAATCTGGCCTGGCCGCCGAGCACATCGGGCATGTGGTCATGGGCCACGTGATTCCAACCGAAGTGCGCGATGCCTATCTGTCTCGGGTCATTGCCCTGGAAGCCGGCCTGACCAAAGAAACGCCGGCCATGAACGTCAACCGTCTGTGCGGCTCCGGCCTGCAGGCCATTGTCTCGGCCGCACAATCGCTGATGCTCGGCGATGCCCAGGCCGTACTGGCCGGTGGCGCGGAATCCATGAGCCGTGGCGCGTACATCATGCCCCAGGCTCGTTGGGGCGCGCGCATGGGCAACGTGCAGGCGTATGACTACATGCTCGGGGCGCTGCATGACCCGTTCGCCAACATTCACATGGGCATCACGGCAGAGAACATCGCAGAGCACTACGGCATCACGCGCGCCGATCAGGATGCGCTGGCGCTGACCAGTCAGCAACGCGCCGCCCGCGCCATCGCCGAAGGCCGATTCGAAGGCCAGATCGTCCCGATTGAAATCGTCACCCGCAAAGGCACGGTGACCTTCGCACAGGACGAACACGTGCGCGGCGACGTCACCGCCGAGCAACTGGAAAAAATGAAAACCGCGTTCAAAAAGGACGGCACGGTCACCGCGGGTAATGCCTCGGGCCTGAACGACGGCGCGGCGGCGCTGGTCATGGCCAACGGCGACCTCGTGCGTGAGCACGGCCTCAAGCCAATGGCGCGTCTGGTCGCTTACGCCCATGCCGGCGTCGAGCCTTCGATGATGGGTTTGGGTCCGATCCCGGCGAGCCGCAAGGTGCTGGAACGCGCCGGCCTGACGGTCGCCGACCTGGACGTGATCGAATCCAACGAAGCCTTTGCCGCGCAAGCCTGCGCCGTGGCCCGTGAGCTGGGCTTCGACCCGGAAAAGGTCAACCCGAACGGCTCGGGCATCTCCCTTGGTCACCCGGTGGGCGCTACCGGCGCGATCATCGCCACCAAAGCCATCCACGAGCTGCACCGTATCGGCGGCCGTTATGCGTTGGTGACCATGTGCATCGGCGGCGGTCAGGGTATCGCCGTCATCTTCGAACGCGTGTGAGGGAGAGATTTCCATGACCATGCATCACATTGCCGTGATCGGCGCTGGCACCATGGGCAACGGCATCGCCCAGGTGTGCGCGATTGCCGGCTTGGACGTCACGCTGCTGGACATCAACGACGCCGCGCTGGAGCGTGGCCTTGCGACCGTGCGCAAAAACCTGGAGCGCCAGGTGAACAAGCACACGCTGACGGCCGAACTGGCAGCAGACGCCTTGGGCCGCATCCGTTGCACCACTGACTATGCGCTGCTCAGCGATGCACAGGTGGTGATCGAAGCCGCCACCGAGAACCTCGACCTCAAGCTGCGCCTGCTCAAGCAGATTGCCGACAACGTCGGTACAGACTGCGTGATCGCGTCCAATACCTCATCGCTGTCAATCACCGAACTGGCGGCCAGCGTCTCCAGCCCGGAGCGTTTCATCGGTCTGCACTTCTTCAACCCCGTGCCGATGATGGGCCTGATTGAAGTGATTCGCGGCCTGCAAACCGCTGACGAAACGCACGTGGTCGCGATCAAGCTGGCCGAGCGACTGAACAAGACCGCCATCACCGCCGGCAACCGTCCTGGCTTCGTGGTCAACCGGATTCTCGTCCCGATGATCAACGAAGCGATCCTGGTATTGCAGGAAGGGCTGGCGACGGCGCAAGACATCGACGACGGCATGCGACTGGGTTGCAACCAGCCCATCGGGCCGTTGGCGCTGGCGGACCTGATCGGCCTGGACACGTTGCTCGCGATCATCGAAGCCTTCCATGATGGCTTTAACGACAGCAAATACCGCCCTGCTCCACTGCTAAAAGAGATGGTTGCCGCGGGTTATCTGGGACGCAAAACCGGCCGTGGGTTCTTTGTTTATAACTGAGTAATGCTGTTCCCTGTAGGAGCGTGGCTTGTCCCGCGAACTGCCGGGAACCGGCAGCAAAACCAGACAGCTTCGCCGTACCCGATACACCGCCCCCATCAGTTTACGGCGGGCTCCGTCGAGTGCGTCCGCAGGTGTGGCCAAACGACTGCAAATGCCCGAGATAAAAAACAAAAACCGCAGCCCTTCAACAGGCTGCGGTTTTTTGTTTCATCCGCCGATCAGTGAGAGAACAGCGAATTACCCACCTTGCCAGCCATCTTCTCTGGCTTGATCAAGAACCGTGCGAGCGCTGGCAACAACCACAACGCACCGAACATGTTCCACAGCAGCATGAACGTCAGCATCAGGCCCATGTCGGCCTGGAACTTGATCGCCGAAAAGATCCACGTGCAGACGCCGATGGCCAGGCACAGACCGGTGAACAGTACCGCCTTGCCGGTCGATTTCAACGTTTCGTAATAGGCTTCCTGCAATGGCAGCCCGGCACGCAGGAAGCTTTCCAGACGGCTATAGATATAGATGCCGTAATCGACGCCGATGCCCACGCCCAAGGCCACCACAGGCAACGTTGCGACTTTCACGCCAATCCCCATGAACGCCATCAGCGCGTTGCCGAGTACCGACGTCAGCACCAAAGGCAACACAATGCAAAGCGTGGCCGCCCATGAGCGGAAGGTGATCATGCACATCACCGCGACGCAGATGTAGACCAGTATCAGAATGGTCAACTCAGCCTGTTTGATGACTTCGTTGGTCGCCGCCTCGATCCCGGCGTTCCCCGCAGCCAGCAAGAATTCCAGGCCTTCCTTGTTGTTGACCTTGGCGAAATCCTGAACGGCATGCACCGCGCGGTCGAGGGTTTCGGCCTTGTGATCGTTGAGGAAGATCAGCAACGGTGCCAAGGAGCAGGTGTTGTTATAAAGGCCATCGGCACGAGAGATAGAGCTGTTGAGCACATCCTTGTTGCGCGACAGCGACTCCCATTTCAGGTTGCCCTCGTTCATGCCCTTGATCACCTGCTTGGAGACCGTGACCAGGGAGATCGCCGACTGCACACCGGGCGTGTTCTCCATCTTCCAGGACAACTCGTTGATGGCCGACAACGTCTGATAGGCCGAGCAACCTTCAGGCGGGGTCTTGACCATGACCACCAGCACGTCGGAGCTGGTCGAGTAGTTGCTGATGATGAAGTTGTTGTCCTGGTTATAGCGGGAGTCCGGCCGCAGCTCCGGCGCACCTTGGTCGAGGTCACCGATTTTCAGGTTATGGCCGTACCAGAGGCCTCCGGCCAGCGCGATCAACGCCAGCGCCACGGACACGCGCGCCACCTTCGGCGCAGCGAAGTTCGACAGCAGGCGCCAGAACGGGTGCTCGCGGACCGCATCTTCTTTACTGCGTACTACCGCCCTTTTACTGATACCCGCGTAAGAAATCGCTACAGGCAGCAGGATCAGGTTGGTGAACACAATCACCGCAACACCGATGGACGCGCCGATCGCCAGCTCGCGAATCACACCAATGTCGATGATCAGCAGCGTGATGAAACCGACCGCGTCCGCCAGAATTGCAATCATCCCAGGCAGAAAGAGCTGACGGAACGTCCGGCGTGCAGCCATCAATGCGTTCTCTGCATCGCTGGACTGCAAGGCGATACCGTTGATCTTTTGCACGCCATGGGATATCCCGATCGCGAAGATCAGAAACGGAACGAGCATCGAGTAAGGGTCAAGACCAAAACCCACCACGTGCATCAAGCCCAACTGCCAGATCACCGCGATCAGCGTCGTGCTCAATACCGCCACAGTGCTGCGCGTACAGCGGGTGAACCACATCAGCAGCACGAGGGTGATCAGGAAGGCGACACCGAAGAACATCACGACCATGATCAGGCCATCGATCAGGTCTCCCACCTTCTTGGCGAAACCAACGATGTGGATATCGACGTTAGGGTTCTGTGCCTCGTATTTGTCGCGGATCTTCTCTTCCAGTTGGTGGGAGAACTGACGGTAATCCAGCGGCAGCAATTTCCCTTGGTCAGCGGGGTCCGGGTAGAACTCCTGCAACGGCACGTCGATGATGCTGGACTTGAAGTTGTTGGCGACCAGGCGCCCGACCTGACCGGATTTCAGAACGTTATTGCGCAGCTTGTCGAGGCTGCCCTGCGACCCGTCGTAGCTCTGCGGAATGACTTCGCCCCCGGCGAACCCTTCCTCCGTCACCTCTGTCCAGCGCACGCTGGGACTCCACAGCGACTTCAAGCCAGAGCGGTCAACGCCAGAGATGTAAAAGACTTCATCGTTGATCTGACGCAGTGTCTCCATGTATTCCTTGGAGAAGATGTCGCCCCGTTTGGCTTCGACCGAAATCCGCACGGTGTTGCCCAGATTCGCCAGATCGTTGCGGTGCTCCATCATGTTCTGGATGAACGGGTGGCTCAGCGGGATCATTTTCTCGAAACTGGTGGAGGGGCGTACCAACGTCGCCTGCCAGAACAGAACGATGCTGACGAGCAGGCAAATGCCGATCACGGTCGGACGGTTGTTGAAGATCAACCGCTCCAGGAGCGTCGGTTTATCGTGATGGTGTTGAAGGTTTGTCATGCGAAAGCATCCTCGCCTGGTCAGTTCTTATTGTTGAGCGCTCTCAGCCTTTACTGCTGAGTGACATCTGCGCCCGTTGGCGAGGTGACGTGTACGCCGCCCTGTCCTACCAGAATCAAATTGCCCTTGTCGCCCTCGGCGACACCCGCGAGGGAGAGCCGGTCCGAACGATTGGAGACCGTAAAGCTTTCTCCATCATCGGTGCTGCGCATGACACTGCCGCCGTTGCCTACAAGCACAATGGAGTTGTCAGGGAGCAGAGAGGCATTCGCGATGCTGAATTCCAGCGGCCCGCGTTCGCCCTGCAAGGGAACCGCCTCCCAGGTGCTGCCGAAATCCGTGGAGCGGAACAGATTGCCGCGCAACCCGTAAGCCAGCAGCGTGTTGGGCTGCGCTGTACCGATTGCGCCGAACAGCGAGCCTTGATAAGGGCCTTCCAGCTTCTCCCACGTCTGACCGTCATCGGCCGAACGGAACATGCTGCCCATTTCACCCACGATGAACAGGCCGGCATCTTTCACGTAAGCAATGCCGTTGAGGTGGTACTGATCTTCGTTGTCCAGGCGATCACCAATGTCTTCCCAATGCTGACCGCCGTCGGTGGTTTCCAGCATTGCCCCGTACGCACCCACGGCGATGCCGGTGGACAGGTCCTTGAACCAGACATCCAGCAGCGGCGCTTCCCGTTTGAGGTCCTCGAACTGTTTGTTCCAGCTCGCACCACCATCGGCGCTGGCCAGTATTTGCGCATCGTGCCCCACCGCCCAGCCATACTGGTCATCGACGAAGTACACCGCAGTCAGCAGTTGGCGGGTTGGCACCTTGGCCTGAGTCCAGGTTTTACCTTGATCGTCGGAATAGAGAATGTGCCCACGATCTCCCACGACGACCATGCGGTTGCCAGCATGGGTCACGTCCAGCAACAGGCTGTGGGACGCTTTGGCAGATTCGAGTGCGAAGACAGCCGCGTCGCTGGCATTGCCCGGGGCATCGGGAGGTGTACTGTCAGCCGCCAGTGCGGTGCCGTACAAGGTGATGGACATGAGCAGCGACATCGCAACGTGCAGAGGCTTGCTCGTGTAAAACGTCCGGGAACCGTCATTGCCTTGAATGACTGCGGACCGAGTGCGCCGAATGACTGGCTCACGCATGGAGCTTCCCCTTCCTTTATTTTTATTAGGTTCTCCTGGGGGCCAGTGCAGGAGCAGCGAGCGCTCTAGCCTGCGTCAGACGTGGCCTTACCGAAGCGAACCCATCCTATCCAGCTTTAGAAACGTATGACAATCGACATGACGTTATCTTTTGTTAAGCAGCGCCTTGGTGATTAGAGCCTTATCACTCCGGTTGATTGGCAACTCTAGACGCTGGAATAGGCTGAGGGTCGACATACAAGCAATGAGCCATCTTTAGGAGGCACAGCTTTCATGCAGGGAAGACAAGCTGACGCTGGCGTAAGCCCTGCAAAGCATCGCGGGAGCTTTTCCGCGGGCAAAAACAAAACCCCATCTGCGTTCGCAGATGGGGTTTTGGAATTTAATCTTGACGATGACCTACTCTCACATGGGGAAACCCCACACTACCATCGGCGATGCATCGTTTCACTGCTGAGTTCGGGATGGGATCAGGTGGTTCCAACGCTCTATGGTCGTCAAGAAATTCGGGTACTGACTCGTGACCGTATGGCCTCGCTTCAGCAAATCGGGTATGTGATCAGGTCTTGCCTGTGTGCTGCAAACTTTCGGTGCGTGTCGTCTTCACAGTCACCGCAATCTGTGCTCATCGAGTCGCAGATTGCTTGGGTGTTATATGGTCAAGCCTCACGGGCAATTAGTATTGGTTAGCTCAACGCCTCACAGCGCTTACACACCCAACCTATCAACGTCGTAGTCTTCGACGGCCCTTCAGGGAACTCAAGGTTCCAGTGAGATCTCATCTTGAGGCAAGTTTCCCGCTTAGATGCTTTCAGCGGTTATCTTTTCCGAACATAGCTACCCGGCAATGCCACTGGCGTGACAACCGGAACACCAGAGGTTCGTCCACTCCGGTCCTCTCGTACTAGGAGCAGCCCCTCTCAAATCTCAAACGTCCACGGCAGATAGGGACCGAACTGTCTCACGACGTTCTAAACCCAGCTCGCGTACCACTTTAAATGGCGAACAGCCATACCCTTGGGACCGGCTTCAGCCCCAGGATGTGATGAGCCGACATCGAGGTGCCAAACACCGCCGTCGATATGAACTCTTGGGCGGTATCAGCCTGTTATCCCCGGAGTACCTTTTATCCGTTGAGCGATGGCCCTTCCATACAGAACCACCGGATCACTAAGACCTACTTTCGTACCTGCTCGACGTGTCTGTCTCGCAGTCAAGCGCGCTTTTGCCTTTATACTCTACGACCGATTTCCGACCGGTCTGAGCGCACCTTCGTACTCCTCCGTTACTCTTTAGGAGGAGACCGCCCCAGTCAAACTACCCACCATACACTGTCCTCGATCCGGATAACGGACCTGAGTTAGAACCTCAAAGTTGCCAGGGTGGTATTTCAAGGATGGCTCCACGCGAACTGGCGTCCACGCTTCAAAGCCTCCCACCTATCCTACACAAGCAAATTCAAAGTCCAGTGCAAAGCTATAGTAAAGGTTCACGGGGTCTTTCCGTCTAGCCGCGGATACACTGCATCTTCACAGCGATTTCAATTTCACTGAGTCTCGGGTGGAGACAGCGCCGCCATCGTTACGCCATTCGTGCAGGTCGGAACTTACCCGACAAGGAATTTCGCTACCTTAGGACCGTTATAGTTACGGCCGCCGTTTACCGGGGCTTCGATCAAGAGCTTCGCGTTAGCTAACCCCATCAATTAACCTTCCGGCACCGGGCAGGCGTCACACCCTATACGTCCACTTTCGTGTTTGCAGAGTGCTGTGTTTTTAATAAACAGTCGCAGCGGCCTGGTATCTTCGACCGGCATGAGCTTACGGAGCAAGTCCTTCACCCTCACCGGCGCACCTTCTCCCGAAGTTACGGTGCCATTTTGCCTAGTTCCTTCACCCGAGTTCTCTCAAGCGCCTTGGTATTCTCTACCCAACCACCTGTGTCGGTTTGGGGTACGGTTCCTGGTTACCTGAAGCTTAGAAGCTTTTCTTGGAAGCATGGCATCAACCACTTCGTGTTCCAAAGAACACTCGTCATCAGCTCTCGGCCTTAAGATCCCGGATTTACCTAAGATCTCAGCCTACCACCTTAAACCTGGACAACCAACGCCAGGCTGGCCTAGCCTTCTCCGTCCCTCCATCGCAATAACCAGAAGTACAGGAATATTAACCTGTTTTCCATCGACTACGCTTTTCAGCCTCGCCTTAGGGACCGACTAACCCTGCGTCGATTAACGTTGCGCAGGAAACCTTGGTCTTTCGGCGTGGGTGTTTTTCACACCCATTGTCGTTACTCATGTCAGCATTCGCACTTCTGATACCTCCAGCAAGCTTCTCAACTCACCTTCACAGGCTTACAGAACGCTCCTCTACCGCATCATCAAAAGATGATACCCGTAGCTTCGGTGCATGGTTTGAGCCCCGTTACATCTTCCGCGCAGGCCGACTCGACTAGTGAGCTATTACGCTTTCTTTAAAGGGTGGCTGCTTCTAAGCCAACCTCCTAGCTGTCTAAGCCTTCCCACATCGTTTCCCACTTAACCATGACTTTGGGACCTTAGCTGACGGTCTGGGTTGTTTCCCTTTTCACGACGGACGTTAGCACCCGCCGTGTGTCTCCCATGCTCGGCACTTGTAGGTATTCGGAGTTTGCATCGGTTTGGTAAGTCGGGATGACCCCCTAGCCGAAACAGTGCTCTACCCCCTACAGTGATACATGAGGCGCTACCTAAATAGCTTTCGAGGAGAACCAGCTATCTCCGAGCTTGATTAGCCTTTCACTCCGATCCACAGGTCATCCGCTAACTTTTCAACGGTAGTCGGTTCGGTCCTCCAGTCAGTGTTACCTAACCTTCAACCTGCCCATGGATAGATCGCCCGGTTTCGGGTCTATTCCCAGCGACTAGACGCCCTATTAAGACTCGCTTTCGCTACGCCTCCCCTATTCGGTTAAGCTCGCCACTGAAAATAAGTCGCTGACCCATTATACAAAAGGTACGCAGTCACCCAACAAAGTGGGCTCCCACTGCTTGTACGCATACGGTTTCAGGATCTATTTCACTCCGCTCTCCGCGGTTCTTTTCGCCTTTCCCTCACGGTACTGGTTCACTATCGGTCAGTCAGTAGTATTTAGCCTTGGAGGATGGTCCCCCCATGTTCAGACAAGGTTTCTCGTGCCCCGTCCTACTCGATTTCATTGACAAGAGATTTTCGCGTACAGGGCTATCACCCACTATGGCCGCACTTTCCAGAGCGTTCCGCTAATCTCAAATCAACTTAAGGGCTGGTCCCCGTTCGCTCGCCACTACTAAGGGAATCTCGGTTGATTTCTTTTCCTCAGGGTACTTAGATGTTTCAGTTCCCCTGGTTCGCCTCTTACGCCTATGTATTCAGCGTAAGATAACTGTCTTATGACAGCTGGGTTCCCCCATTCAGACATCTCCGGATCACAGTCTGTTTGCCGACTCCCCGAAGCTTTTCGCAGGCTACCACGTCTTTCATCGCCTCTGACTGCCAAGGCATCCACCGTATGCGCTTCTTCACTTGACCATATAACCCCAAGCAATCTGGTTATACTGTGAAGACGACATTCGCCGAAAGTTTGCATTCACAAACTTTACCTTAGCCTGAATGAACACCAGTGAAAGTGCCATCCAGTCTATCTTTCTATCACATACCCAAATTTTTAAAGAACGATTCTGACAAAGATCAGAAATCAACATTCAGCCTTCAATCGAAGGAAATGCTCATTTCTAAGCTTTAGCGGACAACTGTCTGTACCCAACTACTACGGTAATGGTGGAGCCAAGCGGGATCGAACCGCTGACCTCCTGCGTGCAAGGCAGGCGCTCTCCCAGCTGAGCTATGGCCCCGTATCGCTACAGGGTGCACCGGTAATTGGTGGGTCTGGGCAGATTCGAACTGCCGACCTCACCCTTATCAGGGGTGCGCTCTAACCAACTGAGCTACAGACCCAATCGTCTTCTTCAATGAATCAAGCAATTCGTGTGGGAACTTGCGAAGAAGCTGAGTCTTCGATTAAGGAGGTGATCCAGCCGCAGGTTCCCCTACGGCTACCTTGTTACGACTTCACCCCAGTCATGAATCACACCGTGGTAACCGTCCCCCCGAAGGTTAGACTAGCTACTTCTGGTGCAACCCACTCCCATGGTGTGACGGGCGGTGTGTACAAGGCCCGGGAACGTATTCACCGCGACATTCTGATTCGCGATTACTAGCGATTCCGACTTCACGCAGTCGAGTTGCAGACTGCGATCCGGACTACGATCGGTTTTGTGGGATTAGCTCCACCTCGCGGCTTGGCAACCCTCTGTACCGACCATTGTAGCACGTGTGTAGCCCAGGCCGTAAGGGCCATGATGACTTGACGTCATCCCCACCTTCCTCCGGTTTGTCACCGGCAGTCTCCTTAGAGTGCCCACCATAACGTGCTGGTAACTAAGGACAAGGGTTGCGCTCGTTACGGGACTTAACCCAACATCTCACGACACGAGCTGACGACAGCCATGCAGCACCTGTCTCAATGTTCCCGAAGGCACCAATCCATCTCTGGAAAGTTCATTGGATGTCAAGGCCTGGTAAGGTTCTTCGCGTTGCTTCGAATTAAACCACATGCTCCACCGCTTGTGCGGGCCCCCGTCAATTCATTTGAGTTTTAACCTTGCGGCCGTACTCCCCAGGCGGTCAACTTAATGCGTTAGCTGCGCCACTAAGAGTTCAAGACTCCCAACGGCTAGTTGACATCGTTTACGGCGTGGACTACCAGGGTATCTAATCCTGTTTGCTCCCCACGCTTTCGCACCTCAGTGTCAGTATGAGCCCAGGTGGTCGCCTTCGCCACTGGTGTTCCTTCCTATATCTACGCATTTCACCGCTACACAGGAAATTCCACCACCCTCTGCCCTACTCTAGCTTGCCAGTTTTGGATGCAGTTCCCAGGTTGAGCCCGGGGATTTCACATCCAACTTAACAAACCACCTACGCGCGCTTTACGCCCAGTAATTCCGATTAACGCTTGCACCCTCTGTATTACCGCGGCTGCTGGCACAGAGTTAGCCGGTGCTTATTCTGTCGGTAACGTCAAAACACTAACGTATTAGGTTAATGCCCTTCCTCCCAACTTAAAGTGCTTTACAATCCGAAGACCTTCTTCACACACGCGGCATGGCTGGATCAGGCTTTCGCCCATTGTCCAATATTCCCCACTGCTGCCTCCCGTAGGAGTCTGGACCGTGTCTCAGTTCCAGTGTGACTGATCATCCTCTCAGACCAGTTACGGATCGTCGCCTTGGTGAGCCATTACCTCACCAACTAGCTAATCCGACCTAGGCTCATCTGATAGCGTGAGGTCCGAAGATCCCCCACTTTCTCCCGTAGGACGTATGCGGTATTAGCGTCCCTTTCGAGACGTTGTCCCCCACTACCAGGCAGATTCCTAGGCATTACTCACCCGTCCGCCGCTGAATCAGGGAGCAAGCTCCCTTCATCCGCTCGACTTGCATGTGTTAGGCCTGCCGCCAGCGTTCAATCTGAGCCATGATCAAACTCTTCAGTTCAATACTGCAATCGGGTTTTGAGAAAACCCTATAAACTTGGCTCAGCAATCGTTGGTTAAACCATGATTTCTCGTGGAGCAACTTGCGATGCTGATAATCAGTTGACTTCAGTCTTACAGCGCAAGCACCCACACGAATTGCTTGATTCAGTTGTTAAAGAGCGGTTGGTTAAGAGCTTTTCGTCTCAACCGAGGCGCGCATTCTACAGCGTCCTCTGTATCTGTCAAGCGGTTATTTTAAGAAGTTTTCAAAGTTTCCTTTGCAACTTCAACCACTTGCGCTTCGTTCGACTTGGCGTCTCACGTCAGCGGGAGGCGAATTCTACAGCGTTACAATCTGCTGTCAACTCCCTTTTTCACCGCTGTCGATTCAAGCATCTGAACCGAAGCCCGTCCTCGCTGCTTACTTCGTCCAACTCGTTGATTCTCAAGGAGTTTTCCGTTTCGTCTGCGCCGGAAGTGGGGCGAATTATAGAGAGATTCGGAGGGGCGTCAACCCTTAATTTCACTTTCTTCAAAATCAACTCAAAACAACGAGATTGAGCAATATATTGCTCAGAAAGCCTTTCTTCAGCATCATGGCGGCCGTTGTTCCTGACTCTCACCGCCTGCGGATCCCTATAAAGCAATGAACGTAAAACAAAGCAGCCTGATTTCGGCCCTCCTTCCCGTTGGCATGCTGTTAATCGCCATGGCGTCAGTACAGACAGGCGCCTCCTTAGCAAAGTCGCTCTTCCCGGCCGTAGGCGCTCAAGGCACCACGACCTTGCGCCTTATCTTCGCCAGCATTCTCATGCTCTTGATCCTGCGCCCTTGGCGGACGACCTTCACGGCCACCTCCCTGCGCACGGTGGTTATATATGGCATCGCGCTGGGCGGAATGAACTTCCTCTTCTATATGGCGATCCGCACGATTCCGCTAGGCATAGGCGTGGCCCTGGAATTTACCGGGCCACTGGCCGTTGCGCTGTTTCACTCGCGTAAGGTCACCGACTTCATCTGGATCGTACTCGCAGTGAGCGGGCTGGCATTGTTGATCCCCATGGGACAAGCAGACAGCCTTGACCTGACCGGCGCCCTGTATGCATTGGGTGCCGGGGTGTGTTGGGCCGCGTATATCCTGTTTGGACAGAAGGCCGGGGCCGATCACGGCGTCCAGACCGCAGCACTGGGTGTGGTGATCGCGGCCATATTCATCGCGCCCATCGGCGTTGCACATGCAGGCGCTGCCTTGCTCAACCCCTCCCTTATTCCTGTTGCAATCGGGGTGGCCATCCTCTCCACCGCACTGCCTTATACCCTGGAGATGGTTGCACTGACTCGCATGCCGGTTCGCACGTTCGGCACGCTCATGAGCATGGAGCCTGCGGTGGGGGCGCTCTCGGGCTTACTGTTTCTGCACGAAAGCCTGACGCTGACCCAATGGTTGGCCATCGGCGCGATTATCGTGGCGTCGGCAGGCGCAACGCTGACCACACGACCGGAACCCGCCGCACTGATGCCATCTGACTGATTGCTTTTTTCCGTTCGTTACACGATGTCACTAGCATTTGTAACGCTGTTGCGCCATGTTTACGCCCGAGCCCTCCTCCATTGCGGAGAACCACCCGGACGGGCATGACTGTTGGCTTCAGGCAAGCGAGCGAATTCAAGGCTAGAGACTGAGCGGATCACTCCGGTCAGGTAAGGAAGTGAATGAAGTACATTTTAATAATAATGGCAGTGCTGACCGTCGCCGGGTGCGCGGCCAACTCCAAGCCAGTCATGAGCAAGCGAGGCCTACACATCAATTGCTCAGGACTCTCGTCTTCTTGGGACAAATGCTACGAAATGGCAACCGACTCCTGTGAGTCGAAGCAGTATCGGATCATTGCCAAGTCAGGGGACTCCGCCGAAGACCCAGGGGATTTTCCGTTGGGGCTGAATCCCGCCGGCTACACCAGCCGCAGCATGATCATCATCTGCAAGAAACCGCAAAAGCCTTAGTCCAGACCCTCAGTCCGTTGATTCTGCCGACACAGCAGAACAACGGCTGCGTCGCTGCCACTCTCCCATCCCGCGCACATAAATCCCGTTGCTCAGTGAGCGTCTGCCCAAGGCTGAATCATCACACTCATTAGCCGGTTCACCCGGTGACGCAGGCGACCGCTTGGCTTAACGTCCTTCAGGCAAACGACCGCTTGAATAAGGAGATGCCATGAGCGTCGATACGAACAACAAGAAGGTGGTTCTGGTCATCGGTGCAGGCGATGCAACAGGAGGAGCGATTGCCAGGCGCTTCGCCAAAGAAGGCTATGTGGCGTGTGTCACTCGGCGTAGCGCTGACAAGCTGCAGCCACTGGTGGATAGCATTCGCCAAGCAGGCGGCGAAGCGCACGGGTTCGCTTCGGACGCCCGCAAAGAGGAGGATGTCGTCGCTCTGATCGAACAGATCGAAAACGAAATCGGCCCCATCGAAGCCTTCGTGTTCAACATCGGGGCCAATGTGCCGTGCAGCATTCTTGAAGAAACCGCACGCAAATACTTCAAGATCTGGGAAATGGCCTGTTTCTCGGGCTTTTTGAACGCTCGCGAGGTGGCTATTCGAATGGCCAGTCGCAAACGCGGCACGATTCTTTTCACCGGCGCCACCGCCGGCCTTCGAGGCGCATCACATTTCGCTGCCTTTGCCGGCGCCAAGCATGGCATTCGAGCCCTCGCTCAGAGCATGGCGCGTGAGCTCGGGCCCATGAACATTCATGTGGCGCATGTCGTGGTCGACGGGGCGATCGACACAGACTTCATCCGCACCCAATTCCCGGAGCGTTACGCGCTCAAGGCTGAGGACGGCATTCTCGACCCCGAACACATCGCCGAAAACTATTGGTACCTACACCGTCAGCCGCGCGACGCCTGGACCTTCGAACTGGACCTGCGGCCATGGAATGAGCGTTGGTGATCCAGCGCCACGCTGCAGACCTGCCGCCCCGTACCAGCAGCACCCTCACCTCTCTATATAAGAAGGAAGCCGGCGATGAGCAAGACCGTGGAGTTTTACTTCGACGTGGGCAGCCCGACCAGTTATCTGGCGTACACCCAGCTTCGAAAAATCTGCGATGAAACCGCAAGCACGTTGAGCTTGCGGCCCATGTTGCTCGGCGGGGTGTTCAAGGCCACCGGGAACGCCTCGCCCAATGAGGTACCCGCCAAGGCGCGTTACTCGGTGATCGATCTCGAACGGTTTGCCAAGCGCTATAACGTGCCGCTGGTGTTCAATCCCTATTTCCCCATCAATACGCTGAACCTGATGCGGGCCATCGTGGCCATGCAGCGTTTGCAACCGGGGCGGTTCATCGAGTTCCTCGACCTGACGTTCAAGGCGATGTGGATAGACGCCCACAACCTCAACGACCCGGGGGTTCTGAGCGCGACATTAAAGGAAGGGGGCTTCGATCCTGCGCAGGTGTTCGGCTGGGTCAACGACCCGCAGGTGAAGGAGACGCTGAAAGCAGAGACCGAAGCGGCGATTGCGCGCGGCATTTTCGGCGCGCCGAGTATGTTTGTCGGCGACGACCTCTTCTTTGGTCAAGATCGCGTCGACTTTGTGAGGGAAGCGCTCACCGCCTGATACCAGGCCAGGGAGAAGGCACGACATCGCCGCACAAAGCGGCGATGTCGTGATGTCGTAAGGATGAATCAGACGGCTGCCGTACGAGTGTTCAGCCACGCCAGTGCAGCACCTTCAAGCAGCGGGCTCAAACGCTGTTTGACCTGAGCGTGATAAGCGTTCAACCAGTCGCGCTCTTCCTGATTCAACAAACTCACCTCGATGCAGCGGGTGTCGATCGGGCACAGCGTCAGCGTTTCGAATTTAAGGAACTCGCCAAATTCGGTCTTGCCCGCCTCCTTATTGATCACCAGGTTTTCGATACGAACACCCCACTGCCCCGGTCGATACGTGCCGGGCTCGATGGAAGTGATCATCCCCGGTTGCATCGCCGTCTGCGGCGTCGCCGGTGCCTGATAGGCAATGACCTGCGGGCCTTCGTGCACGTTGAGAAAATAGCCCACACCGTGGCCGGTGCCGTGACCATAGTTGACGCCCTCGGCCCAGATCGGCGCGCGAGCGATCGCATCCAGCAGCGGTGAAAGAATGCCGCGCGGGAAATGTGCGCGAGAAAGTGCGATCACGCCTTTGAGCACACGCGTGCAATCACGTTTCTGCTCGGCCGTCGGTGTGCCTATCGGGACCATCCGGGTGATGTCAGTGGTGCCGCCCAGGTACTGGCCACCGGAGTCGATCAGCAACAGGCCGTCGCCTTCGATCTGCGCGTGCTCCTCTTGCGTCGCGCGATAGTGCGGCATCGCACCGTTGCCATTGAAACCGGCGATGGTAGCGAAACTCTGCGAGACGTAGCCCGGCCGCTTCGCCCGTGCTGCACTGAGCTTCTCATCGATGGTCAGCTCACTGACGGGTTCGTGACCCAGCGCTGAATCCAGCCAGGCGAAGAATTCGCACAACGCTGCGCCGTCCTGCTCCATGGCCTGACGAATGTGGGCTGTATCCGCCTCGCTTTTTTGCGACTTGAACAGGGTCGTCGGGTTCAAGCCTTCGACCAGCGTCACTTCGCTGTCCAGGTAATCGAGCAGGCCGCACGTCACCCGTGCCGGATCGACCAGCAGGCGCGCCTCACGCGGGACCTCACGCAACGCGGCGCCGATGCTGGTGTACTCACGCAAGGTAATCCCTTCGCTCTCCAGCGTTTTACGCAATGCAGGGTTCACCTTTTCAGAGGCCACGAAAAGGCTGACGCTGTCAGGGCCGATCAGCGCAAAGGAAATGAACACCGGGTTATAGGAGACATCTTCGCCGCGCAGATTGAACAACCAGGCGATGTCATCCAGCGTCGCCAGGAAATGCCAGTCGGCGCCCCGCTCGGCCATTACGCCACGCAACCGGGTCAGCTTGTCGCTGCGCAGTTGAGTCGCCTGTGGAGCCACATGCTCATAGATAGCCTGAGTCGGCAACGTCGGGCGACCGTCCCACAGCTCGGTCAGCGGATCGAGATCCGTGCGCAACCTGGCGCCCTTCGCGTACAGATTACTGGCCAGTGTGCGCGAGGACGCCACTGCCAGTACGGCACCGTCGACGGCTACTACCGAGTCGTTCTTGGCCTGCTCGGCCAGCCATTCAAGCGGTCCGGGTTGTCCAGGCTGCAGTTTGACCAACTCGATCCCGCTTCCAGCCAGTTCCTTGGTCGCCTGCTCCCAGTAACGACTGTCCGCCCAGACGCCCGCGAAGTCTTGGGTGACGATCAACGTCCCGACCGATCCATGAAAACCTGACAGCCACTGCCGGCCTTGCCAATAACCGGGCAGGTATTCGGAAAGATGAGGGTCGGCCGATGGCACCAGCCAGGCATCGATACCTTCGCGACTCATCAGGGCGCGCGCCTGCGCCAGGCGTTGCGCCACCACTCCATTGGTTTTCGACTGCGTATTCATTGACTCTCCTGACACGAAATAGGTGCGTCACACCGGCCAGATAATGGCGGACGCATCGTTCAGGAGCAACCTCGGGCAGAGCGTCCGGGATGACAGGTACTAAAAGGAAAGACAGTACGGTTTGTACTTGCGGCCACCCCGACGACATTACGGCTACCTAAAAGTTGCACGAAGACTGAATAGTTTTATTAACCTCGCCCCCAACAATGGGTAAAACATAAACGAGACAGCTTCTTTATTACATGCACTAGAGCGCTCGGCACTTTCTAACTTCATGTCACAACTTACATGTTCAATTAATGAGCGCCATAAAACCGCTGCACCCTGCCTGCGCCCACTTTCTGGCGTTGGAAAAATGCCTTTCCGTCATTTTTACGTGGCTCACGACCCTTACACCGGAGACCATACAAAGCGTCAGCGCACCGTGATAGGGCGTTGATGTTTTTTTGACTGCTATATAAATCAATAGCTTATACAAGCCACAAACCCGTTTATCAAAAATTTAACAGAATGTTGGCGAAATAATTTGACAGAAACTGCGCCGCCGTCGATATATATGCCTGTCCATTGTTTTCGTGTTGTTAGCAGCGTAGCCGCAGAGCTGCGCGCAGAAGACATTGCGATTTTATCACTCTGTACCTGCCAACGAAGTTAATGAACACCACGGTGCGTTGCTTGCGCCGGTGGGCATGTGTTGGTTTAAAGAAAATTTTCAAAATTACTGAAAGTGCTCGGTAGGGCGGTAGCTTTGCCCAACGATTTGATAAGGCAGTTTTGATCAAGCGTTTGACAGGCACGGCCCACTTCCGAAAAGAACGGCAGGATCTGCAGATTCGGGCGGTAGCGTGCCTGAAGCCCTAAAACACCCTGCTGTGTCCTTCCCACGTGTTTAGAGGACGCGATGCAATGCCCTTATCTTTCGACATGGATGAGCAGCTGACGCGACGTTTAGCTGACGAAATCGATACCAACGGCTTTGCAAAACTGAGCGGTGCCGTCACCGAGTCCGATCTGCAGCAATTACGCACCTGGACCGATGAGCAGGCGCAGAAGCACCAGGGCGAATACTTCGCGTATCACGGCGAAGCGATGCTGGGGGAAAGCCTGCTGGCAAGCTACTGGGCCGACCCACGCTTCAAGTCGCTGCTCGCCGGCCTTTATAGGCACGCTGCACAGACCGACGCTCCGAGCGACCGAATCTTCCCGGTACTGCGCTGCGTTCAGGGCAATCAGGGCAAACGCGAATCCAACAGCTTTCACTACGACGCCAGCCTGGTGACCGCACTTATCCCTGTGTTCATCCCGACCGAAGGTGAAGAGCGCGGCGATCTGATGCTGTTCCCCAATATTCGTCGCGTACGTGCCTGGGTGTTGTTCAACGTGCTCGAGAAGGCGTTGCTGCAGAACTCTTTCACACGCGGCTGGATCATCAAGGGCATGCAGCGCAACTGGTTGAAGCCTTACATCCTGCGCCTGGAGCCGGGCAACGTTTACTTCTTCTGGGGCTACCGCACCCTGCACGCCAACAAGCCATGCGGCCCTGAGGTCAAGCGCGCGACGGCGCTGTTCCATTTTGGTGACCCACATACAGGAAGTCTGGCGACTCGCCTGATCCTCAGGATCAACCAGGGGCGGGCACGACGGATGAGCAACAAAGCCGGCAACCAGCCATCCGCTCCCACACAGAGCTAGCCCGGTTCGCGCACGTTCCCGCCTTGAAAGCATGGCTGCCTCACACAACGCCTTAAGCATTGCGTCAGAAATGGAGAATTCGATGATCAACGTAACCAAGACCTACCTAGGTGATATCGACAAGTTCAAGACTTACGTCGAGGGCATCTACTCCCGGGGTTGGCTGACCAACCATGGCCCGTTGGTGTGTGAACTGGAGCAGCGCCTCAAGGACTACCTGGGCGTCAAGCACGTCATCCTCACCAACAACGGTACCCTCGCCCTTCAGGTCGCCTATCGTGCCCTGGGCCTGAGCGGCAGCGCAGTGACCACGCCGTTCAGCTTTGTGGCCACCAGCAGCTCGCTGCAATGGGAAGGCATCCGCCCGATCTTCGCTGACATCGACGCGCAGACCTGGAACATTTCGCCCGAGCACATCGAAAGCCGCATCGTGTCGGACACCACGGCCATCGTCGGCACTCACGTGTTCGGCAACCCTTGCGCCGTTGAACGCATCGAAGAAATCGCCCGTCGCCGCAATCTGAAAGTGGTGTACGACGGCGCCCATGCCTTCGCCGTGCGTCATGCCGGTCAGTCGGTACTGAACTGGGGCGACATCAGCACGCTGAGTTTTCATGCGACCAAGCTGTTTCACACCATTGAAGGCGGCGCGATCATCACCAACGACGACGAGCTTGCACGTCGCGTGCACCTGCTGTGCAATTTTGGCATCGTCGACGTCGACAAGATCGACGGCATTGGCATCAACGCCAAGCTCAACGAATTCTCCGCCGCGATGGGCTTATGCATTCTCGACGACATCGAGAACATCCTTCAGCAGCGCGCAGAAATCGCCCACCGCTACACCACGCGCCTGGGCGATTACGTCGACCTGCAAAAGCCGGAAGACAACAGCCAGCTCAACAACAGCTACTACCCGATCGCCCTGAGCGACGAACAGCAACTGTTGCGTCTGCGCAGCGCCCTGAACACCAACGGCATCAACCCTCGCCGTTACTTCTACCCGTCGCTGGACACGCTGGAATACCTGCAACCGCAGGCGGCGCAAACCGCCTCGCGCTCCTTGAGCGAACGCGTGCTGTGCCTGCCGATCTATCCGGGCCTGCAGTTGGAGGATCAGGAACGCGTGATCAACACCGTGATCGCCGAATGCAGTCTGGGCCGCGCGCCGTATCGCACACCGAACCTGGCACAGGTCATCTAGTACCCGGTTCCGGGAAGACGCATACGTTTTGGCGAGAAAGGACACCCCATGCAAACCAAACGCTCAGTCATACGCAACACTGCGTTGAGCTATGCAGGACAAGCCTACACATTGCTGGTGGGCATCCTGATCATGCCGTTCTACCTCGGCCACATGGGTGCCGAGGCCTACGGCCTGATCGGATTCTTCTCGGTACTGCAGGCCTGGCTGCAATTGCTGGACGCAGGCCTGTCGCCAAGCCTGGTCCGGGCGGTGGCGCATCAACAAGGCGCCGACCTCGCCGACCGGCATTCGGGACGCCTGCTGCGCTCGTTCGAAATCATCTTCCTGCCGCTGGCCAGCCTGTGCTGCATCGCGATGTACCTGGGCAGCGACTGGATCGCGGTGCGCTGGCTCAATGCCAAGGAGCTCTCGACACAGACGCTGATCGAGTGCATTTGCCTGATGGGCATCGTGATCGCGTTGCGTCTGTACTCAACGCTTTATAAAAGCGGGATTCAGGGCCTCGAACAACACGCCTGGCTGAACATCGCCAACGTCTTCATCGCCACCCTGCGTTACTTCGGCGGGTTGTTTCTGGTGAGCACGATCTCCAGCGACCCGGTGCTGTTTTTCGAATTTCAGGTGCTGGTGGGCGTGGTCGAAACATTGATCTTCGCCGCCCGCGCCTACCAACAGATGCCGACGCCCTCCTGGCTGACCGGCTTCGACTGGCAACTGGTCAAGCCGATCATCCCGTTCGCGGCGAGCATGTCGGGCACGGCGGTGTTGTGGATCGTGTTGACCCAGATCGACAAGGTGCTGCTGTCCGAGCTGCTGCCGCTCAACGAGTACGGTTACTTCTCGCTGGTGGCGCTGATCACCACCGGCATCATGATGTTGAGCAACCCGCTGGCGCAGACGTTGTTGCCGCGGCTAACGGTGCTGATGGCTGAAGGGCGTCGCGATGACATGCACGCCTTGTTCCTGGCAGCCAACCGCTTTGTTTGCACGTTTCTGTTTCCGTTGGCGGCGCTGATTGCTTTGCACGCTCACGAGATGGTGTACGCCTGGTCGGGTGACGAGCCTGCTGCCGCATGGAGCCGCTCGGTGTTGCCGTGGTATTCGCTGGGCAGCGCGATCATGGCGGTCAGCGCCTTTCAGTTTTACTTGCAGTACGCCTACGGGCAGATGCGCTTGCACGTCTGGTACAGCGTCGTTTCAGCCGTGATCACCGTGCCGACGATGGTTCTGGCCATTCACTACGAGGGCGCATTCGGCGCTGCCATCGCCTGGTTCATCTTGCGCCTGGTGTCGTTCGCCATCTGGCCAATGATCGTTCATCAGCGACTGGCGCCGGGCATTCACAGCCTATGGCTGCGCGACATCATCCGCATCAGTGTGATGACGGCCGTGGGCCTGGCGATCAGCGAACCGGTATTGCGCATGATCGCCAGTGAAAACCGCATCAATACGTTTTTGGGTCTGGCCGTCAGCGGCTTGATCACGCTGATGGTGGTAGCAGCAAGCTACAAGCCGCTGGTGACGAAGATTTCCGTCCTGTTCAGCAAACCGAGTCTCTAAACCGAGTATTAAGCCATGGATGCTATTAGCAAAAAGACGAGCTCTTCGCCGTCTGCCGCACCCCTGGTCAGCATCGTCTGCCCAGCCTACAACCAGGAAGCCTACGTCGCTCAGACGCTGGAAGGTTTCCTGATGCAGCAAACGACGTTTGACTTTGAAATTCTGGTCAACGACGACGCTTCCACAGATGGAACTGCCCGCATCATTGCCGACTACGTCAAGCGCTACCCGACGTTGATCCGCGCCTTCTATCACGAGACGAACCAGTATTCGCAAGGCAATCCATCGGTCCCTCGCCTGTTCGGTGAGGCCCGTGGCCGCTACATCGCTTACTGCGAAGCCGACGATTACTGGACCGACCCGCGCAAACTGCAGATCCAGGTGGACTTTCTCGAAAGCCACCCTGATTACGCCCTGACTTACCACGACGCCATTTCCTTCGACACCAACGGCCAATACGGCATTCAGCTGCAAGGCGAGCTGCGCGCTGACGCCACGGCCCTGGGGTTGCAGAAGGCGCGGCCGATCTCGACGCTGACCACCGTGTTTCGCAACGTCTTCGACTCACTGCCCAAAGAGCTCGCGGCGGCGCCTTTGAACGATCTGGTCTGGTGGTCGCTGCTGGGTGCCTACGGCAAAGGCAAGTTCATGGGTGAGATCAAGCCCGCGATGTATCGCCTGCACCCGGGCGGTGTGTTCTCCATGCGGTCGAACAAGCGAAAACTGCACATGGCCTTGCAGACGTCCGGCGCGCTGGCCAACTACTACAACCGCCTCGGCAACGATGAGCTCTACGAGTACTTCCTGATGCAACTGGTCGGCTACTCGCTCTCCGCGATCACCCCTCAGCGCAAGGTTCAGACCCTGCTGCAAGTCGGGCGAAATTTCAGCACCAACATCGGCAAGAGACTGATGACGACGCTTAACAAAGGCCATGTTCAGTAACGTACTCGTGGTCTGCGTCGGCAACATCTGTCGCAGCCCCATGGCCGAAGCCATGTTCCGACAACGCGTTCAGAACGATCGCATCGTGATTTCGTCGGCAGGCACTCACGCCATGCTCAGCTCCACCATGGACCCGCTCGCCCGGGCCGTGTTGCAACTCAACGGTGTCGAAGCACACCGGCACAAGAGCCGTCAGGTGGTGCGGCAAATGCTCTACGACGCGGACTTGATCCTGCTGATGGAACACCGCCAGACCCAAAGCGTACTCAAGCTCGCCCCCGAGGTACGCGGCAAGACGTTTCTGATTGGCAAATGGCAACAAGAACTGGAAATAGCCGACCCGTACCGGCGCCCGAAACTAGCCTTTGAACAGACCTACGAGCAGCTTTCGCGTTGCGTCGACGACTGGCTTCCTTATCTTCAGTCAGGAGATCCAAGATAAATGACCGCTATGAACCGTACTTCCCTGGACGAGGTCCAGGACTCCCGGATCGATTTGGCGACTATCTTGCGCACACTTTTCGATCACAAGGGAATGATTGCATCGATCATCGGTGTCTGCGTCCTGATTGGCGTGACCTACGCCGTGCTCGCGACGCCGATCTTTCAGGCCAACGCGATGATTCAGATCGAGCCGAAGAAAATCGGCATCGAGGGTCGCACCGAAATCAGCGCCAAGCCGCTGTCGGTTTCCCAGGCGACCACCGAGATCGAGCTGATCAAGTCCCGCGCGGTGCTGGGCAAGGTCGTCGATGACTTGAAGCTCAACATCATTCAGAAACCCAAATACGTACCGGGCATCGGCGCCTACATGGCCCGTCACTTCAAGCCTGATCACGAAGGCGAACTGGCTTCACCCATCCTGGGGCTGGACAGCTACGCGTGGGGTGGCGAGAAGATCGACATCTTCCAGCTGGAAGTGCCTGACGCTCTGCTTGGCGACAAGCTGACCATGGTCGTGGACAAGCCTGACAGCTTCAGCCTGTATGACGAAGACCACAACAAGCTGCTCAGCGGCCCTGTCGGTCAAACCGTCGAAGGCAGCGGCGTGAAGATTCAGGTGGCCGCACTCAATGGTCGTCCCGGCACCGAGTTCACGGTGATGCGTCAACGCACCCTGACCGCGGCGCTGGATTATCAGGACCGTCTGAAGATCATTGAAGCCGGCAAGGACTCGGGGATCGTTTACCTGTCCATTCAGGACGCCGATCCTGTGTTGGCCAAACGCATCCTCAATGAAGTCAGCCGCCTGTATGTGCGTCAGAACGTTGAACGCAGTTCGGCCGAAGCCGCCCAGCGCCTGGAGTTCCTGCGCTCGCAACTGCCTGCCGTGCGCAAGCAACTGGAACAGTCGGAAATTGCCCTGAACAACTTCCAGACCAGCGCCAAGTCGGTTGACCTGAGCGTGGAAACCAAATCGGTCCTCGATCAGGTGGTCAAGCTGGAAGGCACGCTGTCTGACCTGAAGATGAAACGCGTCGACGTCGAGCGTCTGTACACCCCAGAGCACCCGACCTATCGCGGCCTGATGACCCAGATCAGCCAGGTGGAAGCCCAGAAAGCAGCCCTGCTGAAGAAAATCGAGACCCTGCCGGCCACCCAACAGGAACTTCTGCGCCTGACTCGCGACATGCAAGTCACCTCGCAGACCTACACCCTGTTGCTGGACAAAAGCCAGGAGCAAGACATTCTTCGTGCCGGCAGCATCGGCAACGTGCGCATCATCGACAACGCCGACGCCAATGTCGAAGAGCCGGTCAAGCCGATGAAGAAAATCATCGTCCTGGTCGCCGCCCTCGTCGGTCTGCTGCTGGCCGTGGGCACCGTGTTCGTCCGTCAAGCGTTCTATCGCGGTGTGGATAACCCGGAAGTCATCGAAAACCTCGGCATGCCGGTCTACGCGTCGCTGCCGTACTCACGTCAGCAAGAACGCATGGACAAGGCGAGCCAGAGCCGCGGTGGCAGCAAGGAGCCTCGCCTGCTCAGTGTCAGCGCGCCAACGGAACTGGCGATCGAATCACTGCGCAGCCTGCGCACCAGCCTGCACTTCGCGATGCTCGAAGCTCGTAATAACGTGCTGATGATTTCCAGCCCGACGCCGGGCGTGGGCAAGTCGTTCGTCTCCAGCAACCTGGCGGTGATCATTGCCCAGACGGGCAAACGCGTGCTGCTGATCGACGCCGACATGCGCAAAGGTTACCTGCACAAGCTGTTCAACCTGACGCCCAAGCACGGTCTGTCCGACACCCTGGCCGCCCGTTTGAAGAGCAAGGAAGTGATCAACCACACCGAAGTGCGCAACCTGGACTTCATTTCCTGTGGGTTCGCGGCGCCCAACCCGTCGGAGCTGTTGATGCATGACAACTTCAATAAGTTGATCACCGACCTGTCACCGCTGTACGACCTGGTGATCGTCGACACCCCACCGATCCTGGCCGTCACTGACGCCACGCTGGTGGGTCGTCAGTCCGGTACGTGCCTGCTGGTCACCCGGTTCGGCCTGAGCACCGCCAAGGAAATCGAAGCGTGCAAACGTCGCCTGATGCACAACGGCATTCTGATCAAGGGTGCAATCTTCAACGGTGTCCTGCGCAAGGCCTCGACCGCCGACTATGACTGCGCAGCCTATGGCTACGACTACACCACGGTTCGCAAATAACCGGGCTGTGAAGTCACTGAAGTAAAGGAGACGTATTGATGGCCAGGACCATTGCAGTGATGCAACCCTATCTCTTTCCTTACCTGGGTTACTTTCAGCTCATCGCCGCTGCAGACGTCTTCGTCCTGGGAGACGATCTGCACTATGTGCGGTCCGGCTGGGTTAACCGCAACCGCATTCTGCATAACGACGAAGCGCGGCTGATCACCTTTCCGCTGAAAAAAGACCGCTTTCAGTTGCAGATCAATCAACGGCAACTGTGCGATCACTTCAGCGACGAGGCCGAACGGCTGATTCGTCTGATTGCCGAGAGTTATAAAGAGGCGCCCTACTTCGCTCAGGTCATGCCACTGGTCGAACGCCTGATCCATTTCCCGCAACAGAACATCTCGCTTTACGCCGAACATGCAATTCGTGAAATGTGTGCTTATCTACACATCGTCACGCCGATCATGCGCAGTTCTGACCTGATTCTCGGCAGCCCTGCCGACAAACAGGAACGCATCATCCGCATTGCCCATACCTTCGAGGCGACGACGTTTATCACGCCCGAAGGCGGATCGGTGGTGTATGACCGCGATCACTTTGCGCGCAACCGCTTACTGGTGAGGTTTTTCCGGATGGATCCGGTGGAGTATCGGCAGTTCAGGCAACCTTTCGTCGCCAACCTGTCCATCATCGACGTCCTGATGTTCAACTGCGTCGAGCAGGTCCAGCAGATGCTGACCCAATACCGGCTGGACAAGCACCCGCCCGCTGCCGAACCCGGCGTGCTGGCCAGACTGACGCAACACCCTGAGCCAGTTTCAACCCTGTCGAACCGCATTGCAGTGGAGTGAAGAATTATGTCTCATGCCGACAGCACCTCAAGCAGCCCGGCGCGCTGGTACCTGATCCAAACCAAACCTCGCCAGGAAGGCCGTGCAGAGGAACACCTGCAGCGTCAGCACTTCGAATGCTACCGACCGGTCAAGCATGGCGAAAAGAAACGCGGCTCCCGCGCCCCGTCCGAAGAGGAGCTGTTCCCCGGCTACCTGTTCATCCGCATGGACCAGACCAACGATAACTGGTACCCGATCCGCTCCACCCGGGGCGTGGCGCGTATCGTGACCTTCGGCGGTCTGCCGGTGCCGGTGAAAGACGCTCTGATCGAGCAGATCCGTGAACGCTTGCTCGCGCCGCCGCCCAAAGAGACCTTTCAACACGGCGACACGGTGCGAATCACTGCGGACGGTTTCAACGACGTCGAGGCGATTTTCCTCGCGGCCGACGGCGATGAACGTGCCGTGATCCTGCTCAACCTGCTGCAGCGCGAACAGAAAGTGACCTTGCCGGTCAGCAGCCTGTCGCGGATGGAAGCGCGGGTCTGATCTGATACTTGCCGCCGTCTGGAGTGCATCCAGACGTTTCACCGCGATACCTGTAGGAGCGAGGCTTGTCCCGCGATCGGCGGGGAACCCGTCGTAAAACCCGGAAATGCGGTTTGTCTGATCCACCGCATGCAAAGATTTACTGCCGGTGCCCGGCAGATCGCGGGACAAGCCACGCTCCTACAGAGCTCCCTTGACAACACTCCAGATTCCCACGGGGCTGACGCTTTCAGCCTCTTGAACCCTCTTTGCCCGGAACTCACCATGACCCACAAGACAACGCTGGTGACGCTCACCTATGGTGATCGTTTCAATTACCTGCACACGCTGGTCAGCCGATCGCTCGAGAGCCCACTCATCGACCGTGTGATCATCGTCAGCAATGCCTCCACCGCGCCATTGGAAACATTGCGTCGCACCTGGCCGGACCAGGTGAGCGTCATCTACCTTCATGAGAACACCGGATCGGCCCGCGGCTACTCGGTGGGCATCCAGGCCGCACTGGATGCGGGCGCCGAGCACATCTGGCTGATGGACGATGACAACGCACCGACGATCAACGCGATCGCGACGCTGCATAAGGTGCTTGAAGAGCGCAAGATCATCGACGGCGAAGACAAGGCCGCCGTGCTGGGTTTTCGCCCGACGCATCAGGCCGACATTGCCGCCGGTGTGCCGAAGCGGTTTGCGATTCAACTGCGCTCCAGCTTCTTCGGCTTCCACATCGCGCAACTGCCTTACAAGGTCTGGCGTCGCCTGCCATGGGGCGCGCCGCAGAGCCCGCAGAGCAAACTGCCCATGGTGCAGCTGCCCTTCGCGACCTACGGCGGCCTGCTCGCCCATCGCAACCTGTATCGCAGGATCGGTCTGCCGCTGGACGCGCTGCTGCTCTACGCCGACGACAGCGAATACACCTGGCGCATCACGGCGGGCGGCGGACGGATCTTCCTGGTCCCGGACGCTGTGCTCGATGACCTGGAGAACTCCTGGAACATCAAGGCCCGCACCAACAACATTTACGAAAGTTTCCTGTTGGGCGGTTCGGACTTGCGCGCCTACTACGGCGCGCGTAACCAGGCCTGGTTCGACAAGAACATCTGGGCCAACTCGTCGCTGCTGTACAGCCTCAACCGCTGGGTGTTCTTCCGGCTGTTGCGGTTGATCGCCAAGCGGCGCGGCGCTGAAGAGCGTCTGGGTTTGATCGAAAAAGCCATCCGTGACGGTGAGTCCGGCGTACTGGGTCTGAATCAGTCGTATCCACTATGAAAATACTGTTCATCAGCAGCCTGTATTCACCTCACGTCGGCGGCGGCGCGGAGATCATTCTTCAGCGCACCGTCGAAGGCCTGCAAAAACGCGGCTGCCAGGTCAGCGTGCTGGTGACCGGACCGGACGCGGGCCTGGCCACCGATACCGTGAATGGCGTGAAGGTGTACCGCGCCGGTTTGCATAACTTCTACTGGCACTTCGGTGCACAACGGCCTGGACGTCTGGCGCGCTTGGGCTGGCACCTGCGCGACCGTTACAACGGCGCGATGCGCACGTACGTAAAGCAAGTCATCAAGGACGAGCAGCCGCAACTGGTCGTGTGCCATAACCTGTCTGGTTGGTCAGTGTCGGTGTGGGATGAGATCTCCGCCGCTCAACTGCCCATCGTGCAGGTGCTGCACGACATGTACCTGATGTGCCCAAGCAGCAACATGTTCAAGCGCGGTCAGTGCTGCCAGCAGCAATGCAGCAGTTGCCAGTCGTTTCGCAAGGGCCACGATGCCCGCTCCGCGCAGGTGTCGGCGGTGGTCGGGGTCAGCCAGTTCATTCTCGACAAGCTGCAAAAGCGCGGATATTTCAGCGCCGCGAAGGGTTATGTGGTGCACAACGCGAGCCCGTATGCCGTGGTGCACAACTCGCCGAGCAAGCAGCGCCAGCTTGATCCGTCGATGAAAAAGGCGCCGCTGCGTTTCGGATATATGGGCACCCTGTCCGAGCAGAAAGGCGTACGCTGGCTTATCGAACAGTTTCAGCGTCTGCCGTTTGACGCCACGCTGCAGCTTGCCGGCCGAGGTCAGGCCAGCGACGAAGCAGCCTTCAAGGCTCTGGCCACATCGCCGAATATCAGTTTCGTCGGTTACCAGAAACCTGAAACGTTTTACAGCCAGATCGATGTCGCCATCGTGCCGTCCCTCTGGAACGAACCGTTCGGTATGGTCGCAGTCGAGGCGTGCGCGCACTCGGTACCCGTAATCGCCAGCCGCATGGGCGGGTTGCCGGAAATCATCCAGGACCCGCTCAACGGTTTGCTGTGCAGCCCCAATGACCCTGACTCGCTGGGACACGCGATGCTTCGACTGCATCAACAACCGGACCTGCTGGCCCGCTTGAGCAGTCAGGCGCGTGTCAGTGTCGCGGCGCTGCTGAATCTGGACCTGATGCTCGACAGCTACGAGAGCATCTTCGCCCAGACGTTGCTGGACAACATTGCGCACCGCGACCCGGCCTTGTCCCACACGGTTTGAAGACGCCCGGCCCTGCGCGCGCGATGCCGATCCACTTGCCGACGGCCCGAGACCTACCTGAGCATGCGCTCCGGACCGTGCCTCTTCACTGAGACAAGCCATGCCCATCAAGCGCCTGACGAGGTTACGACGACATTGTGCTTTTGTGCTGCTGGGATGGTTCATCAGCTGCTCGAGCATGGCCGACGATACCTTCATCATCGGGGTCGATACTCACCTGATGAACAAAAGCACGACGTCGGCCAAGGCTTTGCAACTGCTCGAAGCGGCGGGCGTGGACTCGGTACGTGATGACGCTTACTGGTCCAGCGCCGAACCCCGACGAGGCTTGATGAGAATAGAGCCCGCCTGGCAGGCCTACCTGAGCAAGGCTCAGGAACATCATTTACGGCCGCTGCTGGTGCTCGGTTACGGCAACCCGTTCTATGACAACTACGCCAAACCGCGAAAACCCAACGTGCGTGAGGCGTACGGCAACTACATCAGCTTCGTGACCCGCCAGCTGACCGACAGCGTGGACTTCTACGAGATCTGGAACGAATGGGACAAGGAGAACCCCGTCGATCCTGCGTTTGCCAAGGATTACAGCGTCCTCGTCGAAGAAGCGTCCCGGCGCATCCGCAGCAACCAGAGACCGATGGTGATTCTCGCAGGTGCGGTCACCAGCCAGGGGATGGACCTCGGATTTGCCGATCGGCTGGTCGAGTCGGGGATCCTCAATCATGTCGACGGATTGTCGCTGCACCCTTATGTGCATTGCCGCTCGGATGAACGCAACACCCCGGAAAACTGGATTGCCTGGCTCAGGCGGATCAACGAAGACCTCAAGGAGAAGACCAAAAACAAAACGGACGTGCCGCTGTACCTGACGGAAATGGGCTGGCCCAGCAACACAGGACGCTGCGGCGGCGACGAGAAGACCCAGGCAGCGTTTCTGGCGCGCAGCTTCTTTCTGGCCCAGACGATGCCGAACATCAAAGGTATGTGGTGGAACGGGTTGCTCAACGATGGCCCCGACGACACTGACCCCGAGCAGAACTTCGGTCTGCTCACTCAGGACCTGAGCATCAAGCAGGCTTACCTGACGCTGAAGGCCATCAGCCCGACGCTGCATCAGTTCCGCTATGACGCCGAGAAGAGTCGTGAAATCGACTCGCAGTATCTGTTGCGGTTTGCCCGGGGTTCGGATCAGGTGATGGTTGCCTGGACGGCCGGTTTGCCCAGGCCGATCAAGGTCGACGCCAGCAGCGTGTTGCGCGGCAATGTGCAGTACATCGATACCCGAGAGCCCCAAAACGGCCAGGTCGACAGCGGCATCCCATGGAATTGCAACGAGGGGCGCTGTTCGGCACAGGTGCCGATCGATGAGTTTCCTAAAATAATAAGCCTGGGCACCCGCCCTGCCCTGTTCGCCTTGCCCTGATTCATCTCTTCATCTTTTTCACGTCCGCATTGAGAGCGCCCCTTCACTCAGGGCGCTCCCGGACCTTTGTGCCGCGTATGACTCATTTACCTCTTCAACAGGTCGCCCACCATGATTGTGATCAATGCACGCTTTCTCACTCAGGAGTTGCGCGGCGTTCAACGCTTCGCAGAACAGACCTGTCTGGCGCTCAAGCAACAACGCGACGACGTCGTCTTCGTCGCCCCTCATGGCATCAAGATGCACGACAGCGCCAAGGCACTGGACGTGCAGTGCATCGGTCGCAACAGCGGCCACCTGTGGGAACAGCTGGATCTACCGCTGTATTTGAAACGCCAGGGCAGCCCGCTGCTGATTTCATTGTGCAGCACGGCGCCGCTGTTATACGGCAACCAGATCGCTACCCACCACGACGTCACCTATGTGCGTCACCCGGAAAGCTACACCCGGATGTTTCGCCTGCTGTACCGGACCATGACACCGATCATGCTGTCGCGGATCAAGGCGCTGCTGACCGTCAGCAATTTCTCGAAGGGGGAGATATCGCAGTTCTACAACTACCCGGAAAAGAAGATCTTCGTGGTGCCCAACGCCGTGAGCGGGGCCTTTCAGCCGGGGCCGCCGCTCAAGGATCAACCGGAATACCTGCTGGCCGTGTCTTCGCCCAGCGCGCACAAAAACTTCAGCCGGATGATCCAGGCGTTCCTGATGCTGCGCGATCACGATGACCTGGAGTTGCACATCGTCGGTGGCGCCAGTGACGTGTTCGCCGATGACAACCTGCAACGCCTGGCCAGCCGTGACCGGCGCATTCGCTTTCTCGGCCGGTTGAACGATGACGAACTGATCGCCCAATACCAGGGCGCTACGGCGTTCGTGTTTCCTTCGCTGTACGAAGGATTCGGCATCCCGCCGCTGGAAGCGCAGGCCTGTGGTTGCCCGGTGCTGGCGGCCAACGCGGCGTCGATTCCCGAAGTGCTGCAGGCCAGCGCCCTGTATTTCGACCCGATGGACATCACGCACATGGCCTCGGCCATGGAACGAATTCTCACGGATCTGCCGCTGCGCCAGTCATTGCGTCGGCGCGGCCTGAACAACGTGGCGCGCTTTTCCTGGGACGAATCGGCACGCCGTGTCTCGCAACGCATCGACACGTTGCTGAATCAGTCCAGGGATCGTCGCGCCAGCACCGGCAACGACGCGCTGCGTCGTGAATCCTCCAGTAAGCTTTGAGGCATGCCCATGAAACGTCTGGCCTATCTCGACGCGCTGCGTGGCATCGCAGCGTTGATGGTGGTGTTCACCCACCTGTTCTTGCCGGTCATCGGTCATGTCTGGGTTTTCGACGCCCTGATCGACCCCGGCAAGCTCGGCGTGCTGTGGTTTTTCATGATCAGCGGCGTGGTGATTCCTTACAGCCTCAAGCCAGTGCCCGACGGAGCGCGGCGCTTTCTGATTTCGCGCTTCATGCGGTTGTATCCGGCGTACTGGGTCTCGCTGCTGCTGTTCGTGGTGATGCTGGGCCTGACCGGCGCACCGCTGCCGCCGCTCAAACAGGTCATCGCCAACCTGACGATGGTGCAAGCGGCACTGGGGTTCGACGATGTGATCGGACTGTACTGGACGCTGTTCATCGAGCTGGTGTTCTACGGACTGTGCCTGGCGCTGTTCATCGGCGGCAAACTGTACGACCAGACGTTTCGCGCGCGCTGCTCGCTGGCCTTTCTGCTGATGGCGCTGGCGATGGGCGTGGTTCGCGCCCTGACCGAACGCAAGCTGCCCGTGGCCTTGCCGCTGGCGCTGTCACTGATGTTCTTCGGTTCGGTGTGGCGTCAATGGTTGCTGGCCGAACACAGCCCGGAACTGACACGTAACCTCAAGATGCTGTTGATTGCCTTTGTGGTGCTGCTGCCACCGACGCTGATCATGGCGTATCACCAGGACATGGGCACCGGGGAAACCTGGGGCCGTTACTGCTTCACCTACGCCGTGGCGATCAGCAGTTTTCTGCTGCTGACCCGCAGCGTGCGCCTGGACCATCCAGCCTTGGTGTGGTTGGGCGCGGTGAGCTACTCGCTGTACCTGTTGCACCCGACGATGGGGATGCTGGCCGAGTTCGTACTGGCACGCACCGGGGCTTCGGCGCTGATCATCGCGCTGTTCGCCACGCTGTTGACGCTGGGTGCCGCTCATCTGTGTTTTCAGTTCATCGAATCGCCTTTTATCCAGCTTGGAAAACGCCTCAATAATCGCAAAGCCAAGACGCAACCGTTAAGCGTCTGAAGTAGAGCCTGCGCAAATATCAACGCTTTGGGGAAATCCTCGCGAGCTTCGCTCGACGTGCCGGATTTCTGTAAGCCGTTACTGCAGAGAATTCCAATGAAAATCGCAATCGTCCACGACTGGCTGGTGACGTATGCCGGTGCCGAAAGGGTTTTGGCATCGTTGATTAAAATCTGGCCGGAGGCGGATCTGTTCTCCGTCATCGACTTTCTCAGCGACCAGGACCGCGCCCAATTGGGCGGCAAGGTCGCCACCACGACGTTCATCCAGCGCCTGCCTAAAGCCAAAACCAAATACCAGCGCTATCTGCCGTTGATGCCGATGGCGATCGAGCAACTCGACCTGTCCGGCTACGACCTGATCATCAGCAGCAGCCACGCCGTCGCCAAGGGCGTGCTGTGCGGTCCGGACCAACTGCACATCAGCTACGTGCACTCGCCCATTCGCTACGCCTGGGACCTGCAGCACCAGTATCTGAAAGAAGCCAACTTGAATGCCGGCCTCAAGGGCAAAGTGGCGCGGATGATCCTGCACTACATGCGTATGTGGGATCAGCGCACTGCTGCGGGCGTGGACGATTTCATCGCCAATTCGCACTTCATCGGCGCGCGCATCACCAAGTCCTATCGCCGCGAATCCACCGTGATTTATCCGCCGGTCGACACCCGCGGCTTCTCGATCCAGGAAGAAAAGCAGGACTACTACTTCACCGCCTCGCGCATGGTCCCCTACAAGCGCATGCCGATGATCGTCGAAGCGTTCGCCGCGATGCCGGACAAGCGCCTGGTCATGGTCGGTGACGGCCCGGAAATGGAAAAGGCCAAGGCCATTGCCGCCAACGCGCCGAACGTCACCCTGCTCGGTTATCAACCGTTCGCGGTGTTGCAGGAACACATGCGCAATGCCAAAGCGTTTGTGTTTGCCGCTGAAGAAGACTTCGGCATCAGCCCGGTGGAAGCCCAGGCGTGCGGCACACCGGTCATCGCCTTCGGCAAGGGCGGCGTGCTGGAAACGGTTTGCGGCCTGGATCACCCGCAACCGACCGGGGTGTTCTATCAGGAGCAGAGCGTCCCGTCGCTGATCGCGGCAATAGAGACGTTCGAAGCGTCAGCTGACCGCATTACCGCGCAAGCCTGCCGCGCCAACGCCGAGCGTTTCAGCGAAGCGCGCTTCGAGCAGGAAATGCGGCAATTCGTCGAGCTGCGCTTGAGCGCCTCGCGTCAGGCCCGTCTGTCCATGCAGTTCCGCGCGACTCAGATACCTCCGACGCTGGTCGCGCCCGCGTTACTTGCCAACGATGTATCCGCCCGCGTTGTTCCGATCAAATCCGTCTGAGCGAGCACAGAATATGAGCACACCACTTCGCGGCATCTTGCATGCTCATCAATCGACGTTGTCCGTCGCCCACCGTTTGCTGGACCTGGCGGTCATCACTCTGGGCGGCTACAGCATCAACCTGTTCACCGGCACGCCGATGAGCACCGAAACCTGGATGCAGATTCTGCTGGCCGCCGTGGCTTTTCACTGGCTGGCCGAATACCACCAGTTGTACGGCTCATGGCGCGGCGAACGCATCCTGCGTGAACTGCTGAAAGTCGCCAACTATTGGGGACTGGCATTCGTCCTGCTGCTGTTCGTGGACTACATGTTGTTGCAGCCCGACCACTTGGCGGACAACAGCCAGATGGCCTGGTTTGCCGCCGTACTGGTCGCCTTGTGTGGCTATCGCCTGGCGATTCGCAGCCTGCTGCACACACTGCGAAGCCATGGGTTCAACACCCGGCGCGTGGCGATCGTCGGCACGGGTCACTGCGGCGAACGCCTGGCGTTGTCCATCGAACGCGCGCCCTGGATGGGCCTGAACCTGCTGGGCTTTTATGACGAGTCACCCGAGCAAATGGACCTGGCGCGCATCGGCCGGCGCATTCCAGTGCTGGGCGATCTGGACGCACTGATCCAGGACGCCCGCGACGGCAAGATCGACAAGGTCTACATCACCCTGACTCTGGGCGCGCAAGCGCGCCTTCAGGAATTGATCAAAGGCTTGAGCGACACCACCGCTTCGGTCTATGTGATTCCCGACGTGTTCATGTTCGAGTTGCTGCACGCCCGTAGCGAGAGCATCAACGGGTTGCCGAGCATCAGCATTTTCGACTCGCCCATGGATGGCGCCTGGAGCATGGTCAAGCGCGTGGAAGACATCGTGCTGTCGAGCGTGATCCTGACGATGATCGCCCTGCCCTTGATGCTGATTGCCTTGGCGATCAAGTTCACTTCGCCGGGCCCGGTGCTGTTTCGCCAACGCCGTTACGGCCTGGACGGCCGTCCGATCATGGTCTGGAAATTCCGCAGCATGAGCGTGCAGGAAAACGGCGCGGTGGTGACCCAGGCCACCCGCAACGACAGCCGCATCACGCCACTGGGCGCGTTCCTGCGCCGCACCTCGCTGGATGAGCTGCCGCAGTTCTTCAACGTGCTGCGTGGCGACATGTCCATCGTCGGCCCGCGTCCCCACGCCGTGGCGCACAACGAGCAATACCGCAAACAGGTGTCGGGCTACATGTTGCGGCACAAGGTCAAGCCGGGCATCACCGGTTGGGCACAGATCAACGGCTGGCGCGGCGAGACCGACACGCTGGACAAGATGCAGAAACGCGTGGAATTCGACCTGCAGTACATCGAGCACTGGTCGGTCTGGCTGGACATGAAAATCATCCTGCTGACGCTCTTCAAAGGCTTCGTCAACAAGAACGCCTTCTAAACGCTCGTTAAAAAAAAGAATGTCTGCCAATAACAACAAAGATGGCCGATGGCTACTAAGCTCGGCGGGAGGTGCTTGAGTGTTTGAACGATTGTGATCCGAAGTTCGGTGTAAGTAAGGGATGCAACGAAATCACTGCGGTGCCAGTACGCACCTTTTAGGATTAGAAGGAACATTCATATGAAAGTAACGTTAGCGGTAGTGCTGCTTTCCAGTCTGGTTTTGCAAGGCTGCGCATTCGCCCCTGGTCAATACATGTCCCTCGATGATGTAACCGATAAAGACCCGGACGGTCCCGCGGTCACCCTCGTCAATATCACCCCGACCACCCTGGCCCAGCAGCAGAAATCGGCGGCGGCGATGGCCAAGCCATTGCCTCCTGAACTGTTGAATTACAAGACGCCTGAATACATCGTCGGCCCAGGCGATACCTTGCTGGTCACGGTGTTCGAACACCCTGAACTGACCGCGCCGGGTTCCCAGGATCAACTGGACGCGAACACCCGGGAAGTGCTGCACGACGGCACCGTTTTCTTCCCCTACGTCGGCCGCATCCAGGCCGGTGGCAAGACCGTTTCCCAGATTCGCGAACAACTGCGCATGGGCCTCGCGCCGCAGTACACCGAGGTGAAGGTCGACGTCAAAGTGCTGCGTTACAACAGTCAGCGCGTGTTGCTGTCGGGTGCGTTCAAAACCCCTGGCCCGCAGCCGGTCACCAACATTCCACTGAGCCTGGTTCAGGCCATCAGCCAGGCCGGTGTTGACCTGACCGACGCCAACCTTGCTGGCTTGACGCTGCGTCGCGACGGCAAGGATTACGTGATCGACGTTGACTCGCTCAACCGTAAGGACTCACAACTGAGCAAGATCTACCTGAAGGACGGCGACTACCTGCACTTGAACAGCAACTCGAAGAACAAGATTTACGTGTTGGGCGAGGTTCAGCGTCCACAGGTGATCTCGTTCAGCACCACCAGCGTGACGCTGCTGGAGGCGCTGGGTACGTCCGGTGGCTTGAGCCCGGATGCTGCCGACGGTGAGGCGGTGTATGTGATTCGTGCGCAGGATGCGACGCATGCGGCCACCGTGTATCACTTGAACGCGAAGAAGCCGACCGCGTATGCGCTGGCCAAGGGTTTCGAGCTGGCGGCGCAGGATGTGGTGTTCGTGGGGCCTGCGAACATTACCCGTTGGAGCCGTTATGTGAGCCAGTTGCTGGGTTCGAACAACATCATCCAGACAGGTGCGATGTTCCGGAACTGATGGCTGCTTCGAGCGGCACGTTTCAGATTGTCGGTTAAGCGCAAGACGAAAGCCAAAAATCCCCGCAGAGGCCGACTGCGGGGATTTTTTTTGGGCTTTTTTTGGGGTTGGTGGGGTTGGGTTGAGGGCTTTGGGATTGGGGGCATATCTGTTATTCGGGGTGGCGCTGAGATTTTTGGTTCTGCCTAACGGCAGAAGCGTTCCGCCTTCGGCGGGTTACTTGAAAAGACACCAAGTCACCAAGTGTCCTGGCTCCTGGCTTGGCCCGAATCCGTCGGGTACCCGCACTCCGACGACGCTCCGTGGGCCCGCGCCGAACGGACATCCATGTCCTGACGGCGCTCTCGCGGAATCCATGCCGCTCGACCCACTGCGCGTCGTCTGCGTTTGGCCTGCACCCAAGTCGCGTTTTGTGGTGTTTGGACCATTGATGTCGAAGAGCAAAATCAACAGCAGGAGCAGAAATATCAGGGCTGCGCGATACCTGTAGGAGCGTGGCTTGTCCCGCGATCTGCCGGGAACCGGCAGCAAGACCAGTGCATGCGGGGTGTCAGGCAGAATCGAGTCACCTGGATTTGCTACCGCTGCGCGGTAGATCGCGGGACAAGCCACGCTCCTACAGTTCGGGGTAGGGTCCAGACGATTGATGCACGCATCAAAAAGCCAAGAGAGTTAGCTCCAACGCGTTGCTCTTTTACGCGAAAGTCCAGACACCGCCAAACGCGACTTGGGTGCAGGCTGAACGCAGGTGGCGCGGAGTGGGCCGAGCGGCATGGATGCCGCGAGAGCCGCCCCCGGCCATGGATGGCCGATGGCGGCGGGCCCACGGAGCGTCGCCGAAGTTAAGGTACTTCGACGAAGGAGAAGCCAAGCCAGGAGCAAGACCTTTTGGTTACTTTTGGGGCGTTTGCCAAAAGTGACCCGCTGTAAGAGCGGAACCGTAATCAGCGCCACTCTCAATAACGGATATGCACCCAAAACCCAATGCCCACCCTGACACCAGCCATGACCCTGCCCCCTGCCCCCTGAACCCTGAACCCTGAACCCTGAACCCTGAACCCTGAACATCCAAGTGTTTCCCCAGCAACAGCCAATCAACAGTTACCCCCTCCAGAATCAATCCCTTCCCCAAACGTATTCCCCCTGAAAACCCTCAAGCCCCCGGTTTCACTGTCGTCCAGGCACATCACCGAGGCTGGCACGCATGCTGCTTTGAACCTCCCAAAGGGTCTATCCGCCCATCCCCATCGCGATGACCGCGACCTGCACGGTGCCATGCGGCACCTCGGGTGACCGACCCCAAGGACCTACGACATGTTGGTAGTTTCAATCTCAGGCAGCCCCTCCACCCGTTCCCGCTCCGGTGTGGTGCTCAAACACGCAGCGCAATGGCTGGCCGATCACGGCGTGAACGTAAAAGCCGTACGCATCCAGGACTTCAATGCCGAAGACCTTCTTTACGCCCGGTTCGACAGCCCCGAAGTCATTGCCTTCATTGACGCCGTGGCCAAAGCCGACGGTCTGTTGATCGGCACGCCGGTGTACAAGGCCTCGTTTTCGGGCGCACTGAAAACCCTGCTGGACCTGCTGCCCGAGCGCTCGCTGCACGGCAAAGTCGTGTTGCCGCTGGCCACCGGCGGCAGCATTGCGCATATGCTGGCCGTGGACTACGCCTTGAAGCCGGTGCTGTCCGCGCTCAAATGCCAGGAAGTGCTGCACGGCGTCTTCGCCATCGACAGCCAGATCAGCTACGGCGACAACGACCTCGGTGGCGAACTGGACGAGTTGCTGACCCAGCGCCTGCAAGACGGGCTGGAGCATTTTCATCTGGGGCTGCAACACCGCACGAATGCGCGGCACAAGGAAGCGGGTGGGCATTTGAAGCTGGCGTTGTGATCGCCCTTCACAACAATCATCCCCGCCGAATGCAGATCAACCGCGGGAGCGAATTCATTCGCGAAAGATGGCTCATGCAAAAGAGAGGTGTTGATCCTGCCAGCCAATCGCGAATGAATTCGCTCCCACAGAAGATTGCGGTCTGAGCCACAGCTCGCTCGGTCAGAAGCCGATGCGATCAATGTTCCAGCAACGGATAAAGCGACAACACCAGCAATGCCGCCATCACCCCGTTGAACACCCGCAACCACAGCGGATCGCGCAACACGTTGCGAAGCAGGCTGCCAAACCCCGCCCACAGGCTCACGGCGGGCAAATTGACGATGCCAAACACCAAGGCAATGATCGCGACATTCGTGAAGTAGCCATTCATGGGCGTGTAGGTGCTGATCGCGCCGATCGCCATCACCCACGCCTTGGGGTTGACCCATTGAAACGCCGCCGCGCCGAGGTAACTCATAGGCCGCGCATTGCTTTGTTCACTGTCCTTGGCGGGACCGGAAGTGGCGATCTTGTACGCCAGGTACAGCAAATACGCCGCGCCTGCGTATCGCAGCACGGTGTACAGAATCGGATAGGCCTTGAACACCGCGCCCAATCCAAAGCCGACCGCCAGCACCATCAGCGCGAAACCGCAGCTGATGCCGAGCATGTGGGGGATGGTGCGGTTGAAACCGAAATTCACGCCTGAAGACAACAGCATGGTGTTGTTCGGGCCGGGCGTGATCGATGAAACGAAAGCGAACAGAATGAAAGCGAGCAGCAGGTCGGCAGTCAGCATGATGCGGGTCCAGGAGTGTCTTGATTTCTGACGACCACGCTATCGAAAGCATCGTCGGAAACACATAGACAGACACGCTGACTTTTAACCATACAGTTTCAGGTAAATCGCGAACCTCAGGAAACTGTTACAACCTTGAAGCAGAGGTCTCAGCCTTGGCGGGCTTTGGACGGCGCGCTGACCTGAGCGTTGACTTCTCCACGGTTATCGAACTCGTGGGCTTGCTGCATCTGTGGCTGAGCCATCAGCTCGTTTTTGCGAGCCTGATAGTCGTCGTAGGACAAGCCGCGACGGTTCAAGTCTTCAAGGGCCAGCTGGTGAGTTTCTTCGGCGGTGTAGGGACGCAGTTCAGGATGATTGCCAGCGGCACAGCCAGACAGGACAGCGACGGAAAGCAGCATGGCAAGGGCAAGAAGACGGTTCATGAGAGACTCCATTCGGCTCGTTTCGGGAATGAGCCAAGGCTACGCGCCGGCCCGTTCGAGCAGAAATCAGTCGTCTTGATAGTCGGTATTGGCTACGTCGACGCGGTCTGCCTGCGTCACCTGCCTTATCGGCATGGAGCAGAAGACGCGTGACCTGTGGGAGCTGCCTTATCGGCATCGGGCAGAAGACGCGTGACTTGTGGGAGCTGCCGGAGGTTACGACGGTGGCGAATGCGGTACGTCAGAAAGACCGCATTAACCGCCTTCGCCACCGTCGCAACCTCCAGCAGCTCCCACAGAGGATCGTTGTGAAGATCGGAACCTGTTAAACCAACCAATGCCACAACAACAGCGTGCCGATCAGTCCCACCACCGAGACAATGGTCTGCAGCACCGACCAGACCCAGATCGTCTGTTTGAGTTGCAGGCCGAAGTACTCGCGAACCATCCAGAAGCCCGCGTCGTTGACGTGGCAGAAGAACACCGAGCCCGCACCGATCACCAGCGCCACCAGCGACGCTTCAATCGGCGCAAGGCCGGCCATCATCGGCGCGAGAATGCCTGCGGTGGTGGTGGTCGCCACGGTCGCGGAGCCCGTCGCCTGACGTAATGCCACGGCGATCAGCCACGCCAGCAGCAGGTAAGGCATGTGCGCGCCTTCGGCCACTTTACTGATGGTCTGGCTGACACCGGCGTCCAGCAGGGTCTGCTTGAGGCCGCCACCCGCGCCAATCGTCAGCAACAGCACGGCAATCGGCGCCAGGCTTTTGCGCAGCGTGCCGCCCACATGCTCGCGGGAGATCCCGTTGGCCCAGCCCAGACAAACCGTCGCCGCCAAGACTGCAATGCCCAACGCCACCAACGGCTCGCCGAGGAATTTCAGCGTCAGTGCAAGGCTGCTCTCAGGTTCCAGGGCAATCTTGGCCAGCGTACTGCCGAGCATCAGGATCACCGGCAGCAGGATGATCAACAGCGAAATGCCGAACCCAGGCTGACGCGCGACGTTAGGTTTGGCCGAAAACAACTCGCCCAGTTCGGCCGGTTCTTTAACGTGAAGACGCTTGGACAACCAGTTGCCATACAGTGGGCCCGCCAGAATCACCGCCGGCACCGCAATGCAGAAACCCAGCAACATGGTCAGGCCCAGGTCGGCGTGCAATGCGCTGACCGCGATCAGCGGCCCCGGATGCGGAGGCATCAGGGCGTGCAAGGTCGTCATGCCCGCCAGTGCCGGAATGGCGATCTTGAGTAGCGGCTGGTTGGACTGGCGCGCCATGACGAAGATGATCGGCACCATCATCACTAGGCCCACTTCGAAGAACAGCGGCAGGCCGATGACCATCGCCACCAACGCCATCACCCACGGCAGCGTCTTGCCTTTGCCCAACTTGAGCAAGGTGGACGCAATACGATCTGCCGCCCCCGATTCGGCCATCAACGCGCCCAGCATCGCACCCAGCGCGATAATGATCCCGGCCTCTCCCAGAATCCCGCCCGCGCCTTTGCTGAACGCTTTTGCAACGGCCTCCGCTGGCAACCCCGCGCCTATCCCTGCGATGAAAGTGCCCACCAGAATCGAGAGAAACGGTGGGAGTTTGGTGGCACTGATCAGCACGATAATCGTGGCAATGGCGATCAGGCAGCAGATGATCAGGCGAGTGTCATGAAACACCCAAGCAGCAGACGACAAATCCAAGCGCAACCCCTTATCGTTCGATTCTTATTGAAAGGCGATCTGAAACAATTTGTTTCAGATGGCCAAACGATACCGGATGCGGCAAGACGTCGCAGCGATTTTTTCGCAGAAAGTGGCCGAAACGACCTGTCATTCATCCATTCATCTAAATGAATGCTCACTTTGCCTAGCTAACATGTGTCTGCGCGCACTCGATCAACACATCCCGCAACGCCTGCGCCGCGGCCGACAACTTGTGATCGGCCAGGGTCATCAAACCGATTCGGCGCTCGATCCTCGGGCCTTCCAACGGCACGCACTGTGCGCCCAGTTCTTCCATCTGCTGAATGCACAACGACGGCACGGCGCTCACGCCCAACCCATTGGCGACCATGCGCCCAACCGTCGACAACTGATGGCTTTCGAAAGCAACCGACAGCTTGCCGTGCTGGGTCTGCAGGTCCTGCTCAAGCAAAAGACGCACGGCCGACGGCCGCTGCAGAGTTATGAAGTCATGGTGCAGCAGTTCGTCCCAGGTCACTTGCGCACGTCCGGCCAGCGGTGAATCCATCGGCACGACCGCGACAAACCGGTCCATGTAGAACGACGTAAAGGTCAGGTTATTGCTCGACTCGGGCTCAAACCCGATGCCGAGTTCGACCCGACGGTGATCGACCATTTCCAGCACCTGTTCGTTGATCACGTCATGCACCGCCACGTTGACCCGTGGATAGCGCTCGCGGAATACCTTGAGCGCGATGGGCAGCAGGTTGCCCGCGAACGACGGCATCGCAGCGACCGAGACCTTGCCCATTTGCAGCGTGAAGCGCTGACGCAACAGCTCTTCGGCGTTGTCCCAGTCGGCGAGCAGTTGCCGGGCCAGCGGCAGCAGCGCCTCGCCTTCCGGGGTCAGGCTCACATTGCGTGTGGTGCGTGCCAGCAACTGCCCACCCAGATCATCTTCCAGCGCCTTGATGGTGAGGCTCAGTGCGGGCTGGGACAGGTGCAGCCGCTCTCCGGCCTGAGCAAAACTCAAACATTGCGCCACCGCCAGAAACGCCCGAAGCTGCTTCACGTTCATATATTTGGTTTTCTTATCAATCTATGAAAAAAACAAAATTAACAAATCATTGGTGCAGAGAGAAGATGCAGCCAACGCTCTCTGACAGCCCGATTGTCAGACACAACTACAACGAAGCGGGGTCGCATCATCATGGCTGGACTCGACAAACGAGTGGCAACGTACGAAGAAGCCCTTGCCGGGCTGACTGACAACATGACTGTTCTGGCCGGTGGTTTCGGTCTGTGCGGTATCCCGGAAAACCTCATCGCGCAGATCAAGCGCATGGGCGTGAAAGGCCTGACAGTGGTTTCCAACAACTGCGGCGTCGACGGTTTCGGTCTGGGCGTCCTGCTCGAAGACCGCCAGATCCGCAAGATGATCTCTTCTTATGTTGGCGAAAACGCCCTGTTCGAACGCCAGTTGCTGAGCGGCGAACTCGAAGTCGAACTCACCCCGCAAGGCACCCTCGCTGAAAAACTGCGCGCAGGCGGTGCTGGCATTCCCGCGTTCTACACCGCTACCGGCTACGGCACACCGGTGGCCGAAGGCAAGGAAACCCGCCAGTTCAATGGCCGCAATGTGATCCTGGAGGAGGCCATCACCGGCGACTTCGCGATCGTCAAAGGCTGGAAAGCCGACCACTTCGGCAACGTGGTCTATCGCCATACCGCGCAGAACTTCAACCCGGTCGTCGCCACCGCAGGCAAGATCACCGTGGTGGAAGTCGAGGAAATCGTCGAGCCGGGCGTTTTGCTGCCGACCGAGATCCATACCCCTGGCATCTACGTGGATCGCGTGATCCTGGGCACGTTCGAGAAACGCATTGAGCAGCGCACGATCAAGAAATCCTGACGCGCCGAGTCGACTCGACACCCTCCACTGATTATTCCGCAGACGATCCTCGAGCCTGCCGGACACAATAAAAGAGACCCACGATCATGGCACTCTCCCGCGAACAAATGGCACAGCGCGTTGCCCGCGAACTGCAAGACGGTTTCTACGTGAACCTGGGTATCGGCATTCCGACCCTCGTCGCCAACTACGTACCCGACGGCATCGACGTGATGCTGCAATCGGAAAACGGCCTGCTCGGCATGGGTGAGTTTCCGACCGAAGCGACCATCGACGCCGACATGATCAACGCCGGCAAACAAACCGTGACCGCGCGCAAAGGCGCGTCGATCTTCTCCTCCGCCGAGTCCTTCGCCATGATCCGTGGCGGCCATGTCGACCTGACGGTGCTGGGCGCGTTCGAAGTCGACGTCGAGGGCAACATCGCGTCGTGGATGATTCCCGGCAAACTGGTGAAAGGCATGGGCGGCGCGATGGACCTGGTCGCGGGTGCCGACAACATCATCGTCACCATGACCCACGCGTCCAAGGACGGGGAATCCAAGTTGTTGTCGCGCTGCAGCCTGCCGCTGACCGGTGCCGGCTGCATCAAGAAAGTCCTGACCGACCTGGCCTACCTGGAAATCCAGGACGGCGCCTTTATCCTGCGCGAAACCGCACCGGGCGTGACCGTCGAAGAAATCATCGCCAAGACCGCCGGCAAACTGATCGTGCCGGACGATGTGGTCGAGATGAAGTTCTAAGAGACCTGAGCTGTCGCGTTCCCCTGTAGGAGCGCGCTTGCCCGCGATCAGCGCCCGTCCATACACCCACGCAGTGTCTGAACGATCGCTTCGCGGGCAAGCGCGCTCCTACAGGGTCCGCGTCCTCCACTACGCTCTTGATACACCCGCGTCACACCGTTGTGCCATTCTGCCTCTTCAGTCATGAAGGGGCTTTGCTGTATCTAGCGCCGAACCTTTTTTGCATCACTGCCAACACTAAAAACAGCTATTTCAAATAGCACCCGAACAATAACTCCAAGAGGTAAAACAACGTGGCCGCCGATATTGAAGAAAGCCGCTCCGCCCGATTTGCCCTGCGCTGCGCCAAATGGGCAGAACGCTGGTTCCCTGACTCGTGGGTGTTCGCCGCCCTTGCCGTGGTCATCGTCACCCTCGCAACGCTGGTCATCGGCGCTAAACCCGCCGACACCGCCAAGGCCTTTGGCGACGGTTTCTGGAGCCTGATCCCCTTCACCATGCAAATGGCCTTCGTGGTCATCGGCGGCTATGTCGTCGCCAGTTCGCCGCCTGCGGTCAAACTGATCGACCGTCTGGCGCGCATCCCGAAAAACGGCCGCTCAGCCGTGGCCTGGGTCGCCCTGATCTCCATGGTTGCTTCATTGCTGAACTGGGGCCTGTCGCTGGTGTTCGGCGGTCTGCTGGTACGTGCTCTGGCACGTCGCACGGACTTGAAGATGGACTATCGCGCGGCCGGTGCCGCCGCTTATCTGGGTCTGGGCGCGGTGTGGGCGCTGGGTCTGTCGTCGTCGGCTGCACAGCTGCAAGCCAACCCGGCCAGCCTGCCGCCATCCATCCTGGCGATCACCGGGATGATCCCGTTCACCCAGACCATCTTCCTGTGGCAATCCGGGGTGATGCTGCTGGCCCTGGTGGTGATTTCGATCATCGTCGCCTACGCCACCGCGCCGGGTCCGGCCAACGCCCGTGACGCCAAGGAATGCGGCGTCGATCCAGCGTTCAGCCTGCCGCCGCTGCCGCCGCGCACCCGTCCAGGCGAATGGCTGGAATACAGCCCGCTGCTGATCATCCTGATGGTCGTGCTGGCGTCCGGCTGGTTGTTCAACGAGTTCAGCACCAAACCTGCGATCACCGCGATTTCCGGCCTGAACACGTACAACTTTCTGTTCATCATGGTCGGCGCGCTGCTGCACTGGCGTCCGCGCAGCTTCCTGGATGCAGTGGCCCGCGCAGTGCCGACCACCACCGGCGTGCTGATTCAGTTCCCGTTGTACGGTTCGATTGCCGCGCTGCTGACCACGGTCAAGGGCGGTGACGCGCAGACCGTCGCGCACCACATCTCGCTGTTCTTCACCAGCATCGCTTCCCACGACACCTACGCGCTGCTGATGGGCGTGTACTCGGCGATCCTCGGCTTCTTCATTCCTTCCGGTGGCGGCAAGTGGATCATCGAAGCACCGTACGTGATGCAAGTCGCCAACGACCTGAAATATCACCTGGGCTGGGCGGTGCAGATCTACAACGCCGCCGAGGCGCTGCCGAACCTGATCAACCCGTTCTACATGCTGCCGCTGCTGGGCGTACTGGGCCTGAAAGCGCGCGACCTGATCGGTTTCTCATTCGTGCAGTTGCTGGTGCACACGCCACTGGTGCTGTTCCTGCTGTGGGCGCTGGGCACCACGTTGGCGTACATCCCGCCGGTCATGCCGTAAACGCTGAGAGCGAGGGTCGTCCGTTCACTTCGACGCGTCTCTCGCCTCCTCCATCAACCAGACCTTCAGCGCCCGAACCGTCGGGCGCAGAATCGAATGTTTGGGCTGCACCAGGTAATACCCCTTCGACAGCGGCAGACGCTGCTCGAAGGGTTCAATCAGCGCCCCGCTCGCCACTTCCTCCTGGGTCAGCCATTCGCTGGTGATGACCACGCCCTGATTCCGCCGCGCCGCTTCAATGGCCATCAATGACTGGTCAAAGTGGATGCCGGGAATGTCCCGTCCTTCCTGTTCGTCGATTACGGCAAAGCGCTGCAACCACTCTGGCCAGTTCGGGTGCAGGGTGTTGTGCAGCAAGGTCGCACGTCGCAGGTCGCTCGGGCTGTTCAAACCGTGCTGCTCGGCGTAGGCGGGGCTGCAATAGACGCGGGCGTCGTCCTGATGCAGCAACTCAACGTCCAGCTCAGGCGCATGCCCGTCGAAGTGCCGGATCGCCAGATCGACCCGCTCGCTGCTGAAATCGGCCAATGTGGTCGACGAACTCAGGTGCAGCGCGACCGCAGGATGGCGCTCCAGAAACCCGGCCATGCGCCGCGCAAACCATTTGGCGGCCAGACTGGGCGGCATGTTCAGCCAGACATTGTTGTTATGGCGGTCGCGCAACGCATGACTGGCATTAATGATCTGCAGAAGCGATGGCTGAATCTGCGACCAGTACGCCTGAGCGTCGGGCGTGGGCTGAATCTGTCGGATCTGCCGTGTGAACAGGGCGACGCCCAGCCATTGCTCCAGATTCCGGATCTGTTGTCCCACGGCACCGGGCGTAACGTTCAGTTCATCTGCCGCCAGAGAAAAACTGTTCAATCGCATGGCGGCATCGAAGCAGAGCAAGGCTTTAAGCGGCGGAGATGTTTTCATGATGTTGTTTTTCTATTTCATTCCACAGAGATGATGATTTGTAACGAATCCTGCCGCCACGCACAATCGCCCTCCCACCCTTAATACGGCTGAAGACCCCCCATGAAAAACATCGCCTACTTTGCCTTCGCCCTCCTCGGGCTGATCTGGGGCACCAACTTCATGTTCATGAAGTGGGCGGTGGAGTGGATTTCTCCCGCGCAGATCGTGCTGCTGCGTTCGTTCTTCGGCTTTCTGCCGATCCTGATCTATGCGCTGGCGACCCGCGCGTTGAGCTGGCGGCATGTCCGTTATATCCATCACTTTCTGGTCATGGCGCTGCTGGCTACGGCGATTTATTACTACTTGTATGCCCAAGGCACCACGCTGCTGCTGTCGAGCGTCGCGGGTCTGTTGAGCGGCGTCATTCCGCTGTTCACCTTTGGTTGTGCGTTTCTGTTTTTGCGTGAAGAGAAGCTGAATGCACGCATGACGATGGGTGTGCTGCTGGGTTTTGTCGGCGTGCTGTTGATCGCGCGGCCTTGGGCCACCGGTGATGCGGCGATTTCAGTGCAGGGCGTGATGTACATGATGCTTGGCTCGCTGAGCATCGGTTGCTCATTCGTCTACGCCAAACGTTTCCTGACCGGGCTGAACATTTCGCCGGTGGCGCTGTGCACCTACCAGATCGGTCTGGCGCTGTTGATTCTGTTGTTGGTCACCGACAAGACCGGCATGCAGCACATCACCGAAAGTCCGAAGGCGATGATCGGGGTGTCCCTTGGATTGGGTCTGTCGGGAACCGGGGTGGCGTACATTCTTTATTACTTCATCGTTGAACGGCTCGGTGCGGTGGTCGCGGCTTCTGCGACGTACATTCCGCCGGTGGTTGCGCTGTTGATCGGGATTTTCGTGGCAGGTGAGCCGGTGCATGCGTTGGATGTCGTGGCGATTGCGGCGATTCTGGGTGGGGTGTTTGTGTTGCAAAGCGGGCGGCGGGTGGCGGCTCGGGAGGTTCCAGTGAGGGCTGTCGCTGCGGCTGACTGATCGGGTATCGCCATTTTTGGTGATGCTGATATTTATGGTTCTGCCTAACGGCAGAAGCGTTCCGCCTTCGGCTTTGCGCGATCTGGGGCCGGGACGCCTGTCACGGGTGCGACACAAAACCTGTGGGAGTTAGCTTGCTGACGAATGCGAGGCGGCATTCAGCGTTGATGTAGCGTATGTGCCGCATTCTTGAGCAAAAGTTCTTACTTCACGCTTCATCCACCCCTTCATATTCCCCCGCTGCAACGTCAATCAGTGCCTTGCGCAATGCCAGGGCTTGTTCATGGCCGTAGCCTTTCTCGAAGCTGGCCTGGGCTTGTTCCCACAGGGGTTGGGTTTCGAGCAGTTTGTTCATGCCGGCCTGGGTCAGGCTCACGCGTCGGCTGCGTTTGTCGGCGGGGTCTACGGTGACTGACAACCAGCCTTCGCGTTCAAGGGGTTTGAGGTTCTGCGCCAGCGCTGAGCGGTCGATGACCAGGATCGCCGCCAGCTCCGACAGGCTGGTGACCTGGCTGCGGGCGATCTGCATCAGGATCGAACGCTGGGTGGAGCGCAGCCCGGAAGGCGCGAGCAGCGCGTCGTAGAGCAGCGTGATACGGCGCGTGGCCTTGCGCAGGTGGGTGGCGTGACAAACCACACTCGGCGGAATGTGCAGCCCTTCCGGGACCGTCGCTGCCTTGTTGTGCACGTTACTCATCTTGCCTCCTCCGAGGACGTTGCGCGCAGGCCGGTCCGGCGCCTGCGGTCCATTGATGAAAATAAGCCTTGACCGATACTGGCATATACCCACAAATTGAAATAGGAGCATATACCTCTAATTCATTTTCCGCTCACCCTCGAGACGTAGCCATGAACACCGAACACGTTTCTCCTGCAGGCTTGCAGCGATTTCTGATCCTGCTGTGCGTGTCGATCCCCTCGTTCATGATCAACCTGGACTCCAACATTGTTGCGGTTTCTCTGTCGTCCATCGCGCAGTCCTTGCACGCCGACTTCGCCGATATCGAATGGGTGATCAGCGCCTACACACTGACTTTCGCCTCATGCGTCATGCCGGCCGGCGCGCTCGCGGACCGCTATGGTCGCAAACGCATGCTGGTGATCGGTCTGGCGGTGTTCACCCTTGCCTCGCTGATCTGTGGTGCAGCGGGCAGTGTCGCACTGCTTAACGGCGCCCGAGCCCTGCAAGGCGTCGGTGCGGCGATCTTGCTGAGCTCGGCGCTGGCGACCCTGTCGCACACGTTTCGCGGTCCGCATCGGGCGCGGGCTTTTGCGTTCTGGGGCTCGGTGATCGGCATCGCCACGTCACTGGGCCCTGTCGTGGGCGGCTTCATCACGCAGCACTTCGGCTGGCAATGGGTGTTTTACATCAACGGCCCGATCGGCGTCGCCATGATTGCGCTGACGTTGTACGCCGTGAAGGAATCCAGCGATCCCCACGCGCGCAACGTCGATCTACCGGGCTCGATCACGTTCTGCAGCAGCCTGTTCCTGATCACGCTGGCGTTGATTACCGGCAACCACGCAGGGTGGACCAGCCCGCAGATTCTCATCGAGTTCGCCAGCTCCGCCGTACTGTTCGCCCTGTTTCTCGTCGTGGAACTCAAGCAGCAACGTCCGATGCTCGACCTGAGTTTCTTCCGACGCCCGACTTACATTGGCGCCAATATCGCGGGGCTGGCCTACGCCTCGGCGTTGCTGACGATGTTCACGTATCTGCCGATTTATTTTCAGAGCGGTCTTGGGCTCAGCCCGCAAAAGGCCGGGTTGTTGATGCTGCCCATCGCGGTGCCGTTGTTTGTGGTCCCACGCATCGTGGCCAGCTACCTGACCCACCGTTACAGCGGCCGCGCGTTGCTGACCTTCGGCCTGGCGACCATCGGCGTCGGCCTGCTGTGGCTGGGCGCCCACGCGTTGAGTTTCGATTACGCCTCGATGGTGGCCGGCCTGCTGATCGCCGGTATCGGCGCAGGCATCCTCAATGGCGAAACCGCCAAGGTGAGCATGTCGGTGATCCCGCCAGAACGTGCCGGGATGGCCTCGGGAATTTCAGGAACGGTGCGTTTCACCGGCATTGTGGTGGGGTTTGCGGCGCTGGGGGCGATTCTGTTTTCTCGGGTGTCGGCGACGCTGGCGAGCGGTTTGCCGGCCGACTCCGCGATTGACCCGGTGTCCTTGACCCGCAGCATCGCAGCGGGCGACCTGTCGGGCGGCCCCATGGCAGCGTCAAACGGCATCGACCTGCACGGGTTGGCGTTGCACAGTTTCGGCAGCGGGTACCAGGCCATCCTCTGGGTCGGAGCAGGCATCGCGCTGACCGCGTCCTTGCTGGCCTGGTTGCTGGTACGCAGCGTCGACACCGCGCCGACGCCGCGTCACATCGAGACTCCCGACGCTGTGGTGCCTCAGGCGGAATAACAGCCACGGACCTGTTCAGTTTGCCGTGGCACACGCCTGCACAAATGCCCGGACCAGCGGCGGTGTGTCACCTTGCAACGCCGCGCGCTCGGGTTGAAACAGGGTGGCGACGAAGAACGGATGCCCCTGCAGTTCCATCGCGCGCACTTCATCTTCATCATCGTATCCACTGACCTTCAGCGGCCCTGCAAATACCTCTGCTTCGAGCTCCTTTCTCAGCCCATAACGGCAGCGATAACGCTCTTGGGTGTGCAACGCGCCATACGCCTCGGCTATCCGCGAACCCGCCAAGAGACGAATCGGCGCGAACGCTTCGACCAGCGAACAACTGAGCGGCGTGATGATTGCCCTCGCCGAATCCGGCGCTGTCTCGGCGTGCTCGGCGTCGGACCAGCCGAGGTAATTGCGCGCGTACTCCAGCAACGCGTGCTGAAAGCCGCCACACGTGCCCAGAAACGGCACCTGGTTTTCGCGGGCGTAACGTATGGCCGTCAGCGCGCCGTTCATGTCGCGATAGGGGCTGGCCGGGACGCACCAGATCCCGTCGAACGCTTGAAGCCCGGCCCCCTCACCCACCTCCGGCGTCGGCAACCAGTGAAACTCGACCACGATACCGGTCTCGCCTGCCACCCTGTCCAGCGCCACCGGAATCGCCTGATGCGCGGGTACGCCCTCGTCATAGTCACCCACCAACGCAATGCGGATGTCGTGCTTCTGCTTCATACCTGCTCCCTGATATCGAAACGCTTTGCGATAGGTCCGGGCGGGACTATAAGCTTGTCGCCGTGCAATCAACATTGGCGTTCAAGCAAGTGATCAATGCAGCCGTGCAATATCGAATCAACTACGCCGACCTCGCCCTGATCCTCGCGCTGGTGCGCGGCAGAACGCTGGCGCGCGCCGCCGAACAGCTCAAGGTAGATGTGTCGACGGTGTTTCGCTCGGTGCGTCGGCTGGAGGCGTCGGTCGGCACCTCGCTGTTTGAAAAAAGCCGTGCCGGGTATCAACCCACCAGTGCAGCGATAGCCCTTTCTCAGCAGGCAGAAAGTGCGGAACAGGCATTGGCCCTGGCGCAGATCAGTCTTGAGCAGGGCCAGCAGATCGTTAGCGGGACGGTGCGTCTGACGTGTACCGAGGCGGTCCTGCAAAGCCTGCTGCTGCCCGCGTTACGCCGTTTCATGCCGGACTATCCGGGGCTGAAACTGGAGCTGAACACCTCAAGCACCTTCGCCAATCTGAGCCGCCGCGACGCGGACATCGCCCTGCGCCTGACCAACACGCCGCCGGAGCATCTGGTCGGCACGCGCCTGGGCACGGTGTCGTACCACGTCTGCGCCAGCGAGGAATACCTGCGACGCGTCGGACAGCTCGAAATTGAACACATGCACTGGATTGCACCGGACGACTTCCTTCCCGACCATCCCACCGTCACCTGGCGACGCCAGCAATGGCCTCGGGTGAACCTGGCCTATCGCTGCAGCTCGATGTTGGCGGTTGCGCAACTGGTGCGCGCCGGGATGGGTGTCGCGGCGCTGCCCGACTTCATGCTGCGCGAAGGCGAACTCAGGCGACTGGGCGAGCCGCTCGCAGGCTACGACACCGCGCTGTGGCTGCTGACGCGTCCGGATTGCCGGGCATTGCGCTGCGTGTCGGCACTGTTCAGCGAATTGACCCGAAACCTCACCCTGACCTCAATCGACTGAGCGGCCAGGCGGGACGCGGGATCGAATCAAGGCTGCCAGATACGCTCGCCATCGACCTCGACAATCCCGCTCGCGGGCAGCCTTGCGGTCTGGCGCACGATCATTCTGCCCGGCACGATTTCCTGGATAGCCGATGTACCGGGATCCGCCAGTTGGGCACAAATGATGTTCACCGCGCGTCCGATCATTTCGGCCAAGGGCTGCTCAAACGTCGTCAGCCCGAAGATCGGCCATTGTCCTTGCGGCAAGTCATCAAAGCCGACGATGGACACATCCCTGCCCGGTTGCATGCGCAGCTCGTGGCAGACGTTGATCGCGGCCAGCGCCATCAGATCGTTGGCACAGAAAATCGCGTCGGGCGGTGCATCCTGCGCCAACAAACGTCGGGTCGCGGTGATGGCCCCGTCGAAGGTGTAATCCCCGACCTCGCGCAGCGGCAGCGGCTTGCCGTGCTCTTGCAGATACCCGTTGAAACCCGCTTCGCGGTCACGGTTGGTGGACGAGCTTTGCTTGCCGGCAATGAACGCCAGGCGCTCGTGCCCGCCTGCGAGCAGGAAGCGTGCAATGGTGCGGCTGCCGGTGATGTTGTCGCTGGTCACGCTGGACACCGAGGTGCTGCCGTTGGTGCGGTTGAACAACACAACCGGCAAGCCGATGGTTCGGCATTCTTCAGCAAAACGTGAAGACAGACTGGCGGATACCAGGACCAGACCGTCGACCTGATAACGCAGGATTTCTTCCAGCACCGGGTCGGAGTCTTCGTTATTGGCCATGGAGAACAGCAGGATGCGGTAGCCGAGTTGTTCGAACGCCGCCGAGAGCGATTCCAGCACCCGCGCATAAAACGGGTTGGCCATGCCGGGGATGGCCACGCCGATCAGGTTGGAGCGCCGTGTGATCAGCGAGCGCGCCACCAGATTGGGCCGGTAACCGAGGCTGGCCGCAGCCTCCTCCACCTTGCGTCGGGTGTCGGGGGAAACGCTGGCGCCCTTGGTAAACGTGCGTGAGACCGCCGACTGGGAAACCCCCGCCAGCCGGGCCACATCGTGGGCCGTGACCGGACGCCGCCCTCGCTCCATGTTCTCTGACATATCGCCTTAACCGCCGAAAAAAAATGATCATACCTGCCAATCGGTTATCCCACAGCCCGCACATGAAATTCACCCGACTTCTGCCGAGGGGGTTTGCAATCTGAGAATCATCCATTACCATCGATGCTATTGCATACGTATGCAAAACTCCATCACCCAATAAAAACAACCTCCCAGGAGAACACCGTGGCTAAGTGGCTCAAACAAGGCGCCGAAGCAGAAGTCATCAAATCCGCTGCCCGTGAAGTGCGCGACACTGTCGAAAACCTGTTGGCCGACATCGAAGCGCGCGGCGATGCCGCCGTTCGTGAACTGGCGATTCGCTTCGACAAGATGGACCGTGAGGACTACCGCCTCAGCGACGCCGAGATCCAGGCGTGCATGAATCAGCTCAGTGATCGCGACCTCAAGGACATCGAGTTCGCCCAGACCCAGGTGCGCAACTTCGCCCAGCATCAGCGCAACTCCATGGTCGACGTCGAAGTGGAAACCCTCCCGGGCGTGATCCTGGGCCACAAGCACATCCCGGTGAACGCCGCGGGCTGCTACGTGCCTGGCGGCAAATATCCGCTGCTGGCCTCGGCGCACATGTCGGTGATCACCGCCAAGGTCGCGGGCGTTCCACGCATCATCACGTGCGCCCCGCCATTCCTGGGCAAGCCGGCACCGGCGATCGTCGCCGCGCAACACATGGCCGGCGCCAACGAAATCTATTGCCTGGGCGGCATCCAGGCGATCGGCGCGATGGCGCTGGGCACCAAATCCATTGCTCAGGTGGACATGCTGGTCGGCCCGGGCAACGCTTTTGTCGCCGAAGCCAAGCGTCAGTTGTTCGGCCGTGTGGGCATCGACCTGTTCGCCGGGCCGACCGAGACACTGGTGATCGCCGATGAAAGCGTTGACGGCGAACTCTGCGCCACCGACCTGCTGGGTCAGGCCGAACATGGCCCGGACTCTCCGGCCATTCTCCTGACCACGTCGGAAAAACTGGCCCGCGAAACCATGGCCGAAATCGAACGCCTGCTGCAGATCCTGCCGACTGCCGACATCGCGCGCCGCGCATGGGAAAGCTTCGGTGAAGTGATCGTTGCCGACGATCAACAAGAAATGCTCGAGATCGCCAACGAACTGGCCTTCGAGCACGTGCAGGTCATGACCCAGGACCCGGACTTCTTCCTCAAACACATGCGCAACTTCGGCGCGCTGTTCCTGGGTCCGCGCACCAACGTCTCGTTCGGCGACAAGGTAATCGGTACCAACCACACCCTGCCGACCAAGAAAGCGGCGCGATACACCGGCGGTCTGTGGGTCGGCAAATTCATCAAGACCTGCACCTATCAAAAGGTCACCACCGACGAAGCCTCCTCGATGATCGGTGAGTACTGCTCGCGCCTGTGCGCCCTGGAAGGCTTCGCCGGGCATGGCGAGCAAGCCAACATCCGCGTGCGTCGCTATGGCCATAAGGACGTGCCGTACGCCGGCGCTGCCCAGTAAGAAATCGCGTTCTTTGCGGGACAGGACGGGCGGGAAACCGCGCGTCCGACAATAAAAACAATCAACCGACTGCGAGCCATCGTCGAACCCCATTCGGGTCCAGCGATGGCTCGCCGTACCGCTTCGAAAGGATGTCCTCATGAGTGTTGTCATCGCCGTTCTGGCGTTGTGCGTTCTGATGCTGGCTGCGTACCGGGGTTACAGCGTCATCATCTTCGCGCCACTGGCCGCCCTGGGTGCCGTGTTGCTGACCGACCCCACCGCCGTGGCGCCGGTGTTCAGCGACCTGTTCATGGACAAGATGGTCGGCTTCATCAAGCTGTACTTTCCGGTGTTTTTGCTGGGCGCGGTGTTCGGCAAGTTGATCGAGCTGTCGGGTTTCTCGCGCTCCATCGTCAAATCGGTCATCGGCCTGCTGGGGAGCAGTCAGGTGATCCTGGTCATCGTGCTGGTCTGCGCCTTGCTGACCTACGGCGGGGTCTCGCTGTTCGTGGTGGTGTTCGCGGTCTATCCGTTCGCCGCCGAGATGTTCCGTCAGGGCAATATCCCCAAACGGTTGATGCCCGCGACCATCGCGCTGGGCGCGTTCACCTTCACCATGGACGCGATGCCAGGCACGCCACAGATCCAGAACATCATCCCGACCACCTTCTTCGGCACCAATTCCTGGGCCGCACCGTCGCTTGGCCTAACGGGTTCGCTGTTCGTGTTGGTGTGCGGCATGCTGTATCTGGAGCATCAGCGACGCAAAGCCGCTCGTGCTGGCGAAGGCTACGGCACGAACCTGCGCAACGAGCCGGAAACGCCTGAAGAGATCGCGTTGCCCAACCCGTTGATCGCCCTGTTGCCGCTGGTGTTGGTCGGGGTGATGAACCTGCTGTTCACGAAATGGATTCCGGGCTGGTATGGCGGCTCCTACGGCATTCACCTGCCGGGGCTGAAAGCGCCGATTCAGACCGACGTTGCCAAGCTGACCGCCATCTGGGCGGTACAAGCCGCGTTGCTGGTGGGCATCATCACGGTGCTGGTGTTCTCCTTCCGCACCGTGGCCAGCAAACTGGCCGACGGCAGCAAGACCGCCGTGGGCGGGGCGATGCTGGCGACGCTGAACACCGCCTCGGAATACGGGTTCGGCGCGGTGATTGCTGCGTTGCCAGGTTTTCTGGTGGTGGTCGACGGGCTGAAGGCGATTCCCAACCCGCTGATCAATCAGGCGATCACGATCAATATCCTGGCGGGGATCACCGGCTCGTCTTCGGGCGGGATGAGCATCGCGCTGGCGGCCATGTCCGACACCTTTATTGCCGCTGCGAATGCCGCGCACATCCCGATGGAAGTGATGCACAGGGTCGCGTCGATGGCAGCGGGCGGCATGGACACCCTGCCGCACAATGGCGCCGTGATCACGTTGCTGGCCGTCACCGGCCTGACCCACCGCGAGGCCTACAAGGACATCTTCGGCATGACGATCTTCAAGGTGCTGGCGGCGTTCTTCGTGATTGGCGTGTATTACACGACCGGCCTGGTTTAACGCTTGGCGGCCTGCTCCCGCCGGAATTGCCCCGGCGGGACACCATGGGCCTTGCGGAAACGCCGGGAAAAGTACGCTTCATCGGCGAATCCGCAGATCTCGGCGATGTGGCTCAAGGGTTTCTGGCTGTTCATCAGGTGCGTGCGCGCCAGGCGCATGCGCCGCTCCAGCACCAGTTCCGAGAACGTACTGCCCGTCTCCTTGCGCAGCAGGTGCGTCAGGTAGTTCGGCGACAAGAAGGCTGCCGCTGCCGCGTCGGTCAGGGTCATGGCCGGATCAGCGATGTGCGCGCGGATGTATTCCATCACCCGGCCCATCGCATCGCGGCGCCCTCTTCGCTCGGCCTTGTTGGCCGACAAGCCCAGCAACTGAGGCTCGAACAGGTTGCAGACCGTGCCGATCAGTTGCAGCAGGTAACCCCGCAAAATAGAACCTGACCCGAGCTGCCGCGTCTGGTCCGCTTCGCGCATTCGTTCCAGCAGCGCGGTCACCTGCGCGAACTCGGCGTCCTCGAGGATGAAATCCAGATGCTCCTGAAAGCGAAACGGCGCCAGCTCCGGTGCCTCGGTGAGGGAGACATCTTCCAGGTCCATCGGATCGCATTGCAGGTGATGCAGCAAAAATTCCTGAGAGAAATTGATCAGCACGAAGTTGCCGTCTTCAGGGTGCGGAATCACGTGCAGCCGGTGCGGCAGGATAAACGCGAGGGTGTTGCGCGGAAACGGCCGGATGGCACCGCCGATATGCTGCACGGTGTCGCCGCCAAGATTGATCTGGATCTGGAAGTATTCGTGACGATGGGGTGATGTCAGGGCGGGACGAGCAGACTTGTCACGGATGTAGAAATCCATCCGGTCGCTGCGCTGTTGCATGCCATAGGTCTGGATGCGGGACGGGTTGGCCATCGCTTAAACACCTGAAATTACCTGGTTCGATCTGGCGCATGTTAGGGCAACAGCAGCCGTCGAACCAAGGGATTATCAGGGCGCTCAGTGCGTGTGGACGATGCCTGATCGCGGATTAAACGAGGGTCACGGTCAGCTCGGCAATGCCTTCGATGCCCGCCGTCACCACATCACCACGCTGCAGCGCACCGACGCCTGCCGGTGTGCCGGTGTAGATCAAGTCACCGGCTTTGACGCCGACCGATTGCGACAGGTACGCAATCACGTCCTTGACCGCCCAGATCTGATCGGCAAGATCACCACGCTGGCGGCTTTCGCCGTTCACGTCCAGCCAGATCGAACCTCTGTCCGGGTGGCCGATCTTGCTGACTGGCAGCAGCGCAGTGGCGGGTGCCGAGGCGTCGAAGGCCTTGGCCCACTCCCATGGGCGACCCATTTTTTTCGCCTGCGCCTGAAGGTCGCGGCGAGTCAGGTCCAGCCCGACGCCGTAGCCCCAGACGTGGCTCAAGGCATCTTCCGGCTGGATGTCCACGCCGTCCTTGCCAATCGCAACGACCAGTTCGATCTCGTGGTGCAGGTCCTGGGTCAGCGGCGGGTAAGCAATGTTGCCTTCAGCCGGCACGACCGCGTCAGCAGGCTTCATAAAGAAAAACGGTGGCTCGCGATCAGGGTCATGGCCCATTTCGCGGGCGTGTTCGGAGTAGTTACGGCCGACGCAAAAGACGCGGCGGATCGGAAAACGGCTGGCAGTGCCCGCGACAGCCAGCGATGGCGTGGTGACTGGCGCAATAACGAATTCGCTCATGGTCATGTCCTCGATTGAAGGTGGATCGACATGACCACAGTGTGTGCGAAGAACCACGGGCAGAGTTGGACAGATCCCATGGGGTTTTGGACGAAACAACGCAGTCGTATCAATGGCGTCTTTCTGCAGGCGCGCTTGCCCGCCGACCTCTTGATTGTTCCCACGCTCCTCGTGGTAACGCCGTGAATGACGCTCCGCGTCACCCCGGACACAGATCGGAACACGTTCAAGCCCAGACCGCAGACCTGCGTCGGCAAAGGCGCCCGAGTTGGCTGCCGGTTCCCGGCAGATCGCGGGCAAGCGCGCGCCTACAGGTCTTAGTCAACCAATCATCCGCGCCCAACGAACGGCATGCTGCTGGCCATCACGGTCATGTTCAGCACGTTCGCCGACAACGGCAGACTCGCCATATAGCTGACGGCGTCCGCCACGTGCTGTACGTTCATCGTCGGTTCCACTTGCAGCTCGCCATCGGCCTGCAAGACGCCCTTGGTCATGCGATCCGTCATTTCAGTCAAGGCGTTGCCGATGTCGATCTGTCCGCAGGCGATATTGTACTGACGACCGTCCAGCGACGTGCTCTTGGTCAGGCCCAGCACCGCGTGTTTGCTGGAGGTATACGGCGAGCTGAATAGCCGCGGCGTGTGCGCCGAGATTGAGCCGTTGTTGATGATTCGCCCGCCTTGCGGCACCTGCCGGCGCATCAGGCCAAACGCGGCACGCACACAGAGGAACATGCCGGTGACGTTGGTATCGATCACGTTTTTCCACTGTTCGACCGTCAACTCGTCCATTGGCACCGCAGGCGCACCGATACCGGCGTTGTTGAACGAAACGTCCAGTCGCCCGAACGTGCTTTCAATCTGCGCGAACAGCGCCTCGACACTGGCCGCATCACGCACATCGGTCGACACCGCCAACGCCTGCTGTCCTGCGGCTTTCGCCTGCTCGGCCAGCTCGACCAATGGCTCCAGCCGACGCCCTGCCAGCACCACGGCGTAACCGTCCTTGAGCAACTGCAGCGCGACCGCGCGGCCGATACCACTTCCAGCGCCGGTGACCAGCGCGACTTTCAGGGCAGACGATGAAGACATGTGGGTTTCCTTTTCTTGTTAGAGGGGATCCGTTGCCCCCGCCATCACGCGGGGGGCTATTGGTTGGGTCAGCTGTGCACCGGAGTCAGCACCGGCTGGCCGGCATAAAACGCCAGCAGGTTGTCGGCAACCAGCTGCACAGTGCCCCGCGAGGCCTCCGGCGACAGGCCCGCGACATGCGGGGTCAGCACGACGTTGTTGAGGGTTTTCAGCGCGTCGGGCACCTGGGGTTCGTCGTCGAACACGTCCAGTGCCGCGCCGGCCAGACGGCCGTGCTGCAAGGCATCGATCAAGGCCTCGGTGTCCACCACACTGGCCCGCGCGATGTTCAGCAGAAAACCGTCCGCGCCCAACGCTTCAATGGCGGCTTTGTCGATCAAATGCCGCGTTCCGGCACCGCCCGGGGTTGCCACAATCAGAAAGTCGGACTCGGCGGCCAGCGCCAGCGGCGTTGCACAGTAGTGAAAATCGACGTCCGCCCGTGGCGAACGGCTGTGGTAATTGATCTGCATGTCGAAGCCCAGCGCCCGTTTGGCAATCGCCATCCCCACTGCGCCCAGGCCCAAAATACCGAGGCGTTTGTTCGCAAACGACGGCCGCGTGACCTTGCGCCACTCGCTGCGGCGTACCGATGCATCGGCTTGAGGGATATCGCGTACCAACGACAGCAGCAACGCCATCGCATGATCGGCCACGCTCGGCGCGTTCACTCCGGCGCCATTGGTCACCGTAATGCCGCGCGCTTCGGCGGCCAACAGATCGACCTGCTCATAACCCGCACCAATCACACAAATGATGCCCAGCTTGGGCAGCGCCGCGATCTCATCAGCCGTAAAACCCAACGGGCCGCGCGTCAACACCGCATCAATCTCACCCCCGCGCGTCGCCACCGCCTCCGCCCGCGTCGCAGGCGTCGGCGCCAGAATCAAACGAAACCCGCTCTCCTCCAGAATCGGCAAGTACTCGTTCACGCTTTCAACCAACACCAGCACCGTCTTCGTCATCATCACACCGTCGCGGAAAATTCGATGGGACAGACAGTAGCGTGAGTTAGAGCGGTTGTGCAGAGACAAAAATGAAAATGCATCCGCAGACGTATCGGACTGAACGCCATCAGGGTCAAATTTTGTTGCAGCTCAATCGTGGCTCGGGTTCCGGATTTACGTTCAACTTCCGCCCCGTGTAGGCGATTTCTGAAACGCGGGTTGAGCGCGCGGACCCAGTCGCAAAGTCTGACGTCGGGGCGTAGACTCAAAACCTAACGGATGGGTTATTGAATGAGAGTATGCAGTCATAGGGGATATGTGATCGCGGTTCTGACGCGCAATGAACATTGCCCTCCCCATGTTCATGTGGGGACGAGGGAGTGGGATGCTCGATTCCTGTTCAGTTTCTGGCACAACGGTATTCGCCTCTGGGACGTGATCCCGGCAAAAAATGAACCGTGCTCGCGGGTTCTTGAAGAACTCCGTCAGATCATCAAGCGCCGGTCGAACTTGCGCAAGGCGCGCGAGTACTGGTGGCGCAGCCGAAAGACACTGTGTCTTGAAAATCAGGCGTGGGACCTTGAGTCTGGAGAGGTCGTAGCACCCCGCCATGATCGGTTGGGCACCACCCCGATTCTGTCAGCCCTGTTTGATGTTCAGACTTACGCAACGAAATTGCGTCTGGCGGGATACCCCGCACCGCTGGAGATCGAATTATGAAGCCGGTTAAAGCCCGAGAGCATGCAGACGAAGTCGTTACACCTGAAGCGCTGACCAGGGCGATCAGCTCGGGACGCAAGCGCTCGCAGTGCGTGTTGTGTGCGAGCACAGTGAAATTTCTGGCCGAACTGAACGCGTTGGCGATCGGTTTTGCTGACGGGACCGCCCTTCTACTGCCCGTCGACAAATACCCGGAGTTGAATCGCCTTGCCGCCGAAGAACTCAGCCAGATCGACTTGGGCTATGCGGGTGGCGCCTTATGCCTGGAACATCGGGATCTGCACATTTCAATCGCTGGGCTGGTGTTGGCCAGCGAATCATTGATGACGATGGCAGCCAGCGTTATTGCAGCGCGAAATGGAGGACGCAGCAGCGAGGCGAAGATCAATGCGTCAAAGGCCAATGGTTTGAAAGGCGGCCGTCCGCGCGAGATCACTACGCCTTCCTAGCCATTGCCGCAAATGCTCACCCCTGAAAACGATTCCCACCAGACTTCTTCGCGCTGTACATCGCCTCATCGGCATGGCGGAAGAGTTGCGCAAGGTCGGTGGCGTTTTCGGGGTAGTTGGCAATGCCGATGCTGGGCAGGATCTGCCAGTCATGTCCCTTGAGGACCATGGGCACGTTGAGGGTCTTGCAGATTTTTTCCGCCACCTTGCCGGAATCCTCGGTGCTGTTGACCCGGTCGAGCAGTATCACGAATTCATCACCGCCGATGCGCGCCACGGTATCGGTTTCGCGCACGCATTGTTTCAAGCGATGGGCCACTTCCTGGAGCAGCAGATCGCCTGCAGCGTGACCGAGGGTGTCGTTGACCTGTTTGAATTTGTCCAGATCCAGATAGAGCAACGCCAGACGTCCTTTGCTGGTCTTCGCCCGCTCCAGTGATTGCAGCAGGCGTTCCTGCAACAGCATCCGGTTGGGCAGCTGGGTCAACTGGTCGTACTGGGCCATGCTCTTGAGTCGGTCATACAGCTGCTTGCGTTCAATGGCGGCCGCCACCTGGGTCGACACGAATTGCAGCAGTTCCTTGTCGCGTTCACTGTACTGCGGACAGTCAGGATGACTCTTGACCAGCAGCGCCCCAATGATGCCGTGTTGTGTCTCCAGCGGCGCCGCGAGCCAGGAAAGGCCGTCATTACCCTGCATCTGCCTCAGGTAATCAGGGACGGCATGACCGCTGCCGTGGGAATCGCAGACAGGCGCCATCAGCATGGTCCGCCCCGTTCCGACGATTTCAGTCGCCAGTGCATCGGCCATCGGATGCGCCAGGGTCGGATCGAGCTCGTCGACGCGATAGGGAAAATTCAGCAACCCGCTGTATTTGTCGAGCAGGGCGACGAAAAAGTTGCGCGCGGGCAGCAAGTCGCCGATGACACAGTGAATCTCTTTGAACAGCGCAGGCAGATCGCTGGCCACATGGGCGGCTTCGGAAATGCGGAACAGCGCCGTTCGCATGGACTCCGAGCGTTTGCGTTCGGTGATGTCCCGGGCGACGGCGATACGCAACTGGTCGGCCTCCGACCAGCGTGCCGACCACATGATGTGCACCACCCGGCCGTCTTTACGCACATAACGGTTCTCAAAACCAACATTTGGCTGGCCCGACATGATCTCGCTGGCGGCAGCGAGCGTGAGCTCCCGGTCCTCGGGATGGACCAGTTCGATCATCTTGCGACCGATCAGCTCATGGGGGTGGTAACCGAAAATCCGTTCAGAGGCAGCACTGACAAAAACGAACTGGCCTTGCGCGTCCACCACGCAGATGGCATCCAACAACAGGTCGACAAAACCCGTCAGTGCCGCGTATGTGTTTGTTTCCATGCGAGAAAAGCCACCTGCCAAGTAAAACGGTCATGCACCTGACGATTTAGCGTCATGAAAAATCCTGAAACTCGTCGTCATAGTGCCCAAACGCCCTGCGTTCGGCTATGAGCCGAATGAACAGACCCTCATAACGACCGCTCGTTTCCAGCAGCGACACGCCGGTTGCCGGCACAAGACAATGCTGTTTAAGGTCTGAGCGATGCGTCTGGATAAACAGTAGCGGCAAACACGCCGGTACGCGCTGCGGTGGTTCACACCGCCTCATGAATGAATCATGCACAAAAGGAACGTCATCACCATGCTCAAAGGAATTTCCAGAACGTTGGGCACCGCCGCGCTGGCCGGTGTCATGCTGTCTTCAGGGTTTGCCATGGCCGCTAACGAACCCGGCAAGGCGCTCGCCGCCAAAATCGGCGTGCCATGGCCGGCCGTCATTGCGCATCGCGGTGCGTCGTTCAATGCGCCGGAAGAAACCATTCCTTCCTATACCCTCGCCCGCGAACTGGGTGCCGACTATCTGGAAATGGACATCCAGCGCACCAAGGACGGCGTGCTGATCGCCTTGCACGACGACACCCTCGAGCGGACCACCAACGTCGCCGACGTGTTTCCAGGCCGGGCAAAAGACCCGTTGAGCAGCTTTACCCTGGAAGAGATCAAGCGTCTGGATGCAGGCTCCTGGTTCAACAAGACCCACCCTGACCGCGCGCGCGCCAGCTACGCAGGCCTGAAAATACTGACGCTGGACGAGGTGATCGACATTGCCGAAGGCGGCAAGAACAAGCCCGGTCTGTACATCGAGACCAAAGTGCCGGCGCAGTTTCCCGGCATCGAAGAAGACTTGAAGAAAAAGCTGGAACAACGCGGCTGGCTGAGTCAGCGCCCCGCGGCGGAAAAAGGGCACGTGAACGTGGCACACATGCCGGGTCGGGTGATTTTGCAAACGTTCGAGAAACCGAGCCTGGAACTGCTGCAAAAAGCCATGCCGAACACGCCGAAAATCCTCTTGCTGTGGCTGGGCGACGGCTACATCCAGGCGGCGTCTGACAAGACCTTCAAGGATTCGGGCGCCAAAGACAAAGCCAGCTTCTATGCGACTCAGCAAGTGAAGTCCAAGGAAGAGTTCGCGGCGTGGATGGATTGGGCAAAAGCCCACGGCGCCATCGGCACCGGCCCTGCGTCGGCCTTGAAAAACGGTGGCGACCAGAGCTACATGGATCTGGTGCAACCGTGGATGAACAAGATGGCCCACGATCGCGGCCTGATCATTCACCCGTACACCGTGGATGACGCGGTAGACTTCAAGGCAATCAGCCAGCGCGGCGTCGATGGCTTCTTCACCAACCGGGCGTCGGAACTGTTGAAGTTCTACGGACGGCCGTCGAAAGAAAGCATCGATTCAATCTTGAAGCGGATCGGGTACTAGGCATCTCACAAAAGTGTCACTGGCTGAACCCAAAATCTGCGGGATCTTTCCCACGCTCTGCGTGGGAAAGCCTGCCGGGACGGTCCGCGTCAACGTTGACGCAGAGCGTCAGTCGCTGCGTTACCACGCGGAGCGTGGGGACGATCAGAACACCCTACAAACCGGCGCCTACAGGCTTTCAACCTAGCGCCGGTTGGCGTTACGCCAGCTCCGCAACCACCGCGGCCAGCGCTTTCGCCGGATCGGCCGCCTGGCTGATCGGACGGCCGATGACCAGGTAATCAGAACCGGCATCCAGCGCCTGACGCGGCGTCAGAATGCGGCGCTGGTCATCCTGCGCACTGCCAGCAGGACGAATGCCCGGCGTCACCAGTTGCAACGATGGGTGTGCGGTTTTCAGTGCCTGGGCTTCCAGCGCCGAGCACACCAACCCGTCCATGCCGGCCTTCTCGGCCAGCGCCGCCAGACGCAACACCTGCTCTTGCGGCTCGATGTCCAGACCGATCGCCGCGAGGTCTTCGCGTTCCATGCTGGTCAGTACGGTCACACCGATCAGCAACGGTTTCGGCCCGCTGCGCTGATCCAGCACATCACGACAAGCGGCCATCATGCGCAGGCCACCGGAGCAGTGCACGTTGACCATCCACACGCCCATCTCGGCAGCGGCCTTGACCGCCATCGCCGTGGTGTTGGGGATGTCATGGAATTTGAGGTCCAGAAACACTTCGAAGCCCTTGCTGTTCAAGGTTTCGACGATGCCCGACGCACTGCTGGTGAACAATTCCTTGCCCACTTTGACCCGACACAGCTTGGGGTCCAGCTGATCAGCCAGTTTCAACGCGGCTTCGCGGGTCGGAAAATCCAGGGCGACGATGATAGGGGTCTGGCAGGCGGACATGAGCGGGTTCTCTGGCAAGTCGAAATCGGCGCGCATTGTAGCCGATCATCCCGGGGGACGGGACCCGGTGATCGGTAAATGGTACTCGGGCAGCGCACGGATAACGCCTGTGGGAGCGAATTCATTCGCGATGGGCCAACCCGGTCACTATGGATTCGCGGTACGGAAAATCTTTCGCGAATGAATTCACCCTGACAAGGAAGACCGCATTGGCCGTGCCACATTCTGTCTCCCCGCACCCGCCACTGCGCACCCATCGGGCACGATCGCCTCTGAATCGCCGAACAAGCATCCTGTATACGACCCAAATAGAAGCATTACGACATACCTGCCCACCGCTGGCACGACCACTGCAGCGCGCTCTGTCCCGATGATCCAATCAATCCAGGGAGTGACGCATGAATACGCAACTGAAGCCCACGCTGGGCACGCTGCATTTGTGGGGGATCGCTGTCGGTCTGGTGATTTCCGGTGAGTATTTCGGCTGGAGTTACGGCTGGGGAGTGGCCGGAACGCTGGGCTTCTTGCTGACGTCGCTGATGGTCGCGGCGATGTACACCTGCTTCATCTTCAGTTTCACCGAACTGACCACCGCGATCCCCCATGCGGGCGGTCCGTTCGCCTACAGTCGCCGGGCGTTTGGCGAGAAAGGCGGGTTGATCGCCGGGCTCGCCACGCTGATCGAATTCGTCTTCGCCCCGCCCGCCATTGCACTGGCGATTGGCGCTTACCTCAATGTGCAGTTCCCGGCGCTGGATCCGAAACACGCCGCGGTCGGCGCGTACATCGTGTTCATGGCCCTGAATATTCTGGGCGTGAAACTGGCCGCAACCTTCGAGCTGGTGGTCTGCGTCCTCGCGGTGCTGGAACTGCTGGTGTTCATGGGCGTGGTTGCCCCTGCGTTCAGCTTCAGCAACTTCGCACTCAACGGCTGGGCCGGCTCGGACACCTTCGGCGCGCCCGCGATTGCCGGGATGTTCGCGGCAATCCCGTTCGCCATCTGGTTCTTCCTCGCCATCGAAGGCGCCGCCATGGCGGCAGAAGAAGCCAAGGACCCCAAGCGCACGATTCCCAAGGCCTACATCAGCGGGATCATCACCCTGGTCTTGCTGGCAATGGGCGTGATGTTCTTTGCCGGCGGCGTCGGCGACTGGAAAGCCCTGTCGAACATCAACGACCCGTTGCCTCAGGCGATGAAAGCGGTGGTCGGCGAAAGCTCTGGCTGGCTGCACATGCTGGTGTGGATCGGCCTGTTCGGGCTGGTCGCCAGTTTCCACGGCATCATTCTGGGCTATTCGCGGCAGTTCTTCGCCCTCGCCCGCGCCGGCTACTTGCCCGCGTCGCTGGCTAAACTGTCGCGTTTCCAGACCCCGCACCGCGCGATCATCGCGGGCGGCCTGATCGGTATCGCGGCGATTTACAGCGACGGCCTGATCAACCTCAGTGGCATGACCCTCACCGCCGCGATGATCACCATGGCCGTGTTCGGCGCCATCGTCATGTACATCATGAGCATGTTGAGCCTGTTCAAGCTGCGCAAGACCGAACCGCTGCTGGAGCGCACCTTCCGCGCTCCGGGCTATCCGATCGTGCCGGGGATCGCATTGGTGCTCGCGGTGGTCTGCCTGATTGCCATGGCCTGGTTCAACGCCCTCATCGGCCTGATCTTTTTGGCATTCATGGTGGTGGGCTTCATCTATTTCGGCCTGACCGAAGGCGCCCGCTCGGCGGCGCCGGCCGACTCGATGCTGACCGGAATCTGAAGCACCCCCGGACACCGTGCAGACGTCGGCAAGCCGGCGCCTGCAAAGGTGCCCTGACCTATACCTCGCGGACCGGACGTCTCCTACAATTGAACCACTGGGCAGCGCCGTTGCTCAAAGCGGTATCACAAGAAGGAGAGAGCCTCATGCCCTGGTACGCCTGGTTAATTCTGGTTATTGCAATCGGCTCGATCGTCGGTGGTTTGCTGATGCTCAAGGATTCAGCGAAAAAACTGCCCCTGACCGAAGAACAACTCAAGCGCGTCCACGAGCGCAACGCTGAAATGGACGCCAAGGAAGCGCGCGACCGCTGACACTCGCGGGCAGTGAACACTCACTGCCCGCCTGCCACCCTCAGTCCCGGCTATCACCCTCATCCAGCGCAATGGCGTGATGGCTCGCCTGCGGCGTCACGGCAATCCGGAACGGCTGGAAGATCTTGAACATCTGCCCGTTCTCGCGCAGTTGCCGAAGCAATTCACCGAACTTCTCCCCGGTGATCGGCGCGTTGGGCCTTAACAGCGCGAAGTGCCGATACACCTGATCCACGCGGTCCGACACCAGAAACTGATCGGCGTCGGCGGGGTTACCGGCCAGAAACGTACTCAGATAGGATCGGGTGACCAACGCAATGTCCGCCCGGTCCCGTAGCACCATGAGCAGGTTGCTGTCGTGGGAATAGGTCAAAGTGGCGTTGTAGTTCTCTGCCAGGAACCTGGGGTCGGCGTTGAAGTGGGCGAAGGCGTAGTGATACCCGCTGAACAGCGCCAGGCGCTTGCCGTGCAGGTCATCGAAATAGTTTTGCGAGCGACCCTGAGCGCGATGCGCGACGAAGATTTCGGCGTCCTCCAGCCCCATGTCGACATCCTCGTGAGGGATGTCTTTCCAGCCCCAGGCGGGGTTCTCGAAAATCGCCATGTCAAAGCGAGCCTGTTGGAAATCGCGGAAACGGCGTGGAATCGACGTCGGGACCATTTCAAACCGGTAGTCGCTTTGCATGGCATTCAGCGCACTGATCATTTGCGGCAGCAAGCCAGTGTCCTCACCGCGCTCGGGGCGAATCGTGTACGGCGGAAAGTGCGCCGCGCCAATCCGCACCACCTGTGCCGCGCCCGCTTGCCAGGCCCACAGCGTCGTGGTTGCCAACAGCAGCGTTTTAATAGCCATCCGCACTGGCGTAGACATCAAGACAAAGCACCTCTGGCGAATCGGATTACGTAAGCTATGCGTTTGCGAACAATTAGACAACGGTCAAACAACGTCAAAACCGGCTTTATTCACAACCCGAATCTTTCAGTCACTGTCGCGGCGCAATTTATGCCGACCCCGTCGGCCAGGCAAGCGTTTCACCGCAGGTCCGCTCAGCCGGCACGATAAAAAACAGCGCCCCGGCAAACCATCGTCCCTCATTCGAGTCCCATGTCTCAGTCATGGGCGCGTTCGGCGGTTGGACGCGATCAGCCGAATATGACTACGCTCCATGACGGTGCCACAGGTTAAGAAACTGGAGTTCGAGATGCCACATTGGCTGGTGATAGATCTGGAGGCCACCACCGAAGAGGGCGGATGGCCGGTGGCAGAGATGGAAATCATTGAGATTGGCGCCTGCGTGGTCAACGCGGACGGACGCGAGGTGGACCACTTCGAGCGCTTTGTCAGGCCCGCGCGCAGGCCGATGCTCACCTCGTTCTGTCGCGAACTGACGCACATCCAACAAGCGCAGATCGACAGTGCGCCACTCTTCACCGCCGTCTGGCCGCAGTTCGAGCGCTGGCTGAGCCATCACCGCACCCGCCTGCTCGGTTGGGTCAGCTGGGGCGACTACGACCGCCAGCAATTCGAAGTCCAATGGCAGCAGCATCAACTCACCAGCGAACTCAGCGGTCTGGCCCATATCAACCTCAAGCAGCGGTTCGCCCAGGCACGCCAGTTGCAAAAACCCTGCGGGCTCAACACGGCGCTGCAGCTGGCGGGCATGCATTTCAACGGGCAGCAGCATCGTGCACTGACCGACGCGCGCAACACCGCCCGACTGCTCCCGCTGGTCATTCCCGGCTGAGCGTGACGCATTTCTCAAAGCGGATGACGGCCTTTTGTACGTTGGGCATACTGTCCAACCTTTTTAAGCCCTTTCCGAGGAGATCAGCCATGCTCAAGGTCAACGAGTATTTCGACGGTACCGTCAAGTCCATCGCCTTCCAGCAAGAACACGGCGCGGCCACCGTTGGCGTCATGTCCAAGGGCGAATACGAGTTCGGCACTGCTGATCGCGAAATCATGCATGTCGTCTCCGGTTCGCTGAAAGTCCTGCTGCCCAATAGCGGCGACTGGGAACACTTCAAGACCGGCGATCAGTTCCGCGTGCCAGCCAACAGCAAGTTCAAGCTGCATGTCCTGGAAGAAACCGCTTACCTCTGCGAATACCGCAAAGACTGATGATTCACCCAACGGCGCTCAAGGCGCCGTTTTCATGTCCGCCACCACATCCTGCGTCCCCGTGTTGAACTGCAACGCCGCCAGGCGCGCATACAGCGGATTGCTGGCGATCAGCTCCCGATGCGTGCCCACCGCCACCAGTTTCCCTTGATCCATCACCGCGATCCGGTCAGCGTTCTGCACCGTGGCCAGCCGGTGAGCGATCACCAGCGTGGTTCGGCCCTGCATCAGGGTCGGCAACGCCTGCTGGATCAGATGTTCGCTCTGCGCATCCAACGCGCTGGTGGCTTCGTCGAGCAACAGAATCGGCGCATCGGCCAGCAATGCGCGAGCGATCGCCAGACGCTGGCGCTGACCGCCCGACAACCCCATCCCGCCGTCGCCCAAATGCGTCTGATACCCCTGAGGCAGCAATTGAATGAATTCGTGAGCGTGAGCGATGCGCGCAGCGGCTTCGACCTGCTCGACGCTGGCGACGGGGTTGCCGTAACGGATGTTGTCTTCGACGCTGCCAAAGAACAGCGCCGGGGTTTGCGACACCCAGGCGAAGCAGCGACGCAGGTCCAGAGGATCGAGGCGTTCGGCGGGCAAGCCTTCGATCAGGATCTGCCCTTGCTGCGGATCGTAGAAGCGCAGCAACAAATCGAACAGCGTTGACTTGCCCGCGCCCGATGGCCCCACCAGGGCCAGTGTCTCCCCTGCTTCGACCGTCAGGCTCAAGCCCTCGACCGCATTGCGCTCGGGCCGTGACGGGTACGCGAAGCTGACACGCTCCAGAACCAATCGACCGCTGACCCGTTCCGGTAGCGTCAGCAGATTGCTGGCCGGTGGCGTGATTTCGCTGCGCGCCTGCAACAACTCGGTGATGCGCTCCGCCGCACCCGCCGCCCGTTGCAGCTCGCCAATCACCTCGCTGAGCGTGCCGAACGCGCTGCCGACGATCAGGCTATAGAAGACGAACGCCGCCAGCTCGCCGCCAGAAATTCGCCCGGCAATGACATCCATCCCGCCGACCCAAAGCATCACCCCCACGGCGCCCAGCACCAGCACGATCACCAGCGTAATCAACCAGGAACGCTGCAAGATACGCTTGCGAGCGGTGTCGAAGGCGTCTTCGGCGGTTTTTGCAAAGCGCTGGCGATCCTGTTCCTGATGGTTGTACGCCTGCACGGTTTTGATCTGCCCGAGCGCTTCGGAAACATAACTGCCGACATCCGCCACGCGGTCCTGACTCTCACGGGACAGGCTGCGCACGCGCCGCCCGAAGATCAGGATCGGCGCGACCACTAAAGGGAGCGCGATCACCACGATGCTGGTCAGTTTGGGGTTGGTGAAAAACAGCAGGATGACGCCGCCGATAACCATCAGCGCATTGCGCAGGAACATCGACAGCGACGATCCGATCACCGATTGCAGCAAGGTGGTGTCCGCGGTCAGGCGCGACTGGATTTCCGAGCTGCGGTTGTTCTCGTAAAAGCCGGGATGCAGGCTCACCAGATGATCGAACACTTGCTTGCGCAAGTCGGCCACCACACGTTCCCCGATCCACGACACCAGATAGAACCGGGTGAACGTCCCGACCGCCAACGCCAGAACCAGCACCATGAAGAGGCCAATGGTTTCGTTGAGCAGGGTCGGTGAGCGCGTCATGAACCCCTGATCGACCATCAGGCGAATGCCTTGCCCCATCGACAAGGTGATCGCTGCAGTCACAATCAGCGCGACCAGCGCGCCGATGGCTTGCTTGCGGTACGGCGTGATCATCCGCAACGCCAAACGGATGGCATGGCGCTGACGCCCGGAAAACACTGAAGCCATGGGAGGCACCTGATAGACGATTCAAGCGCAGAGCCTACACCGCCCCCCCGATGTACGCTCGTCGACTTTTGCTGAACTCAAGCGGCAGACGCCAGTCTGGGTAGGAGTATCCACACCGGCGTGGGGCTGCGTTATGAAGGCAAGAAGGGGCGTTTAGAGCGGATCGGTCTAACGGCAAGCTGGCGGTTTTTGCCGTCATCTGGCGGACTGATCGAACGCTTGAAGCGTCCAGGGATGTCATGGCGCGGTCATCGAGCGTGGGTAAATTGAAGCGCACAACCTGATGAAGGAGACAGGCCATGAGCTTGCAGAACAGCAGCAATCACGAACCCGTCGTTCGGCCCCAACCCCAGGCACAACTGGGCGGCGCGATATTCGATGAAAACGGGAAAGAAGTCCTGATTACTGAAGAGATGGTTCAGGCCGCATGTCAGGAATGCGAAAAGTACTGGGTCAAACCTGAAAAACAAGACTGATGAGCCTACTGAATTCAAACCCGGCCTCGATGCCGGGTTTTTTATGCGCGCGAAATCAACAAACATTCCGCAACACATGCCCCACCGATACACCATTGCGCTCATCCACTTCCTGCGATTACGTCCGGCCCTTCAAATCCAGACAATCCAGGAAACATCACGATGTCCGCTACTCATTACAGCTATACCTCCGCTGAACTCGACTCCGTTTACCGCACGCTGGAAACCACCCTGTTCGGCGTTAAACGAGACATTGGAGAGGACGGTCTGCCGTCCCCAAAAATCCTCGTTGTGGCCGGCGTCCAGGGTTCCGGCAAGACCTACATGCTGAACAACACCCTGCTCAAGGACTCGCGTTACAGCAACTACGTGCGCCTCTACCTGGAGCGTTTTCGTGAGCTGCACCCGCGTTATGCCGAGTTCGCCGATCAGGACGTGACCAGCCGTTACAAGCACACCGAAACCTTCATCTGGGAGCTGTGCAGCCGCATCTTCAGCCACGCGCACAAGAACAAGTTCAACATCATCATGGAAACGGCACTGGATACCCGCGCCTTCGCCAACGTCATTTCAGGCGACGAGCTGGCCGATTACCAGTTTGATGTTCACCTGATCGGCTGCAAGAAGGACTTTGTCCATCTGTCCACCATCAAGCGAGCGCTCGATGCGTTGGAGAAGGGTACGCTCGAACGTTTTGTCGACATCGCGACCATCGAAACCAGCATCGATAACGCGGAAGTGATCCTGAATGCCTTTGAAATGGCGTGCATGAGGGTCAGCGGTTCAACGATCAGCATGTACGAACGAGGCTTTGGCGAGCTGAGAAACCGCAAAATGCTGTGCAACAGCCGATGCGACCAAATCACCAGCCTGACGCCACATGCATTTACCGACGACGAAGGAACGGTCGTTTCCGTGCAGGAACAGACTCACCGTATCGTGCGCAGCGAGCAATACCCTGTCCCATGCAGCTTCGCCAGCTTCACCGCGTTGGTCCACGCGCCGGTCACCGGCAAGCAGGATCGTCAGGAAGCCTGGCAGGAAGCGTACGCGGCCCTGGCTCGCATGAGACCGTTCTGGCAGCAGACGCCTCCTCGTCTCGCCGAAACCTTGTGGTCCTACATCAAGAAATACACAGAATGATCAGTCACTGACGCACACGGCACCCAGCGCCGCCACCATCGTGCGCAAGACGTCGGATTGGCCGTTAATGGACACGTACAAACTGTCGATTTCCCGACGGGGCGGGTAGTGTTTGCGCAGCGCATCGAAGGCCAGTCGCTGGCTGGCGGCGTCACCGACCAGGCTGCGACGGAAATCCGCATCGTCGCGGCGCGGATCGTAGACACCCCGGCAAAGCATGTTCAGTGCCCAGGCGGGATCGGTCGCCGCATCGAGCGTCACGTGAGCAAGCCAGGGTTTGGGCAGCAAGTCGTCGAGGCTGATACTCGGCGATTGCCCCAGGTGCGCACACAAGGCCTGATAAATCTGAGCGGTGCCACGCTGGCGGCCGTCCAGACTGTAACCGGCAATGTGTGGGGTGCCGATGACGCACAGCTCGGCCAGTTCGACGTCCACCAGCGGCTCGTGTTCCCAGACATCCAGCACCGCTTGCAAGTCTTCGCGTTCAAGCAGCACTTCGCGCAACGCCGTGTTATCCACGATGGGGCCACGGGCCGCGTTGATCAGCCAGGCACCTGGCTTGAGATCCAGCAGACGGGCGCGGTCGAACAGGTGCCAGGTCGGCAGCTCGCCCGTTTTGCTCAGCGGTGTGTGCAGGCTGATCACGTCGCAGCGAGCGACGATCTCGTCGAGGCTGACGTAATTGCCGCCCTCTGCCGCCTGGCGCGGCGGATCGCAGACCAGCACATTCCAGCCCAGCCCGCGCAACACCTTGATCAACCGACCGCCGACCTGCCCCGCCCCAACCACGCCATACGTGCGTTGAGTCAGGTCGGCGCCTTCGATTTCCGCGAGGGTCAACAGACTGCCGAGCACATAGTCCACCACGCCTCGGGCATTGCACCCCGGTGCGCTGGACCACTGAATACCCGCTTCGTTGAAATACTCAAGATCCAGGTGATCGGTGCCGATGGTGCAGGTGCCGACGAAACGCACCGGTGTGCCTTCCAGCAATTCACGGGTGACCTTGGTCACCGACCGAACGAGCAAAATATCGGCGTCGGCCACGGCTGCGCGGTCGAGGGTACGTCCGGGGTATCGACGAATCTCGCCAATACCGGAAAAGAAGGCGTCGAGCAGTGGAATGTTTTCGTCAGCAACTATGCGCATGATGGGCTCCCTGGGGTCGCGGCAGTGTAGGCGCTCGCACGCGGCCGGGCCAGCGCGGTGCAACGTCGCAGCCAGTACGGGAAGGTTCAGCCCTGTTTCTTGCGAATCCAGTACAGGTACACGCCATCGGCGGCCTGCTTTTCAACCAGTTCGTGGTCCAGAAAAACGCAGAACTTGGGAATGTCCCGCTGGGTCGAAGGGTCGGTGGCGATGACCTTCAGCAAACCGCCGGCCGGCAGGTCGCGTACCTTCTGGTGCAGCATCATCACAGGTTCCGGGCAATTGAGACCGGTCGCGTCGAGGACGGCGTCGACGGCAAGGCTTTCGATGGAATCAGACATGGGGCGCTCCAAAAACTGGCGGGCATTGTCGCTTAAATGTGATGAGGCGCCAAATCCGGCTGATAGGTTGTCATCCCTCTGCGGACACGGACCTGTGGAAGCGAGCTTGGTCTGGGCGGCATTCCGAAAAGGCGGTGGGTCAGCGACATCAAGGGTGAATGAAACATCGCATTCGCTGCCGTCGTAACCTCCGACGTCTCCTACAAATATTGCGGGGTAACCAGAATTCGCAGCGGACACTTAACCTGTGGGAGCGAGCTTGGTCTGGGCGGCATTTCGAGAAGGCGGTGAGTCAGCGACATCAAGGTTGATGAGACATCGCATTCGCTGCCGTCGTAACCTCCGACGTCTCCAACAAATATTGCGGGGTAACCAGAATTCGCAGCGGACACTTAACCTGTGGGAGCGAGCTTGGTCTGGGCGGCATTCCGACGAAGGCGGTGGGTCAGCGACATCAAGGGTGAATGAGACATCGCATTCGTCAGCAAGCTAACTCCCACAGGTTTTGTGTTTTATTCAACGATTGAGGTGTTGTTCCAAACAGCGCAAAGCGCGCTGTGGATTTTGATCCACAGCGCCGCAGCAGCCCAGACACCACAAAACGCGACTTGGGTGCAGGCCAAACGCAGACGGCGCGGAGTGGGCCGAGCGGCATGGATGCCGCGAGAGCGCTGCCAGGACATGGATGTCCGTTCAGCGCGGGCCTACGGAGCGTCGTCGGAGTGCGGGAACCCGACGAAGTCGGGCCTAACCAGGAGCCAGGACACTTGGTTAGTTGGTGTCTTTTCAAGTAACCCGCCGAAGGCGGAACAGTTTGGACGTTAGGACAAACCAAACTATTAGCGTCACCCCAAATAGTGGAAATTCACATCATAGGAGCGAGCTTGCCAGCGAATCGGCCACTGCAACACCCTCTGATTCAACCGCTTCGCGAGCAATGTCACTCTCACAGGGGCATTGTATTTGGGCCTTAACCTTCGGGGTTCACACCGCTCTACTACGCTGCTGCCTACACAGCTTGTAGGATTCTGCGACATCTTGACGGTTGGTGATGCATGACCCGGCACGTATGATCCTTGACATTTTCCCCGCAGATTAGAAGCCTATGTCCCTGATAGTTCTACTGCTTCTGCCTTTCATCGGCAGCTGTCTGGCGGCGCTTTTGCCGCACAACGCACGCAACAGTGAATCCATCCTGGCGGGCCTGATCGCCCTGATCGGCGCGATTCAAGTTGCGCTCTGGTACCCGCAGATCGCCCACGGCGGCGTCATTCGTGAAGAATTTTTCTGGGTCCCCAGCCTGGGGCTGAACTTCGTGCTGCGCCTAGACGGGTTCGCCTGGTTGTTCTCCATGCTGGTGCTGGGCATCGGGACGCTGGTATCGCTGTACGCGCGTTACTACATGTCGCCGGACGATCCAGTGCCGCGATTCTTCTCGTTTTTCCTCGCGTTCATGGGCGCCATGCTTGGGTTGGTCATGTCCGGCAACCTGATCCAGATCGTGTTTTTCTGGGAGCTGACCAGCGTCTTCTCATTCCTTTTGATTGGCTATTGGCACCACCGCGCCGACGCCCGCCGTGGCGCCTATATGGCGTTGATGGTGACGGGGGCTGGCGGACTCGCGCTGTTGGTCGGCGTCATGCTGCTCGGGCACGTGGTCGGCAGCTACGACCTGGACCGGGTGCTGGCCTCAGGCGACGCGATCCGTGCCCACGCGCTGTACCCGGTCTTGCTGACCTTGGTTCTGATCGGCGCGCTGAGCAAGAGCGCGCAGTTCCCCTTCCATTTCTGGCTGCCACACGCCATGGCCGCGCCAACGCCGGTGTCGGCGTATCTGCACTCCGCGACCATGGTCAAGGCCGGCGTGTTCTTGCTGGCGCGGCTCTGGCCTGCGTTATCCGGCAGCGAGCAGTGGTTCTGGATCGTCAGCGGTGCGGGCGCCTGTACGTTGGTGATGGGTGCCTACGCGGCCATTTTCCAGACCGACCTCAAGGGCTTGCTCGCCTACTCCACCCTCAGCCACCTGGGATTGATCACTCTGCTCTTGGGTCTCAATAGCCCGCTGGCTGCCGTCGCGGCGGTGTTTCACATCCTCAATCACGCGACCTTCAAGGCGTCGCTGTTCATGGCGGCAGGGATCATCGACCACGAAAGCGGCACTCGGGACATCCGCAAACTCAGTGGCCTGATCAAGCTGATGCCTTACACCGCGACGCTGGCGATGGTCGCCAGCGCGGCGATGGCCGGTGTGCCGCTGCTCAACGGTTTTCTGTCCAAAGAAATGTTCTTCGCCGAAACCGTGTTCATCACCTCGACGGCCTGGGTGGAGGCCGCCCTCCCGGTGATAGCCACCGTGGCGGGGACCTTCAGCGTCGCTTATTCCCTGCGTTTCACCGTCGATGTGTTCTTCGGCCCGAAAGCCAACAATCTGCCACACACGCCGCACGAGCCTCCACGCTGGATGCGTGTGCCGGTCGAGTTGCTGGTGCTGGCCTGCCTGATCGTGGGGATTTTCCCGGCCCAATCGGTCGGTCCATTGCTGGCCGCCGCGGCCCAGCCTGTGGTGGGCGGCACCTTGCCTGAGTACAGCCTGGCGATCTGGCACGGCCTGAATGCCCCGATGATCATGAGCCTGATTGCCATGGGCGCGGGCATCCTGCTGTATCTGCTGCTGCGCAAACCGATCAAGCGCGAGCGTTTCGTCGGCCCGCCGCTGATCTGGCGTTTGAACGGCAAGCGACTGTTTGAGCGCGTATTGATCCTCAAGCTGCGGGTCGCACGGACGCTGGAAGGCTTGCTGACCACTCGACGCCTGCAAGCGCAATTGTTCCTGATGGTGACTGTCGCGCTGATCGCAGGCTTTGTGCCGATGTACGAAAACGGCCTGAGCTGGGGTGATCGGCCAAAAATTCCGGGTTCCGGCGTGTTCGTCATGCTCTGGTTAATCGCCATTGCTTGCGCCGTGGGTGCGGCCTGGCAGGCCAAATACCACCGGCTTGCCGCCGTGACCATGGTCGGGGTCTGCGGCTTGATGACCTGCGTGACCTTCGTCTGGTTCTCCGCGCCTGACCTGGCGCTGACCCAACTGGCCGTCGAAGTGGTGACCACGGTGTTGATCCTGCTGGGCCTGCGCTGGCTGCCACGGCGTAACGAGAACGTTGCCCCAACGACTCGCTCACGCAGCCGCGCGCGAGTGCGCCGGGTACGCGACTTCATTCTCGCCGTGGGCGTTGGTGGCGGCATGGCGCTGTTGTCTTACGCGATGCTGACGCGCCCGACCCCGAACACGATTTCAGAGTTTTACCTGAGTCGCGCACTGGCCCAGGGCGGCGGTACCAATGCCGTCAACGTGATGCTGGTGGACTTCCGCGGCTTCGACACGTTTGGCGAAATCACCGTGCTGGCGGTGGTTGCCCTGACGGTGTTCGCCCTGCTGCGACGCTTCCGCCCACCGAAAGAAAGCATCGCACTGCCTGCCCAACAACGTCTGCTGGCCCGCGACGTGGTCACCGACCTGGTCAACCCGCGGCACGCAACCGACACGGCGCTGGGCTTCATGATGGTCCCGGCGGTGCTGGTGCGCCTGCTGCTGCCGGTGGCCTTCGTGGTGTCGATGTACCTGTTCATGCGCGGCCATAACCAACCGGGAGGCGGCTTCGTTGCCGGCCTCGTGATGTCGGTCGCGTTCATTCTCCAATACATGGTCGCTGGCACGCAGTGGGTCGAGGCCAACATGAGCCTGCGACCGTTGCGCTGGATGGGCACCGGTCTGTTCTTTGCGCTCATTACCGGGCTGGGCTCGATGGCGCTGGGCTACCCGTTCATGACCACGCATACCGCGCACCTGCACCTCCCGTTGCTGGGTGATGTGCACGTCGCCAGTGCACTGTTTTTCGACATCGGCGTGTACGCCGTGGTGGTCGGTTCGACGCTGTTGATTCTGACCGCACTGGCGCACCAGTCAGTGCGCAGCCATCGCCCGACCTCGTTGCCGCAGCCGATCGAACCCGCCGCGCCCACCCCGACACAAGGAGCCATCTGATGGAAGAAGTCATCGCCATTGCCATTGGCGTGCTCGCCGCCTCCGGCGTCTGGTTGATCCTGCGCCCACGGACGTTTCAGGTGGTCATGGGCCTGTGTCTGCTGTCGTATGGCGTCAACCTGTTCATCTTCAGCATGGGCAGTCTGTTCATCGGCAAGGAGCCGATCATCAAGGACGGCGTGCCCCATGACCTGCTCAATTACACCGATCCCCTGCCCCAGGCGCTGGTGCTGACCGCCATCGTGATCAGCTTCGCCATGACCGCGCTGTTCCTGGTGGTGCTGCTGGCGTCCCGTGGACTGACCGGCAACGACCACGTCGACGGTCGGGAGAGCAGTGAATGAGTCTGATGAACCAACTGATCGTCGCACCGATCCTGTTGCCGGTGCTGACCGCCGCACTGATGCTCTGGCTCGGCGAGAAACACCGGCCGCTGAAGGCACGCATCAACCTGCTGTCGACGGCCCTCGGTCTGGCGATCTCGATCACGCTGATGATGTGGGTGCAGAAGACAGGCACCACCGGCTCGATTGGCGTGTACCTGCCGGGCAACTGGGAATCACCCTTTGGCATCGTGCTGGTGGTCGATCATCTGTCGGCGCTGATGATGGTGCTGACCGGCATTGTCGCCTTCTGTGCCCTTCTGTTTGCGCTGGCACGCTGGGACCGGGCGGGTGCGAGCTTCCATGTGCTGTTCCAAATTCAACTCATGGGGTTGTACGGCGCCTTTCTGACCGCCGACCTGTTCAACCTGTTCGTGTTCTTCGAGGTGCTGCTGGCGGCGTCCTACGGCTTGATGCTGCACGGTTCGGGACGCGCGCGGGTGTCGGCGGGTCTGCATTACATCACCATCAACTTGCTGGCTTCGTCGTTGTTCCTGATTGGCGCGGCATTGATCTACGGGGTCACCGGCACGTTGAACCTGGCTGATCTTGCTGTGAAGATCCCCCAGGTTTCACAGGCGGATATCGGGCTTCTGCACGCAGGTGCCGCGATTCTGGCCGTGGCGTTTCTGGCCAAGGCTGGCATGTGGCCGTTGAACTTCTGGCTCGTGCCCGCCTACTCCGCCGCGAGCGCGCCGGTGGCGGCGTTGTTTGCGCTGATGACCAAGGTCGGTGCCTATACGCTGCTGCGTCTGTGGACCCTGTTGTTCTCGGGGCAGGCCGGTGACTCGGCGTTCTTCGGCGGCGACTGGCTGATCTGGGGCGGCATGGCCACGCTGGCCGTCGCGGCGATTTCCGTGGTCGCCGCCCAGCGTCTGGAGCGCATGGCGAGCCTGAGCATTCTGGTGTCGGCCGGCATTCTGCTGTCGGCCATTGGCTTCGGGCAGCCGAGCCTGACCTCCGGCGCGCTGTTCTATCTGGTCAGCTCGACCCTGGCGCTGAGCGCGTTGTTCCTGCTGGCTGAACTGGTTGAACGCTCGCGCTCGGCCAATGAAATCCCGCTGGAAGACGATGCCGACCAACTGCCGAAAGCCATGGAGTCGCTGCACCCGGTGCCGGGCACCAACCTGGATGACGAACAAAAAGCCGTCGTCGGCCAGGTGATTCCATGGACGATGGCCTTCCTGGGACTGAGCTTCATCGTGTGCGCGCTGCTGATCATCGGCATGCCGCCGCTGTCGGGGTTTCTCGGCAAACTCACCTTGATCAGCGCCCTGCTCAACCCGTTGGGCCTGGATGTGGCGAAAGACGAGGCCATTCGCGCGGACAGCTGGACGCTGGTGGCCTTGCTGATCGTGTCGGGGCTCGCGTCGCTGTTCGCCTTCGTGCGGGTCGGCATCAAGCGTTTCTGGACCGCGCAGGATCGACCGTCGCCCGCGTTGCGACGTAACGAGTGCATCCCGATCGCCTTGCTGCTCTGCGCGTGCATCGTACTCACGTTCAAGGCTCAGGCGCTGTTGCGCTACACCCAGGACACCGCTCAGGCGTTGCACGACCCTCAGCAGTACGTGCTGTCGGTCATGGCCGCCAAACCGACTCCCGGCCCCACCACTGCTGCAACGGAGGTGCAGCCATGAAGCGTCTATTGCCGGCGCCGCTGTTATCGCTGTCGCTGTGGGCCTTGTGGTTGCTGCTCAACCTGTCGCTGAGTGTCGGCAATCTGCTGCTCGGCGCACTGCTGGGTTTTCTCGCGCCGATCATGTTCGCCCCCCTTCGCCCTTTGCCTGCGCGCATCCGCAAGCCCGGCGTGGCCTTCAAATTGTTCTGGGTGGTCGGGCGTGATGTGATCACGTCAAATCTGCAGGTGGCGTGGGCCGTGTTGCGTGCGCGCCACAAACCGCCGCGTTCTGCGTTTATCAAGGTGCCGCTGGACTTGCACGATGCTCACGGCCTGGCGGCGCTGTCGATGATTTGTACCGTGGTGCCCGGCACGGTGTGGTCGGAGCTGGCACTGGACCGCAGCGTGCTGCTGCTCCACGTGTTCGACCTGGGTGACGAAGCGCAGTTTATCGAGCACTTCAAGACCACCTACGAACGCCCGTTGATGGAGATTTTTCAATGAGCCCGCTGCTCACCTACGCCATCCTGTTCAGCTTGTCGGTGTTCACGGTCGCGATGGTGCTGACCCTGATTCGCCTGTTCAAAGGCCCCTCTGCCCAGGACCGGGTACTGGCGCTGGACTATCTGTACATCCTCGCCATGCTGATGATGCTGGTGCTTGGGATTCGCTACGCCAGCGACACGTATTTCGAAGCGGCGCTGTTGATTGCATTGTTTGGTTTCGTGGGCTCATTCGCCCTGGCGAAGTTCCTGCTGCGCGGCGAGGTGATCGAATGAATTCGTTGTACGTGTTGCCGTTCTGTGCGGAAGTGCTGACGGCGGTGCTGCTGGTGGTGAGCAGTCTGTTTGCGCTGGTCGGTGCGGTGGGGCTGCTGGGGATGAAGGATTTTTTTCAGCGCATGCACCCGCCTGCTCTGGCCTCGACCCTCGGTGCGTGGTGTGTGGCGCTGGCCTCGATCGTATATTTCTCGGCGATGAAGGAAGCCCCGGTTCTGCATGCCTGGCTGATCCCGATCCTGTTGGCGGTCACGGTGCCGGTGACAACCTTGCTGTTGGCCCGGACGGGGTTGTTTCGCAAGCGTATGGCGGGGGATGGGGATGTGCCGCCGGAGGTGAGCGAAGGGCGGCACGAGGGGAAGTGAAGCGGGGGTTGGGCTCTCGGTTTGTTGTTTTGGTTTGTAGTTTTTGGTGCGGGTTGGGTGTGTTTATCCGGTAGCGGTGGTGGCATTGAGGGTTAGGCCCCAGCACAAACGTCGGATGTGCAAAAGTTCTAAACGCCACCAGCCAAATCAAAAGCAGGAACAGAAGCAGAAATATGAGCTTGACGCCGTCCCTGTAGGAGCGTGGCTTGTGTCTGGGCCGCATCCGGACGATCTACCGCGCAGCGGTAGCAAAATCAGGCGACTCGGTTGTACCTGATGCACCGCATGCACAGGTCTTGCTGCCGGTTCCCGGCAGATCGCGGGACAAGCCACGCTCCTACGCCTTCGGCAGAATCAAAAGCGGAGCAGCAAGTCGCTCTTGATCTTGATTTTCTTGATCGTTCCCACGCTCCGCGTGGTAACGCAGCGACTGGCGCTCTGCGTCAAAGTGGACGCGGAGCGTCCTCCACAGGCATTCCCACGCAGAGCGTGGGAACGATCCTAATCATCCACGCTACCCTTAACTGTAGGAGCGTGGCTTGTCCCGCGATCTGCCGGGAACCGGCACTAAAACCGGTCCACGTGGAGTGTCAGGCACCGTCGACTCGTCTGATTCTGCTACCGCTACGCGGTAGATCGCGGGACAAGCCGCGCTCCTACGCCTTCGGCAGAATCAAAGGCGGGCGGTGATCCTCTCCCTTGCTCTGGTTTTGATCTTGCTCTTCGTGCGCGAGAGTTCAGACACACAAAACGCGACTTGGGTGCAGGCCAAACACGCCTCTAAACCGTCATCACGCTTCACGCCGGCGAATCACTCGCTGGCCTTGAACACCAGTTCGCCCTTGCGCCATTTGGCGGCCTTGGCCGTTGCGGCCTTGAGCACTTTGCTCAACCCCAGCTGAATCTGCTCATGGGCAGCGAACACCATGAACACGCAGTGCGATTCCTTGAAGACAATACCGTGGCCTTCGGGCACATCGACAAACGCGTATTCGCCCAGACCGTAGATGGTCATCTTGATGTCGCGAAACTTGATCTCGAACTTGCCGCCTTCGCGACTGGGCAGTACGGCGGCGCGAAAGTGATCGCCTACTTTCAATTCCAGACGTGGTTTGTCATCGACCACCAATGCGCTTTCGGTGTCGATCTCAGACATGTAGATGCCTTCAGGGGACTGCTCGATGACGTAAACGAAACGTGCCTGGAACTGCTTTACCAACTTCGCGCGCAAATCGCCGAGTACGAATAACGCATGGGTATCCAGATTACTTACTGCCAATGTACAAACTCCCAACCTGATATGAACTCGCCCGGCCGCAGGGCCAGGCAAGGAAAATACGAGAAAAACGGTACGCCCCGGTTGCCGGGGACTGGCATGGGTGTGGATTCTA